>JAVEVO010000304.1:0-3817 GCA_034005005.1 Myxococcota bacterium
CACCGCGGGGGGGGCCGGCGGGGGTGCGATTGCCGCGGGGGGGGCCGGCGGGGGTGCGATTGCCGCGGGGGGGGCCGGCGGGGGTGCGATCACCGCGGGGAGGGCCGGCGGGGGTGCGACCGCGGGGACCGGCGTGCCCGTGCGGGAGGCGGGCTCGGGGAGGTCCTCCGCGTCCTCGGCGATGACCTGCCCTTCCGGCGGCACGGTCTGTCCCACCGCGGCCCCGGGCAGACACGTCAGGACGAGCAGGCCGACCAGGGCTCGCCAACCTGCGCGGAGGAGCTGCCGGAAGCTGCCGGCGGCGATCTCGACCCTCTGCATGGCCTCCCCCAGGCCTACCGCTCACGCTCGTTCGCTGGACTTCCAGCATACGCCATCTCGGTGTGGGTGGCTACTCGGAGGCCGCGGCTGCCGCTCCTCGGCCCTCGCCGAGGGGGATGGCCTCTGGTATACCCTCCCGGGAACGACCCACGGAGGCTGCCCCATGCTCTGCCGGCGAACGCTCCCGCTCCTCCTGCTCTTGCCCCTCCTCGGCGGGTGCGCCACCCAGGGGCTGCCCGAGACCCTCTACCTCGCCCGGCACGGCCAGACCGAATACAACCGCACGGCTCGTCTGCAGGGGGACCCGGACCTCGACGCGGTGGGCTACATCAACCGGGTCAGCCTCTGGAACCTGCTGCGCCAGGAGCCCCTGAACGCCATCTACACCAGCGAGCGGCTCCGCACGCGGCGGACCGCGGAGCTGCTGGCCCTCGAGCATGGGCTGACCCCGCAGGTACAGTCCGAGCTCAACGAGATCGGCAACGGCATCGGCGAGGGGATCTGCATCAGCCAGCTCGTGCCCGAGCGGTCCGGGGCCGAGCTGCGCGGCTGCGCGCAGGAGGCGCGGGGCTCCCACCCCGAGGAAGCCTTGCGCTTGCTGCAAGCCGCGTTCCAGGAGATGGAGCGCGACAAGCTGCGCGGACGCCTCCCCCTCGGCGAGAACTACCTCGATCTGGCACGGCGCGCCGAGCAGTTCGTCGCCCGGCTCGGGCTCGGTCTGCAGCAGCGGAAGGTGCTCGTCGTCGGCCACGGGGCGATCAACCGGGCCCTGCTCCACCACCTCGTCGGCTGGCCCCTGGAACGGCTGCTCTTCCTCAAGCAGGCCAACGACCAGGTCTACCGGATCGAGGGTGCGGGCACCGCCCAGCCCCGGGTCTCCCTCTACACCCCCGGAGCTGGCTTGAAAGTCTGTAATCCCCCCACCGACGAGGGCCAAAAGTTCCTTGACTGCAACCCGGATGGGGAGGTTCGTACTACGAAGCCGGAGCCCGTGTCCGGTCTGCCCGCGGCGGCTACCGCGCCCCCGTCGCCCCCGCCGCCCCCTCCTCCGCCGCCCCCGCCGCCCCCGCCGCCCCCGCCGCCCCCGCCGCCCCCGCCGCCCCCGCCGCCTCCGCCGCCCCCGCCGCCCCCGCCGCCCCCGCCGCCCCCAGCGCCCGCTCCAGCTCCACCGCCGCCAGGTGGCACGCCAGTTGCGCCCTGATCCGATCCTGACGGAGCCTGATCTCCTGTGTGGCCAGGCTCAGGAGGAGCGGCTCCTCGGCTTGACTCGTGGCGCGCATCTGGGCGGCCAGCTCCTGGCTCCGGGAGGCGATCCGGTCGGCCTGCTGGAACTCTTGCAGCTCCTCCAGGGCCGCGCGCAAGGCCGCGGCGGCCTCGACGATCTCGGCTCGGGCTTGGCCCACGGCAGACCGTAGCTCTGCCCGGCTCGTCGCGAGGCGGGCCTCTGCCCGGGCCGCGTCCCCCTGCCCCCGGTCGAAGAGCGGCAGGGGGAGGGCCAGCCGGAGACGCAGCTCGTCCGGGTCACGGTCCTCCCCGGTCTGGTACGCGACCTCGAAGAAGCTGGGCCACAGCCAGCGCTCCCGGGCCACCGCCGCAACCTCGGCCTCGGCACCGGCCACCGCGCGGCGTCGCCCGGCGACGTCGGCCCGGCCGGCCAGGACCTGGTCGTCGGGGAGCTCCACCGGCGGCAGGAGGTCTGCCCGGGCGCCGCAGGCGGCCCAGAAGAGGGCCTCGTCGAGCGGTCGGGTCGCGGTCGAGCCCAACCCCGTGGCCGCCGCGAGCTGGCTCCGGCTCACCCGGGCCTCCCCCGCATGGCGCCGCGCCGTGGCCGCGGCCTCCCGCTCCTGGAGCTCGGCCAGCGCCAGCTCCAGCCCCGTGGCCTGCCCCTGGGCGACCTGCTTCCGAAGCCGGCCGACGGCCCGTCGCCACAAGTCGAGCTCCTCGATCTCGAGCTGTGCCCGGACCTCGGCCGCCAGGGCTGTGAAGTAGCAGCTCTTGACCAGGGCAGCGGCCTCGCCGGCCGCCCAGTCGGCCTGACGGTCCGCGGCCTCACCCTGGAGCTCTCCGGTCTGGAGCCACCGCTGGCGGGCTCCGGGCACTGGCGGCGAGAAGCGCAGGCTGACCCGGGTGTCGTCGAGGAGGTGGCCACGGGGCAATGTGCCGGACGCGGTGTCCCAGAGCGGCGTCAGCCGCAGCCGCAGCTCGGGGTTCTTCCACCGGCCCTCGACCTGGGCCGCGGCCCGGCGCTCGGCCCCCTCGGCTCGGGCCTGGCCGATCTCGCCGGAGAGGTCGGCCTGGCGACCGAGCGCGATGGCCTCTTCCAGCCCCAGGACACCCGGCGGGGCCGGCTCGGCCGCGACGGCCTCCCCGAGGAGCAGCACCAGGCTCAGCAACGGCCAAGGAGCAAGCCTCATGGCGCGAGCTCGCGGGTGGCGGGCTCCGTGACGGCGGGGCCGTGGGCCAGGTCGTCCCTTCCGGGGAGCAGACCGTCCCCAGCAAAAAAGGCGAGGTCGAAGGCTTCCCCGGGCACCGGCAGCGGCTCTCCGGCCGGCAGGGGATCGAGGCGGACCAGGGCCTGACGGCACCAGGCCGGCCGGTTGCGCAAGATCTGATAGCGGTAGGGCAAGGGCGAGTAGGCGGGAGCCACGAAGACCACGGTCCCGCGTCGCTCGGCCCCCGAGCCGTCCCGCGGCCGGAGGTGGGCGCGCATCCCGACCCGGATCCCGTCCGCATCGTCCTCCCCGGCATAGGCGATCACCCGGTCCGACGCCGGGGCGACGACGGTGAGCACGGGCAGCTCCGGGCCGCTCACCTCGCCGGTGCGCAGGTGGATGAAGCCCACGGTCGCGTCCACGGGGGCGCGCAGCCGGTAGGCCTCGCGCTCGGCCAGCAAGCGCTGCCGCTTGCGCTCCTCGACCCGGATCGCGGCCTCGATGGGCGCCAGGTAGTGGGCCAGGGGCGCTGGCGCCAGGGCGGCGTCCGGCGCGCCGGCGGCGTCGCGGGACCCGCCCGGACCCTCGGGGGCCGTGGCGCTGCGCCACTGCTCCAGCCGGCGGTGGCTGGCCGCGGCCTGCTGGGCCAGCAAGGCCACCGCGGCGTCCATCCCGGCCTTCTCCTCGCGCCGCGCGGCCTGCTTCTGCTGGAGCTCGGCGAGCAGGGCCGCGGAGGTGAGCTGCTGGCCGACGAGCCCTTGCTGACGGGCGATCTCCCGCTCCGTGGCGCCCAGCTCGCCCTGGAGGCGGGCCTGCTCGGCACGCGCCGCGGCGAGGCGGCGGGCCGTGTCCTCGGCCCCCCCGGAGATCTTGCCGGTGCTCTCGAGATACTCCCGGGTGCGCTCGGTCCGCTCCCGCTCCAGCTCCTTGCGGAGCTGCTCCAAGAGCGCCTCCGTCTCGCCCAGCTCCCCGTCCAGGGCCGCGCTGTCGAGGACTGCCAGCACCTGCCCGGCGCTAACCCGATCGCCGAGCTGGACGTCGATGGAGATCACCCGCGCCCTGTC
>JAVEVO010000013.1:0-74988 GCA_034005005.1 Myxococcota bacterium
CGAGGGCGAGGGCGAAGGCTTCGAGGGCGAGGGCGAAGGTGTAGGTTTCGAGGGCGAGGGCGAAGGCTCCGAGGGCGAGGGCGTAGGGTCCGAGGGGGAGGGTGAGGGTTTCGAGGGCGAGGGCGAAGGTTTCGAGGGCGAGGGCGAAGGTTTCGAGGGCGAGGGTGAGGGTTCCGAGGGTGAGGGCGAAGGTTCGGAGGGTGAGGGCGAGGGCGCGGGGCCCGTCTGCGGGGACGGGCGCTGCGATCCCGGCGACTGCGTCGCGGACTGCCCCCCCGGGGACACCTGCGCGGAGGCCCTCCCCGTGGAGCCCGTCGGCGAGCAGCAGCGGGTCGGCACCACCCTGAATGCGAGGCACGACTTCGCCCCGGAACCGGGCGAGTCCCCGGACGTGTTCTACACCTTCGAGCTGGACCGACCGACCTTCCTCGAGCTCGTGCTCGAGAGCACGACGCCCTGGTTCAGCGCACCGTTCATCTTCGGCGGTTCGTGCGCCGCGCCGGTCCTCGTCGAGCTCCGGGACGAGGACGGCTCGGCGGTCCGCGCCCGGCTGGTGACCTACTCTCCCCTGCCCGCGGGGCGCTACTACATCGTCGTCACCGGGCTGACCGACTTCGACGAGGGCCCGTTCCTGCTCACCTTGACCTTCGAAGAGTACGACCCCTGCGGTGACGGAGTGTGCGACGAGGCCGGCGGCGAGACCGCCGCGAGCTGCCCCGCGGACTGCGACCCTTGCCTGCAGGCCCTGCCGGCCGGTCCGGGGACGCTGGTGATCAACGAGATCCTGCTGGACCCGTCGAGCCATGACGTCAACGCGGACGGGGTGGCCAGCTCCCGGCAGGACGAGTTCATCGAGATCGTCAACGTCGCGGGCCAGCCGGTCCGCCTGGAATGGATCATGATCGAGACGGACATCGGCGGCGAGGAGCTCGTCGTGCACATCATCGACGGGGGCTGCCTGCCCGCCCGGCAGGGGATCGTGCTGTTCAGCGGGGGGGCGATCGGGCTGCCCGAGATCCCGGGCACCACCTTCTTGATCTCCGACGACCCCCTGGGGCTCAACAACACCGGCGATACCGTCGCGTTGCTCAACCGCAGCTCGACGGTGCTCGACCGCGTCTGGGGAGCCGTGCAGAGCGCCCCGGCCCGCTCCCTGACCCGGATCCCCGACGGCACGGGGCCGTTCGGCGATCACCCCTGGATCGGTCCCGGCGAGCCCCGAGGCTGCTCTGCGGACCTGGGGTGCCCGCCCCTGTTCAGCCCGGGGACCTGCGCCAACGGGGAGCCGTTCGCCACCTGCTTGCCCTGAGCTCGCGCCGGCGTCCGCCCTCCCTACTCCGTCGGTGCGGACACCAGCGTCTGCACCCGCCGGCTCGCCGCCTCGGCCTCGGCGACCGTCCGCTCGATGATCTCCCGGACGGTCGGGCGGTCGTGGATCAGTCCCGCGGCCTGACCGAGGGGCAGCACGCCCCGCTCGTTGTCGCCGGCCTGGGTGCCCGTCTCGAACGCCGTGAAGCCGATGGCCAGTCGCGCCATCCGGGCGGCCTGGCGTGGGCCGGACGCGAGCACGCCGAAGAAGACCTTCGCCCACGGCAGGTCGAGCAGCCGGGCGATGCGCCGGGACTGCCACAGGGCGCTCAGCGGGTCGAGGTGTCGCCGCATCAGCCGTGTGCTGCCCGGCGAGCGCAGCACCCGCGCGGGGAGCCCGTCGACCCGATCGGTGTAGACGGTCCCGTCGATCTCCGCCTCCAGACCCTGCGCCTTCTGGAGCTCGTGCACCGGGCTCTCCACGGAGCACATGAAGCGGGTGCCCATGGCCACGCCCTCGGCCCCGAGGCACAGGGCCGCGGCCAGCCCCCGGCCGTCCGCGATTCCGCCGGCGAGGATGATCGGGATCCGCACCCGCTCCGCGAGGCGGGGCGCGAGCACCAGGGAGGTCACGTCGCCACCGTGTCCCGCCGCCTCGTGGCCCGTGACGATCAGGGCGTCGGCCCCGTCCTCCTCGGCCTTCAGCGCGTGCTTCAAGGTGGCGACCGTGGCGATCACCTTGCCGCCGTACGCATGCACGGCCTGGCAGATCCAGTCCCCCTTGCCCAGCGCGTAGTTGACGATGGGCACCTGCTCGGCGATCAGCACCTCGGCGTTCTCGCGGGCGCTCGGGAAGTACAGCGTGACGTTGGCGCCGAAGGGCCTGGTGGTGAGCTGCCGGGTGGTGCGGATCAGCTCCCGGCTCTCCGCGGGCCGGCACACCCCGGTGGCGAGGATCCCCAGCCCGCCCGCCTCGGCCACCGCGGCGACCAGGGGCGGCGTGCTGATCCAGGACATGCCGGAGAGGACGATGGGATGGGTGACGCCGAAGGTCGCGGTGATCCTGGTCTGCATGGGCCCCCCTGTGTTGGTCACGATGGACACCCGAAGCCGGGGGCCTTGTCAACTGGCTCCGCTAGGCCGGGCCCCTGGCGGACACGGTCGGCCCCGGGCGGGGCGGCCCCGTCCGCCGTGCCGGGAGAGGGGGATCCCAACGCAGACCGGATAGGCTAAGCTGATCGTGGTGTCCGGTCGGCGCGCGCCCGCGGTTGAGTGCGCGCACGGGCCCGCTGCCGCGGCGAAGGCCGGCAGCCGGTCGATGACGGGGGACGCGCCCGGGTGCCGCGGTTGCGGAGATCGGGGCCCGGTCGGCGTCGTGGAGCTCGCGGAGACCTCATGAACGACACCCTCCTCGGCGTCCTCGTGCCCTGGCTGCTCGAGCGCCGGCTGCTCTCGCCGAGCACCCCCTGGTCGGCCCGGGTCCAGGATTTCCTGGAGCGCCCGGAAGGGCTGGTCCTGCACCTCGAGCTGCTCGCTGCCCTGCGGGCCGCGGGGCCCGACTCCCTGGCCGGGCTCGGCGAGCTGCTCGCGGCGCGCGGGGTTGCGCCGCGGACCCTCGACCTGCCCGGCCGGGACGACGTGCTGCGGCTCGGCGTCGTCTCCGACCTGCACCTGGCCTCCTGGAGCGAGGCCGAGGTGGACGCACGCCTCGCCCAGGTCCGCGTCGATCCCCCGGATGTGCTCGTCGTCGCCGGTGATCTCGCCTCCCACCCCGGGTGGTTCGCGGCGGCCCTGGACCGGCTCGCGGGGCCGTGGACGACCCTGGTCCTGGCCGGGAACCATGACCTCTGGAGCGCGCGCCTCGACGACCGCGACGTCGTGCGCAAGCCGTCGAGCCGGTTCCCCCGCGACCTCCCGCCCCCGCCTCCGGTCCCCGGCTGGACGGGCGCGCTCCCCCCCAGCAGCCAGGAGCTCTGGGATGACGTCCTTCCTGATCTGACCAGGAGAGCTGGTGCGATCTGGCTAGAAAATGAGCCAGTAATGATTCCAGAGTACCGGCTTGCCCTGGCTGGCAGCATCGGTTGGTACGACTACTCCGCGGACCGCACGGGGCGCTCCGTGGCCGAGCTCGCGGCCACCAAGGGGCAGCGGGCCATGGACGCGGTGCGCGTCGATTGGCCCTGGTCCGACGTCCTCTTCGCCGGGGAGCGGCTGCTGCAGCTCGGCCTGATCCTGCAGTGGCTCGCGAGCCGCCCGGAGGTCGACGGGACCGCGGTCTTCACCCACGTCCCCGCCTTCCTCGAGCAGCGCTCTCCGGCCCTGGAGGCGGACGAGCGGCTACGCAGCGGCGACGCGTACTTCTACTTCCCGACCCTCGGGGAGCTCTTGCGCTTGGCGCCCAAGGTCGTGTCCCTGGTCAGCGGCCACACGCACCGCGCCCACGCGCTCGACATCCCCCGGCCAGGGCGTCTGCCCTTGCCGGTGGCCGTGGTCGACGACGAGACGGACCCCGGGATGCTCGTCCGGCGCTGGTCGCACCGCGGTCGCTGGCTATAGGTTAGGCATCGTTGCACCTGGTGGTCGCCGCGTTGGGCGCGTGGAGGGAGCCGCGATGAGACGCACTCGACCCGTCCTCTGGTGGATGGCCTCCTGCCTGGTCTTCCTGGCCGCGCTGCTCCTGGTCGGCGGCTGTCTGCGGAACGAGCCGCCGGTCCTGTTCTTCGCCGATGGGGGAGGCGTGGACGTCGGGAGCCCGGACACCGGCCGCGAGGGCGAGGGGGAAGGGGAGGGGGAGGGCGCGGAGGGCGAGGGCGAGGGAGCGGAGGGCGAGGGCGAGGGGGAAGGGGAGGGCGAGGGCGCGGAGGGCGAGGGCGCGGAGGGCGAGGGCGCGGAGGGCGAGGGTGCGGAGGGCGAGGGGGAAGGGGAGGGCGAGGGCGGCTGTGTCCCCGGCCCCGTGAACCCGGCGGCCGCGCCGGCGGACCGCTGGATCCGGGTCTGCCCGGGCGAGTACACCATCGGGAGCCCCGAAAACGAACAGCTCCGGTCTGCGGACGAGCCCCGGCGCCAGGTGACCTTGACCCGCGCCTTCCTGGTCCAGGCCGTCGAGGTGACCCAGGCCCAGTGGACCGAGTTTCTCTCGCCCGCCGGTTTCCAGTCGTGTGGCGCGGACTGTCCGGTCGAGGACGTGAGCTGGTTCGAGGCCATCGCCTACTGCAACGCCCGCTCCCTGGCCGACGAGCTGCCACCTTGCTATCGCCGGGCGGGCCGGCTCGACGAGCCCTACGATTCGACCGACGCCCGGCAGGGCGCGGCGCCGGCCTGGCCCGAGGGTCCTGGCTGCCGAGGATATCGGTTGCCCACGGAGGCCGAGTGGGAGGTCGCGGCGCGTGCCGGTGACCTCCGGGCCACCTACCGCGGCAACCTGGATGCGCGGCACCTGCAGTGCGAGGTCGAGAACCCCACCCTGGATCCCATCGCCTGGTTCTGCGGCAACGCCGAGGTGTACTACCCCGACTGCGTCGACATCACGGGCGAAGGTGGGATCGGCTGCGCTGGGCCGCACCCCGGGGGGATGAAGGCTGCCAACGCCTGGGGCCTCTTCGACGTGCTCGGCAACGTCTGGGAGTGGTGCTGGGACCAGTTCAGCGAGTCTCCCCGGGGCGGCGTCGACCCCCTGGGCGCTACCCTCGGCGAGGCCCGTACCTACCGGGGGGGCTCCTGGAACGACCGGGCCTATCACTCCCGGGCCGCGTGCCGCAGCGCCGCGCCCCCGGCGAGCAAGGGCCTCAACCTCGGCCTGCGGGTGGTGCGGACCGACTCCTGAGACGATGACTCGTGCTCGTGCTCGTGCACGTGCTCGTGCTCGTGCTTCGACCGGTCTCCGCGCGCTCGCCTCCTCGTCGGACGTGGCGGCGGCCGGGGCGCACCGGGGTCCACTTTACCCTGCCCCCGCTCTGGCGGTACACTGCGCTCCTCGCGTGACAGGTGGCGCGATGAACGCCCGTTCACCGGGGTCGCCGCCTGGGTGAAGAGGGGGGAGCGATGGTGCTCGGCGTGGTCCTTCCCGCGCGGCCGCGCGCGGCGTCCAGGATCGGTCTCGCCGGGGCTCTCTCGCTGCTCGTGCTGATCCAGCCCGCCGCCTCGCCGGCCGAGTCCTCCCTCCGCTACGCCGCCTTGCTCGAGGAGCGGCTGGAAGGTGAGGCGCAGCCCCTCTCCACGGCCGAGCAGGAGCTGGTCCGCCGGCTGCTCGCCGGGGGCCTCGTCTTCGTCGACGAGGCCCAGAGCCGCAAGATCCGCTCGGTGACCGACGCCGGGACCCTGCTCGGTGGGACCATCGCCCCGGTGATCACCACCCTCGACGCGGACGTGCTGCTCGCCGGGCTCTGCGAGCTCTCGCCCTTGCAGAGCGACCTGCTCGGCAACCAGGTCGCGCGCTACGACGCCGGGTGCGAGGCGAAGGCGATCGCGGTCGACTCGGGAGAGGTGCTCGGCAGCTACTCCGCACGCGGCGCCGGCCTGGACTTCGTGCCGCGCCAGGCTGCGGCCAAGGCCGCCCGGGCCGCGGGCGCCGAGCTGGCGGCCCAGCTCTTGGCCGCGCCGCCCCAGGGATCCCAAGAGGGCCGCCGCCTCGAGCTCGTCCTGCTCGGCGTGCCCAACGTCAGCGAGGGGGCGCGGGTCCAGCGGGTCCTCGCCGGCCTCCCCGGGGTCGCCGGCCTGCGCGTCCTCCACGCCGGACGGGGGATGACGAAGCTCGCCATCGATCTCCAACCTGGCGTCAAAACACAAGATCTCGCCCTGGCCCTCGATCAGCAGCCCGAGGCCGGGATCACGGTCTACGGCAGCAGCGAGCGGTCGATCCGCGCCGACTACGATCCAGCCCGGGCCCTGCAGCTCCCGCTGCTCCTCCTGCGGCCGGAGAGCCCTGCCGGGAAGCCGGGCGAGGCCTGGATCGGCCGGGCCCTCGTCGCGCAGCTCACCGCCTCCCTGTCCAGCGTCCCCTCCCTGCGGCTGCCTGCCCTGGACGAGCCACCGGCCGTGCCCGGGCCTCGTCCGGCCACCTGGAAGGTGCTGCTCGAGCGCCACCGGCTCCCGGCGGACGCCAGCCTGCTGCTGTTCTCCTCCCACGAGGCCGCCGGGTCGGAGCGGCGCTTCGCGGTCCGGGTCGTCTCGGCGGCCACGGGCGGCGTCTTCGTCGCCCTCCAGGAGGTCTGCTCGCCCGCCACCCAGACGGCCTGTCTCGGCCGTCTCGGCGAGCGGCTGGTGGAGGCCCTGCAGCCCGAGAAGCTCCTCGCCCGCCGTGACCTGCTGCCCGGGCTGAGCCGGACTCCCCTGGCTTCGATCCTGGCCCGGGGGGGCGGAGGGCACGCACCGGGCAAGCCGGTGGAGATCCTCGCCTTGCAGGTCGACGACCTCTTCCCGGCGCAGTTGCTCGCATACGCAGAGCAACCCCTCGGCAAGGTGCGGCTGCGCAACGGCGGAGACACCCCGGCCACGGATCTCCTCCTGCGGGTCGGCCTCCCCGGGTTCACGCGCGCCGCGCTCGACCTCCCGGCCGGCTCGCTGGCACCCGGCGCGGAGCAGGAGATCCCCCTGAAGCTGGTGCTGGACCGCGCGCGGCTCGCGCGTCACGACCAGAACCAGCCGGCGCTGCTGCAACTGCAGCTCGAGTACACCGTCGGCGAGTACCGGCTGACCGACTCCCGCTCCACCTCCCTGGTGGTCTTCGACCGCAACGCCCTGAGCTGGGAGCAGGTCGCCTCGGTCGCCTCCTTCGTCTCCCCCTCCCCGGCCCCCCTGGCGGCCCTGGCCCGCTCCCTGGCGCAGCAGGCGCCGACCGCGTCCGATGACCCCCTCGCCTTGGCCGCGGCCCTCGTCCTCGGTCTCGGGCGGCTGGGCCTGCGCTACGCGGCCGATCCGGTCAACCCCTTCGCCCGCCGGCCCCTGGACACCGTCCAGTTTCCCCTCCAGACCTTGCGTCACCGCACCGGCGACTGCGACGATCTCGCGGTGCTCTTCGCCGCGCTCGGCGAGGCGGCCGGGCTCCCGATCCTGCTCCTCGTCTCTCCCGACCACGTCCTGGCGGCCGTGCCCACGGGGCTCTCTCCCCACGCCCTGGACCTGGCGACCCTCGATCGCACCGGCCTCGTCGAGCACCGGGAGCGGCTCTGGTTGCCCCTGGAGACCACCTTGGTCGGCCGGCCCCTCCTCGAGGCCCTCGACGAGGGGGTTGCGCAGGTGGCCCGCTGGCAGGCGAAGCCGGACGAGCTGCAGATCGTCGACCTGCGGGAGGCGTGGAGCCGCTATCCACCCAGCGACCTCGAGCCGGAGGACCTCACCCTGCCGGACGTCGCCCCCGATCCCGGAGAGGTCGGCGATTCCCTGCGCGTGGTGCGGGCGGCCCAGCGGGAGCGAGCCGAGCGACTGCTCGCCCAGCCCCTGCCGACCGGCGCGGGGCCCGAGGTCGCCGCGGCCCACAATCGGCGGGGTCTCGCGCTGATGGCCCTCGGGAGGGCGGCAGAGGCCCAGCAGGCCTTCGAGCAGAGCAGCTCCCTGGGGGATCGCTCCGGCAGGGCGCGCAACAACCTCGGCAACCTCCTGCTCGTCCAGCGACGCTACGCACCCGCCCTGACGACATACCGCCAGGTCCTGCGGGAGCACGAGGACAGCCCACACTTCCAGCGCAACGCGGCGCTCGCCGCGTTCCTCGCCGGTGACGAGGGAGCGTTCCACGAGCATCTGTTCGGCTGCCTGCGCAGCGGGGGCCGGTCCCTGGTCGAGGAGCTCTCCCGCCTGGGGCTCGCGGCCGGCGGGAGCACGCGGGGGGCCGGCCCGGACGAGCAGGCCGGGAGGCGGCTCGGCGACCGGGTCCGGCAGCTCCTGGCGAGCCAGGACGCGTCTCGGCCGACGTCCCGCGACGCGCCCACCGGGCACGTCGCGGGCACCCGGGCGAGCGACGCGGGAGATCGGGAAGCGCTCCGGCTCGAGCGGTTGGTGATCTGGCTCTGAGGAGAAGAGGTCTTGGGGATTGGCGACCTCATGAGTCCAAAGAACCACTATTTGCAGCGGGATTGCCCGATCGTCCTGGCTCTGGTCACCCTGCTCGTCTCCGGTCCGGCCCTCGCCGAGACGCCACGGCCCGGCGATCCGGCTCCGGCCTTCACCATGGCGACCCTCAACCCGGAAGGCTGCGGTCAGCCGACCTTCTCCCTGAAGCGGGTGGTCGGGCCGACGGCCCAGCCCGCCCGCGCCGCCCTGGTGCTCAGCTTCGGCGCGTCCTACTGCCAGCCCTGCAAGGCCGAGCTGCCCGAGCTGGCGCGCCTCGCCGCGGAGCTGCGGGACCAGGACGTCCAGTTCGTGCTGGTGGTCATCGACACGGAGGAGGAGGGGATCGCGGCCATGAGCCGGCTGGCCATCGAGGAGCTGGCGCTCCCCTTCCCGGTGCTCGGCGACCGCTTCGAGATCCTCGCGCGCCGCTATGGCGCCACCGAGCTGCCCTTCTTGGCCCTCGTCGATGGCACGGGGCGCCTGCGCTGGGTGCAGCGCGGCTTCGCTCCCGGGTCGCTGGCGGCCCTGCGCGCCGAGCTGGCGACCCTGCTCGGGCCGGCCGCGGCCGAGCCCCTGGCGCCGGCGACGCCCAAGGCCCCCGGCAAGCGGCGCGCCCCCCGCGCGGCCAAGAGGCGCCGATGAGCCTGGCCCGCATCTGTCCGGGCTGCCTCGGTCGCCCGACCGCGCCGGGGGCCACGGTCTGCCCCGTGGACGGGCTCTCGCTGCTGCCCTTCGACGCGGACGACCCCCTCTGCGGGAGCCTCGTCGCGGAGCGCTACCTGGTGCTCGAGCAGCTCGGCCGCGGGGGCATGGGGCAGGTCTATCGGGCCTACCAGCCGAAGATGAAGCGCCTCGTGGCCTTGAAGCTGCTGGCCGTCGAGAGCAGCTCGCCGACCAGCAGCCGCCGGTTCCTCCTCGAGGTCGAGGCCACCGCCGCCTTGCACAGCCCCCACTCGGTGGTCATCCACGACGTCGGCGAGCTGCCGGACGGGCGCCCGTTCCTGGTGATGGAGCTGCTGGTGGGGCGCACCCTCGAGCAGATCCTGGCCCAGGAGGGCCCCCTCGCGCCTGCCCGGGTGCGGCGACTGGCCCAGCAGGTCTGCCTCTCCCTCGAGGAAGCCCACGCGCTGGGCATCATCCACCGGGACCTCAAGCCGGGCAACGTCATGGTCGTGCGGGACGCGGCCGGCCAGGAGCAGGTCAAGGTCCTGGACTTCGGCCTGGCCAAGCTCCTCGATCAGGGCGGGCCGAGCTTGACCAGCACCGGTGTGGCCATGGGCACGCCGAGCTACATGAGCCCGGAGCAGGCGCAGGCCGAGGAGGTCGGCCCGGCGAGCGACCTCTACTCCCTGGGCGCCATGCTCCACGAGCTGCTCGCCGGTCGTCCGCCCTTCGTCGGCGGCAACGTCTCGGCCGTCCTCCTCCAGCACGTGCTGGCCGAGCCGCCCTCCCTCGCGGACGTCCTCCCGGGCTCCCCGGAGCTGGCGGCCTTCGCACCCCTGGTCCGGCGCTGTCTGGCCAAGAAGCCCGTGGACCGTCCCTCCTCCGCGGCCCGGCTGCGCGCGGAGCTGGGCGCGCTGCCCCTCGGGAGCCTCCCTGGCGAGCAGGCCGGCGAGGAGCCTGCCACCCCGGGGCTGGCCCTGGCCGCGACGCGCTCCGCGGTCGAGCTTCGCCCTCCGGATCCCCGCCCCGCGGGCTGGCGCTCCCGTCCGGGGACGCTGGCCCTGCTGGGGGGCGGCTTGCTGCTCTCCAGCGGGCTCGGCGCCTTGCTCGTGATCCGGCTGTTGACGCCGGGCGCCGGTCCCCCGCGTCCGGCCCTGGCCCCGGCGGCCTCCGGCCCGCCGGCCGCGCACCAGGTGGCCACGACGGCGCCGGCCGGCGCACCGCCGATCCTCCCGGCGGTCGATCCGCCCGCGGCCCCGGGAACGGCCCCGGGATTGGCCCCGGGAACGGCCCCGGGATTGGCCCCGGGAACGGCCCCGGGAGCGGCCCCCGGAGCGGCCCCCGCGTCCCCGGCCGCCCCGGCGACCGTCGGCGCGACCCCGGCCAGCGGGACCCCGTCCCCGCCCTCGCGCCCCCGCCCGACCCCGTCGAAGCCCCCCGCTTTGCAGGCGCTCGGAGACGTGGTCGGCCTGGAGCCCGGTGCGGCGCGCACCGTGTGGCAGCAGAGCGCGACCGCCCTGCACCGCTGCCGTCGGCAGGGAGCGGAGGGCTTCCACGGGCGAGTGACCTTCGAGCTGAGCACCGACGGGGCCGGCACGGTGCGGGGGGTCTCCCTGGTGCCGGCCGGCCTGCCCCCGGATTTCGCGAGCTGCCTGCGCACCACGGCCCGGAAGCTGCGCTTCCCCCCGCTGGCCGGCGCCGGCTTCGGGGTGGTCACGGCGACCTGGGCGTTCTGACCGTTGCGAGAAGGGTCGGCCGGCTCCCGACCCCGACGCGCGAGGGAAGCCGGGCCACGCACCGGGAGGGGGAACGATGCGCAATGCCTTGCTGCTCTGTCTGCTGGGCGTCCTGGCGAGCGCGGGGGGCTGCGGCGGTGATCCCGTCGGCGGCGCGGACGCCGGCGAGGGCGAGGGCGAGGGCGAGGGCGAGGGCGAGGGCGAGGGCGAGGGCGAGGGCGAGGGCGAGGGCGAGGGCGAGGGGGAGGAGGGCGAGGGCGAGGGCGAGGGCGAGGGAGAGGGCGAGGGGGAGGAGGGCGAGGGGGAGTGGCCCGCCGATTGCCCCGCGCAGGATCTCTCCGGTCGGGACGACTGCCGGTTGGCCCCCGTGCTCCCGCGCCGGGACTGCACCGTCCTGCTGGGCACCACCAGCGGGGCGTGGGCGGATCTCGGGCCCGGGACCTGGGGCCCGGACGTCGTCTACCGCTTCACTCTGAGCGAGCCGGCTTCCCTGTGGCTGCACCTGTCCGCCGCGGCCCAGGACTGGAACCCTCGCCTCTCCGTGTGGCGCGGCGACTGCGACGGGCCCGCGCTGGTCGCGGAGAATGACGACTTCGCCTCGGTGCTGGACGACGGTGGTGCGGATGCCGAGCTGTTTTTGCTCTACCTGCCCATCGGGAGCTACCTGATCGCGGTGGGGGGCTCCTCCCCCGAGGACGAGGGTGCGTACCACCTGACCGTGGATTTCGACTGGGCCGCGGTCTGTGGCGACGGGTTCTGCGTCGGTGGTTTCGTCGAGCAAGGCTGGAGCTGCGCGCTCGACTGCCCCTGCGGCGATGGCCGGTGCGAAGGTGCGGAGACCTGGGAGACCTGCCCGGAGGACTGCCCCGAGTGCGGGGACGGCTTCTGCTGGCACGCCGCGGGAGAGTCCCAGGCCTCGTGTCCCGCGGATTGCCCGTCCACGCCGGCGAACGACACCTGCCTCCAGGCCGAGACGATCCTCCCCCAGGGGGTCCAGGCCCGCACCGGGACCCTCCTCGACGCGGCCGGCGACCTGGACGAAAGTGTCCAGGACGTCTTCTACGTCTTCGACCTGCCAGCGCGAGCCTCGGTCTTGCTGGAGGTGGCGCCCGACACGGACTGGTCGGCCCTGTTCCTGAGACTGCTCACCGGGAGCTGCGCGGAGCCGGAGGTCGTCCGCACCAACACTCAGGACGTCGGCCCCGGGGATGAGCAGCCGCGGCTCGCCCTGGCCGACCTGGGGCCGGGCCGCTACTGGCTGGTGATCTCCGGCGTCGGGCTGTACGAGCCTTGCGGCTCGTTCTCGCTCCTGGCGAGCTTCGCCGAGGCCCAGCCCTGTGGGGACGGCGTCTGCCACGAGGTGCTGGAGACCCCGCAAGGCTGCCCGCGCGATTGTGATGGCGCCTTGCGCTGCGGCAACCGGCTCTGCCAGGCCGGCGAGACGCACGAAGACTGTCCCGGGGATTGTCCCCGCTGCGGTGACGGGATCTGCGAGGCGATCCTCGAGGAGACCGTGACCTCCTGCCCGGCCGACTGCCCGCCGGTGCCCGTCAACCGCACCTGCAGCCAGGCGCTGCCCCTGGTGCCCGGGGAGTCCGTCGCCGGCGACACCCGGGGCGCGACCAGCCGGGACCCGAGCTGGGGCACGCTCGATCTCTTCTACACCCTCCGCCTCGACGTCGCCGCGCCCCTGACCCTGCGGCTGGCGGTGCCGCCGGAGGGAGACGCGTCGCCGTACCTCGAGCTCGAGCTGCTGGGCGGCTCCTGCGCCGAGCCTCGCGGGCTGGTGAGCGGCCTGGGCGACTTCATGGACGAGGGGGCCTGGCTGTCGGTGCTCATGCTGCCTGCGGGGGACTACCACGTGCGGGTCACGGTCGGCTTCGAGGGTGCGGGGAGCCCCTTCACCCTGACCAGCGAGCTCGCCTACCACCCCCCGGAGTGAGCTGCCCCGCTTACCGGCTACGCCAGGAGCGCGGCCGTCAGGGCGTCGCGCTGGTCCCGAGGATCAGGGCGGTCACCGTCCCCTCGGTGGGCTCCTCGGGGAGCAGGAGGATCGTCGCGGTGACCGCGGCGGCGAGGGAGGTGGCCGCGATGGTCCAGGTCCACCATTTTCGGTACCAAGGTCTGGGTAGCTCGGTCAGATCGACGATCACCTCCGTCGTTCGATCCACCTCGATGTAGGCTTCCTGGTACTTTGGTGCGTAACCCTCCCCCGTGACCGTGAAGACGTGCTTGCCGACCTCGAGCGGGGGCAGGGGCTTCGCGAAGGGGTAGGGGACCGCGGGCTGACCATCGAGGCTCACCTCGCCTCGCTCGAGGTTCGCCTGGAGCGCCAGCCGGCCCTCGCCTCCGGCCTCTCGGCCGAGCAGCGCCCCCGCGGCGAAGCGCAGCGCCATGGGGAGCTGCTGCTCCGGCCCCTGGAAGGCCTCGGACACCCTGCTCGCGACGTGCGCGGCCTCGATGTCGATCAGCTTCAAGGTCAACACGTGCTGGTCGCCGAGCCGCCCGACACTCCCCGAGATCAGGTAGTCCACCCCGAGCGCACCGCCGATCTGGGCCAGGCAGGAGGTGTCGTTGGAGCACTGCAGGGCCTGCTTGTCCGCGGAGAAGCGGATCATCGTCTGCATCTCGTCGCGGCTGATCACGCCCAACCCTTCGAATTTCTTGAGCTCCAACGAGAGGAGCTGGGTGAGGCTCTGGGCCAGACCCGGCGCGACCCCGTGCGCGGCCAGGTCGACGACGGCGGCCTTCGTGCCGGCAGGGGCGACCTGCATCCGGAAGCGTGGGGCGGCGTCCGCGGAGGTCGCGCCGACCAGCCGGGCGGCGGCGCGGGTCGTCTCCGCGGGCAGCTCCTCGACCTTGTCGGCCGACGCGGTCTCGCCGCTGACCACCGTCGCGCGGCTCGCATCGGCCAGCTTCAGGGTGACCAGGTAGGTCTCGCCCAGGCGGCCGACGTGCCCGGTGATCACCTGATCGGCCCGGGCCGCCTGGCCGATGCGCGCCAGGCAGGCCTCCTGGCCCTCGCACATCATCACGACCTTGTCCTGCTCGTGCGCGATCAGGACCTGCAGCTCGCTCTCGCCCATCACCTGGAGGCCGGGCAGCTTGCCGAGGTGCAGCAGGATGGCCTCGGAGAGCCGCGCGGCCAGGGGCTCGAGCCCCTGCTCGGCCCTCAGGTCGTAGACCACGAGGGCCGTGGTCCCGGGGCGGCTGTCGGGGCTGGCCGGTGAGGCCACAGTCGGCGGCTTCGCCGCCGCGGCGGGAGTGCCCGGGCGCGGGGGCGCGGCCGCAGATGGCCAGCTCGCCAGCAGCAGGGCGGCGAGCAGCAGGGTGCACGGCCTACGCAAGGTGGTGATCTCCCGGTGAACGTGTTGCCGAAACTCTACCACGGAGTGATCGGGGGAGCGCATAGGAACTTTCAAGGCCCTTTCTTCACCAGGTCAAGTGCCTGCTCGCCCGGGGCAAGCAGCGGGCCTACGAGCACCCCGTGGCCGGCAAGCCCTCTCTCCCTGGCCTGGCTCCTGGAGCGGCGGTCGACCGGCCTGGGGCCGGTCTTCGGCTGGCGGCTGCAGCCCCACACCGGCCGGTCGCACCAACTGCGCTACGACCTGGCCCGCCACGAGTGCCCGATTTTCGGCGACATGCTCTACGGGGCCACGATCCCCTGGCCCCAGGGGGGGATCGCCTTGCGTGCGGTGAGCCTCTCGCTGGCGGAGGTCCCCGCGGACAGGCGGCTGGGGCTGCCGGAGCGGCTGGAGCTCGCCGGCCTGCCCCTCCCCTGAGGGAGCGCCCCAGGAGAGGGCAGGCCGCGGGTCCGATCAGAGGAAGAAGCGGTAGCCCAGCAGCACGTTGAGCGCGCCGACGCTGGTGTTGCGCATGACGTAGCCGTCCACCCCGGCGTAGCCGAGCTGCAGCTCGAGGTTCAGAGCCCCGGGGCCGACGAAGAAGTCGCTGCCGAGGAGGCCGACGAAGCCCGGCTCCGTCGCCGTCTCCTCGTTGCCCCCGAAGGCTTCGCCGCCCGCGGCGCCGTCCACCTCGGTCTTCAGCAGGTACAGCCGCGCCCCCGCGGCGGCGTAGGGCCGCAGCCACTCGATCGACAGCGGCAGCCGGTAGAGCAGGCCGAGGCCGAAGATCAACTGCTGCTCGGTCAGCGAGTAGCTCATCACCCCGTCGCCGGGCAGCCGGGCGTCGGCCGGGGCCTTGCCCTCGCTGCCGGGCGCGGCCCAGGAGGTCGTGAAGGAGAGCTGCAGGGAGCGCTGCAGGGGCGGCAGCAGGTAGCCCAGCTCCAGCTCGGGCACGAAGGCCGTCCCCAGCTCGGAGAAGGGCTGGCCGAAGCCGGCGCCCAGCTTGGCGCCGACCACCAGCCCGAGGCCGTACAGCCCGCCCCGGGCGTAGACCGGGCCTTCCTCCGCGGGGGAGGCCGGGACCGGCGCGGCGACCGCGGGCGCGGCCGGGGCTTCCGGCGGCGGGGTCGGGGCCGCGGCCGGGTCAGGAGCTGGCGCCGCGACCGGCTCGGCCGCGGGAGCCGTGACGGGCGCGGTCGGGACGGCCTCGGCTGCGGCCGGAGCCGGCGCCGCCTTCGGCTTGGCCTTCGGCTTGGCGCCCCAGGCCGTCGCCGCCAGCAGCAAGACCACCAGGAAGATGACGCCGAGCCTCAGGGGGAGGCGGCTGGATGATGGCTTCTTCATGGTCTCCACCTCCTCACTGCACCGTGGTGTCGACGGTGCGGGTGGCGCCCGTGCCGTTGTGACCACCAGCCACGAAGAAGAAGGCGCTCTCCTGGGCCGTGCCCATGAAGACCCGCGCCTCGCTGAGGCTGGTGCCCAGGTTGTTCCAGTTGCGGATCTCCGGGAGCTCGTCGGGGTTGCAGCCTCCCAGACCGACGCCGAGGCAGAGCTCGCCGGAGACGCCCCCGGAGGTCGCGGCGCCGCCGGCGCCGCCGAACATGAAGAGGAAGCCGTTGGCGTCCCCCATGCCGTAGCCCGCGCCGGCCGTGGCCTGCTTCTTGGGGGTCACGAAGGGGGCGAGGGTCCCGTCGGCGAGCAGCAGCGCGGCGTCCATCTCGGTCTCGATGCCGGCCGCACCCTGCCCCGGTCCGAGGAAGATCCAGCCTTCGCCGGGGGCGAGGACGTCCACGTCGTCCGCGTCCACCAGCGCCGCGCCGAGGTCGGCCCGGGCCGTCCCGAGGGTGGCGGCGCCGGGTGCGAAGGGGCTCAGGGTCTGCTGCTCGGTCCCCTTCGCCTGCACCGGTGCGAGCAAGGTCACGGTGGCCGCCTCGTAGGTCGCAAGGGGAGCGCCTCCGGCCCCCCGCCCGCCGAAGGCGAAGAGCCGGTAGCTGCCGGCCACCGTCGGGTGCTCGACCGCGAGCACTGCGTGGGCCTCCCGGGCCGTGCCCAGGGTCACGCCGGTGTCGTGCCAGCGGCCGAGGGAGCCGGGGGGCAGCGGCGTCTGGGTGGGATCGACCGTCCCCCCCCCGTCGTCGACCAGCCGGGTGGTGTCCCCGCTGTCGATAGTGGCGAGGAGCCCGAGGCTGCCCACGCCATCGCCGGCGGCCGGGGTGCGGTAGACCCGGTAGCCGCTGGCGCCGGGGATCCGGTCCCAGACCAGGGTCAAGGCCAGGCCTTCGTACGCGGGGAGGTTGACCACCAGCGGCTCGCCGGGCAGCGACTCGCCCCCGGGGTTGGCGGGGTCGTCCGCAGGGAAGACCGCCGAGACCCGGTAGATCCAGAGCCCGGTGACGAGCCCGTCCTCCTTCTCCAGCAGCTCCACGGAGAGGTCCACCAGCTCGGGCGTGGCCAGCGGGTCGAGGATTTGGGAGCGGAAGACCGTGTTCACGGGCCCCGTCCCGTCGTCGCCGCCGGTCAGGTAGATGAACCGGCCGATCTTCGCGCTGCCGGCGAAGGTGCGGACCGCGGGCAGGGCGTTGCGCTGCAAGCTCCAGCTCCCCATCCCCCCGAAGAGGTCGACGCCGGAGGCCTCCACGGAGGAGAAGGCCGAGGCGGTGGCCCCGCCATCGCCGCCGAGGGCGTAGACGAAGCGGCTGGAGGCGGTGGGGCGCCCGGCGACCAGGCCCAGGCCCCGCCGGGCTTCGACCATCGAGGACGCGGGTACCCAACTGTTCAGGTTCTGCGCCGGGGTCTTGGTCGAGACCGCCGAGTAGCGGAAGGAGCTACCGTCGCTGTTGGTGACGATCACCAGGCAGACGCTGCCCGTGGCGACCTGGTCGGAGGGGAAGATCCCCTCGAGCTGGGTGGCGCTGCGGGAGCTCACGGTCACTGGCAACTCCGCGCTCATCGTCCCATCCGGCTGACGGCAGAGCATGGTCAGCGCCGCGCCGACCGGGTCGAAGCCCTCCCCCTCGACGACCGCGTGGAAGGGCGCGTTGCCGTCGAAGGAGGCGGGGACGACCGCGGTCACCACCGGCGGCGGGTCGGCCGTGACCTCGAGCCCCCCGGGGAGCAGGCCGACGGTGGCGTCGGGGTTGACGACGATCAGGTCGAAGCTCCCGGGGGTCAGCCCCCGGGGCACGACGCCCGTCAGGGTGGCCGCGTCGGCGAAGAGCACGGCCCGCACGTTGGTCGCGACGGCCCCTTCCACGGCCCCGCTGGGGTTGAGGTAGGCCCGGGGGGTGTCGACGAAGCCGACCTCGCCCACGGGGAGGGGATCCGCGGCCTTGATCGTCACCGCGGTGGAGCGGCCGGTCCAGACGAACGCCGGATCGACCGTCGCCACGCTGACGGTGAGCTCGCCGGTGACGGTCAGCCCCTGCAGCAGGGTGCCGGTGCAGCCGACCTGGCTGGTGACGCGCAGGCTCCACTTGCCCGGGGCGAGGCCCGCCGGCAGCAGGACCGCGATCCGGTTGGGCTGCCCCGGCGGGGAGGCTCCCACCAGCTCCTCCTCCTCCCCGTTGGGACCGAGGAGCAGCACCTCCGCAGCCTCCTCCTGCAGCCCCGAGGCGTAGATCGTGGCCTGGAGGTTGATGCCGTTGTAGGCCACGGGCGGGTCGACGAAGAAGACCAGGGGCGTCGGATGGACCTCCAGCGCCGCGACCAGGGTGTCCTCGCAGCCCGCGGCGTTCTGGACCACGACGTCGTAGACGCCGGGGTCGATGCCGGGATCGAACACCGCCTGGAGCTCGCTGGCGCTGACGAAGGTCACCAGGCCGGCCGGCTCGACGTGGCCCTCGGCGTCGACCAGCCGCACGCTGGCCACCGGGCTGAAGTCTCCGCCGGTGATGGTCACGGTGTCGCCGAGGCCGGTGCAGAACTCGCTGGGCGCCACCGCGGTGATCTCGGGCACCGCCACGCCGAAGAGGACCCCCGAGGCCTGGACGCCGCAGCTAGCGGCCTCGGCGGTGGCCGGGTTGGTGACCAGGACCGGGACGTCACCGGGAGGTAGCGTCCCGGCGGCGAGCTGGACGGTGATCAAGCTGCAGCTGCGCACCGCGAGCCCGGGGACTCCCAGATCGGTGCACCCGCCGAGACCGCTGACCGTCCGCAGGACGTTGCCGATGGTCACGGTGGGACCCTGCCCGGCGATCTCCAGGAACCCGTCGCCCTGAAGCGCCACCTCCAGGTCGCCATTCGCGGCGCAGACCGCGGGCGGCTCGACAGTGCTGACGACCACCGCTGGTGGCGCCACGAGCAAACCATCGAAGACCGCGGCGCAGCGGATCGGCGTCGGGTTGACCACGCCGATCGAGACCGGACCGGCCTGCAAGGTGCCCTGCGGGACCGTCAGCAGCAGACCGGTACAGCGCTCGACGTCCATCTGGGAGCCGAGAGGGAAGGCAGCGCAGCCCTCGGCGGAGGCCGTGACGACGGCCACGCCGTCGAGGGTCACTTCGGGCAACCTCTCGCCGATCTTCAGGAAATCTGTGCCCTCCAGCCGCAGCGAGCCGTCGGCCTGGTCGGTGCAGAGCAGGGTCGGGTGGGCCCCACTGACCACGGGCGGGGCCACCACGGGGACCTCGTAGCCGTAGGAGGCCGAGCAGCCGGCCGGCGCCGGGTTGGTCACGGCGATCGTCGCCGCCCCCCCCTCCACCATCGCCGGATCGACGACCACGTCGAGGGTCGTGCACAGCTCGACCAGACGCCGGGGCGCCACCAGGGGGGTGCAGCCGGAGGGAGTCACGGCCCCGGGATCGAGCAGGGTCCCGTCGACCCGTACCTCGGGTGCGAGGCCGTCGATGACGAGCAGGGTGGTCCCGGTCAGGCGCAGCACCTGGCTCCCGCCGTTTTCGCAGAGCGCGGGCGGCTGGACGTCGGTCAGGGTCGGCGGCGGGACGAGCAGCAGGTCGGTGGCCGTCGCGCTGCTGCAGCCCGCGGGCTGCGGGTTCTCGACAGTCAGCGTTGGGTTGCGGGGGGCCGCGGTCTGCTCGACGGGCACCTCGACCGTCACCGCCCCACAGTTGGTGACGGTGTTGCCCTGCGTCTCGAGGGGTTCGCAGCCGTCGGCCGAGCGCACGGTGAGCGCCGTGCCGTCCAGCGTGGTCGCGGGGAGGACCCCATCGACGGTCAGCAGCCCGGCGCCGGAGACGACCACGTCCCGCGCCCCCTGGGCGGTGCAGACCAGGGAGGGCTCGACCTGGAGCAGGGTCGGGGGCGGCACGACGCGGAGGTTCACGGCCTGGGTGCTGGCGCAGGCCGCGGTCTCCGGGTTCTGCAGGGTCACGCCGGGGTAGCCCACGGGGACCGCGTCGGTCGCGAGCACGAGTTCGGCCGAGGTGCAGGTGCTGGCCTCGATCGCCGGGTGCGCGATGGGGGTGCAGCCGTCGAAGGAGCTCAAGGCGAAGGGCTGCGCGACCCCGGCGACCTCCAGCGCGGCGTCTCGCCCCTCCAGGCGCAGCAGGGTCGTCCCCTTGAGCTGCACGGTGCGGGGTCCCTGGGCCAGACAGACCAGGCCGGGGGCGAGCGGCGACAGCTCCGGCTCGGCCACCGCGGCCAGGCTCAGGGCCGAGGTCGCCTCGTTGCCGTTGGCGTTTTTCAGCACCACGTCGTAGAGGCCCACGGCCAGTGGCGCCAGTGCGAGGTCGGCCTGGACCAGCGACGGGACGAGCTGGAAGGTCATCTGCTGCGCGCTCTGCCAGCTCAGCAGCTCGGCGTTGGGGTCTCCCGGCTCGCCACCGTAGGTCACGGCGAGGCCGTCCGCCGGCGTTCCGTCCAGCTCGGCGCTGCGCACCAGCTTGACCTCGGGCAGGGCGGTCTGCTGGTCGTCCGGGAGGTCGAAGGGGACCGGCGAGAAGTCCTTGCCGCTCACCACCACCGGCGTGGTGAGCTGGTCACGGCAGACGACCCCCGGCGCGACGGGCAGGGGCTGACCGGCCACGGGGGGGGCCAGCTGGGGAGTCGGGCCGCTGGTCTCGGCACTGCACCCGACGAGGAGCAGCAACGTGACGAATAGCCCAGGTAAATAGTACCTTCTATTCATGAACCCACCTCCTGCGGGAGCCTCCTCCCGACAGCGGCTCGACGGACCTCCGGGGGTCGGGTCGAGCAGGTTCCTGACGGAGCGGAAGCGAGTATGCTCCGGTCAGAGGTACGGACCAACGGCCCCGTTTTCTCCCGGGGATGGCCGCGGACGTGTCCTTCTTCCTGGAGCTCGGTCTCACCGAGGATTGGTCCGCGCACATCGACGTGCCGGCGATGCGCCCGCTCTTGTTCGGCGCTGCGTTCGAGATGCTCCAGTTCGAGCCGTCGGTCTCGATCCGCCGTCGCGTCAGGACCGGCGGCGGGGGGCGTCAGCCCGGCCCCGGCGCAGGGGCGAGCCGAGGCTGGACCGCTCGCCAGCTTGCGACCGGCCAGGAGCATCTTCGCGCCACCTGGCCAGAGAGAGGAGCGGGATCGCACCGCGCTCGAGGATGCGACGCTCCGGCGTGAGCTGCCCACGCGGAGGGCTTCGAGTCGGAGACTGTGCGCCATGGCCTAGCGGCAGCTCACCAGAGCAGCCGCACCGTGCTCACGCCGATCCAGATCCCCAGCCCCATCAGTAAGGATGCCCAGGACCAGGACGAGCTGGCTCATCCTGCGCTTCGAGAGCAGCTGGCGGTGATGCTGGAGCAGGGCGATGAGCAGGCCGAACCAGGCGGCGATGCCCCAGGAGACGCCCAGCGCGAAGGGCAGGGCGAGCCGGGGGCGAACCGGGATCGGGCCCGTGGAGTGGAGCACGGCGACGGCCGCGGTCCAGGTGGCGATCAGGGTCGGGTCGAGCGCGGTGATGGTGAAGCCGAGTGCGAAGCTGCGCTTGCTCCCCCGGGTCTCCCGCACGTGCTCGACCGACGGCAGTCGGGGCAGCGGAGCCGGGAGAAGCCCCGGCAGAATGGGCACGCGGGTCTATCCCGTGCACCGGCTGGACGCGGAGGTCACGGGGCTGCTGGTGTTCGCGTGCGACCCGGACGCGCAGCGGCAGGCCTCGGCCTGGTTCGAGGGCCGTCTGGTCCACAAGGACTACTTTGCCTGGACCGAGATCGGAGATCCTCCCCCCGTCCCGAGCCCCGACCCTCTCCGCTGGGAGTGCCTGCTCGCCTGGGGCAAGCGCCGGGCCTACGAGCACCCGGTGGCCGGCAAGCCCTCCCTCACCCTGGCCTGGCTCCTCGAGGAGCAGCCGACCAGCGCGGGCCAGGTGCTGGGCTGGCGCCTGCAGCCCCACACCGGGCGGTCCCACCAGCTCCGCTACGAGCTGGCCCGGCACGGCTGGCCGATCCTCGGCGTCACCCTCTATGGAGCGAAGGTCCCATGGCCCCCCGGGGGCATCGCCCTGCGCGCGGTGAGCCACCTGGACGCGGTCCCGCCCGGGGAGCGGCTCGGCCTGCCGGTGCGGGTGGAGCTCCCGGGGCTGGACTGGCCCTGAGGGGCAATCCCTGCCGACCTCCTCCGGGAGGCCCGCATCGTCGATCCCGCGGAGACGAACGCAACCTCCCGGGCCTCGTACGTTGCATCCGGGCGGGGGTAGAGCTCTACCGGACGGTGAACGCAACCTCCCGGGCCTCGGACGTTGCATCCGGGCGAGGGTAGAGCTCTACCGGACAACGAACGCAACCTCCCGGGCCTCGTACGTTGCATCCGGGCGGGGGCAGAACTCTACCGGACGGTGAACGCAACCTCCCGGACTCCGGGCGTTGCCGCGGGCTCCGCCACGGCCCGGGAGATCGAGTCTCCGGCGAGGTGTGCGCGGAATGCGCCGCCAAGTCCGCCGGCGACGGCTCCTCTCGCGAATCCGGACCCGGCCCCCGCCTGTCCCTCACCACTCTCCTCGGCTACAATGTTCGGGGAAGAGCAAGGAGTCGCCATGCCCCGCTTCTTCAACACCGCTGGACCCTGCAACCCCGGGCGGCACTACATGCTGCCGGCCGGTGAAAGGCTGCCGCTGGTGGAGCCGCTGGTGGAGCAGGAACAGTACTTCGTCGTGCACGCGGCCCGGCAGAGCGGCAAGACCACGGCCCTGCTCGAGCTGGCCCGGCAGCTCTTTGCGGGAGGCAAGTACGCGGCGTTGCTCGCGTCCTGCGAGGTCGGCGAGGCTGCGGGCCGCGACGCGGTGGCGGCCGTGCAGGCGCTGACCTTCTCCCTCTGGCAGACCGCCCAGCGCGACCTCCCGCCGGAGCTCTGGCCCCCCGCGCCCGACACGCTGGACGAGGTGAACCCGTTGAGCCGCTTCAGCGCCCAGCTCACCCGCTGGGCCAGGGCCTGCCCCCGTCCCGTGGTCCTCTTCCTCGACGAGGTCGACGCCCTCCAGGACGAAAGTCTCATCGCCGTGCTCCGACAGCTCCGGGAAGGCTTCGTGGGCCGGCCCGGGAGCTTCCCCCAGTCCGTCGCCCTCATCGGGCTCCGGGACGTCCGGGACTACAAGGTCCGCCTCGCGGTCCGGTCCGATGGGATCAGCCTGGGGACCGCTTCGCCGTTCAACGTGAAGGCTCGCTCGCTCACCTTGCGCGATTTCACCGCGGCCGAGGTCGCCTCGCTGCTCGCCCAGCACACCGACGAGACGGGCCAGCCCTTCGCACCGGATGCGGCCGCAGAGGTGTTCGAGCAGTCCCAGGGCCAGCCCTGGCTCGTCAACGCGCTCGCCGGAGTCCTCACCACCGAGCCGGACGCCCTGGTCCGCGATCGCGCCGCCACGGTGACCAGGGCGCACGTGCTGCAGGCCCGAGAGATCCTCATCCAGCGCCGCGATACTCACCTGGACAGCCTCGTGAACAAGCTGCAGGAGCCCCGGGTGCAGCGCGTCATCGAGCCGATCCTCGTCGGGCAGACCCTCCCGCTGGACCTCGAGTACGACGACGACCTCGCCCACGCGCGGGACCTCGGCCTCGTCGCGCGCCGGGACGGCCTGCTGCGCATCGCCAACCCCATCTACCAGGAGATCATCCCTCGCGTGCTCACGGCCCGGCTGCAGGAGAGCATCGCCGCGGACCCGGCCTGGTACCTCCAGTCTGATGGTACCCTCGATTTGCCAAAGCTCATCGACGGCTTCCTGCAGTTCTGGCGCCGCCACGGCGAGGTGCTGCTGCGGGGCATGCCCTACCAGGAGGCCGCGCCCCACCTGGTCTTCATGGCGTACCTCCAGCGGATCGTCAACGGAGGTGGACGAGTCGAGCGGGAGTTCGCGATCGGCACCGGCCGCGCGGACCTCGTCGTCGAGCTGGCCGGCCGCGAAGACGTCATCGAGCTGAAGCTGCTGCGGGACTCCGGCACCCTCCCCGAGGGCCTTGCGCAGGTCGCCCGCTACGCCACTCGCCTGGGTCGCGATCGAGGCTATCTGGTCCTCTTCGACCGGGGCTCCGACCAGCCCTGGGAAGAGCGGGGCACGGTGGAGGAGCTCGTCCAGGACGGGGTGACGGTGGTGGTGGTGCGGGCGTGAGGGAGAGGCTGCGCAGTGGGGTTGACCCGATTTGGTGGACAGTCTCCTTGTGTGGCCCATTGAACTGACAATGTCAAGCTGTTTTAGAAATAATCTCGAACTTTTCCGGTAACATATACCAGAGATGGGATTGTATTCTGACACGGTTGTAGAATGCCTCGATGTACTCGAAGATCGCTGTCTTCGCTGAGCTGCGAGTCGGGAAGTCTATGGCGTCGATCAGCTCGGCCTTGATGGTGCTCCAGAAGCTTTCAGCAACAGCGCTGTCCCAACAGTCGCCCTTGCGGCTCATGCTACAAAGCATGCCGTGGCAGTCGAGTGCGCGGCGGTAGTCGTGGCTCGCATACTGGCTGCCGCGGTCGGAGTGGTGAATCAGCCCCGGGCTCGGCCGACGAGCCTGGACAGCCAGGTGGAGCGCGTCGAGGCAGAGCTTGGTGTCGATGTGCTCGCTCATTGCCCAGCCGACGACGCGACGCGAGAAGCCATCGACTGCTCTTCCCCGACGTCCGGACCAGCTCGACGGCCTGCGCCTCGTACTCGTCCGTGAACGTCCTGCGGTCTCTCCTCGGCTTCGTGGACATCCTTGCCTCCTACCACAGCTCGCGCTGTGTCGGGACGTCCACCGAACTGGGGCAACCTCAGCGGTCGAGGTCGAGGGAGCGGGTGGAGCGCTACCGGTGCTGGCTTCCTCGGTGGCCCGGAGGAGTGTGCCGGTGTCCGGGGGGGACGTGGCCGGGGGTGTAGGGGCGGTAGGCGCGCACCGCCGGTCGGTAGCTGTGCACGACCGGCCGGTAGCTGCTGACGACCACCGGCGGCGCCACCACCACCGCGTCGGGGACCACGGTCCGCACCACGCAACCACCTAGCAGCGCCGAGGAGGCGAGCATCAGGATCGCAACGGCCAGGTACTTGATCTTCTTCGCCATCATCCACCTCCTTGCACCTGCTCTGTAGACGTCGGCCCCGCGCGAATGTTCACCGGACGCGCCTCGGGGACCGCCGGCCGTCCCGGGAGGGCGGCCTCCGTGCCCGCAGCGGCCCCCTCCTCCCGGGGACGCCCTTCCCCGCTGGCCAGACCGCTTTCCCTGGGCTACCAGAGAGAGACGGAGAAGGGAGTGGGGAGGAGGAGGACGTCATGGCCATCGTCGCGGAGATCGCCAGCTACCACGAGGACATGGTGCGCTGGCGCCAGGACCTGCACCGGCACCCGGAGCTCGCGTACCAGGAGCACCGCACCGCCGGGATCGTCGCCGAGCTGCTGGCCGGCTGGGGGATCGCGGTGACGTCGGGGCTGGCCGGCACGGGCGTCGTCGGGACCCTCCAGGGGCGGCGGGGGCCTTCGGCGCGGGCGGTCGGGCTGCGGGCGGACATGGACGCCCTGCCCCTGCAGGAGCTGGCGGATCGTCCCCATCGCTCGACGGTGTCCGGGCGGATGCACGCCTGCGGGCACGACGGCCACGTCGCGACCCTCCTCGGCGCGGCCCGCTACCTCGCCCAGACCAGGGATTTCGCCGGCACCGTCCACTTCGTCTTCCAGCCGGCCGAGGAGTCGGCGGCCGGGGGGCTGCGGCTGGTCGAGGCGGGGCTGTTCGAACGCTTCCCCATGGAGGCGATCTACGG
This sequence comes from Myxococcota bacterium, assembly GCA_034005005.1. GTDB lineage: Bacteria > Myxococcota_A > JAVEVO01 > JAVEVO01 > JAVEVO01 > JAVEVO01. Next base: position 25,227 of record JAVEVO010000013.1, read on the forward strand.
GCTGCACAACTGGCCCGGGCTGCCCGTGGGCAGCGTCGCGGTCTGGCCCGGGCCGATCATGGGGGCCTATGACCTCTTCGAGGTGACGGTCCAGGGGCAGGGCGCGCACGGCTCCCAGCCTCACCTGGGCGTCGATGCCCTCGGCACTGCCGCCCAGATCGTGACGGGCCTGCAGACCCTGACCTCCCGCCGCGTCGACCCCCTCGACGCGGCGGTGGTCGCGGTGACGACCTTGCAGGCCGGCGAGAGCTGGAACATCCTCCCGGCCACGGCCCTCCTGCGGGGCGGCGCCCGGGCCCTGCGCCCGGAGGTTCAGGACCTCCTGGAGGCCGGCGTGCGCCGGATCGCCCAGGGGATCGCGGCCGCCGCGGGCGCGACCGCCGAGGTCGAGTACCGGCGCTTCTGCCCTCCGGTGGTCAACGGGGAGGCCGAGGCCGCGCTCGTCCGCGAGGCCGCGACCCGGGTGGTCGGGGCCGCGCGCGTGCTCACGTCGGGGCGGCCCAGCCTCGCCGCGGAGGACTTCGCCTACCTGCTGGCGCAGCGGCCCGGCTGCTTCTTCTGGCTGGGCAACGGGCCGGCCGAGGGCGGCCGCAACCTCCACTCCCCCTACTACGACTTCGACGACGCGATCCTGCCCCTCGGCGCGTCCTGCTTCGTGCGGATCGTCGAGCAGGCCCTGGCTCCGGCCTGAGTCGCGCGTTCACCAGCCCTCGAGCCGTGCCGACAGGCCGAGCAGCCACCCTGGGCCCCGCAGCCCGTCGGCCCAGGGCAGCGGCCCGAGGGTGAGGCGCGGCGCGTCCTCATCTGCCGTGGGTCCACCCGCGAGCAGGCCGACCACCCCGAGCCCGGCCAGGACCAGGCCGGTGCCCGCGGCAGCCGCCCCCAGCACGAAGTCGAGCTGCTGCGTCTCCTGGAGCTCCTCGACCCGACTCCGCTTGGCCGCGACCAGGCCCGGGTCGTGCTCCGTCAGGTAGTCGTCGTAGGCGTCGCGCGCGTCCGCAGCCGCCTCCTGGTTCCGGTACAGGAAGAACCCGCCCGCGGCGAGCGCCGCCGCGCCGCTGGCCAGGGCCACCTTGCTCCACCAGGGAGCGGCTGGCGCGGCGGGAGCGATGGCCAGCGCGCCGGCGTGTCCGCCGAACGGGCGGGCGTCGGCCTCGGACCGGGTGGGCACGGCCGCGGCCGGGGAGCTGGGTCCCGCGCGATCCGGGGCCGAGATCGGGGTCGAGGTGGGATGAAGTGGTGATTCGACGGGCGCAAACGGCTCGATGGTGGGAGAGGAGCCTCTTGTCGCCGGCAGATCGGGGGCCGGAGTGGGATATGGCGTGGGAGAGGGCCCTGGCGCCGGGGCTCCCCCCGGCTCGGCCTGGACCAGCAGGCTCCCCCCGGGGGGGAGCTGCACCGTGCCCTCCCAGACCACGCCCCCCGGGTAGGTGACGATGACGAGGTGGCGCCCCGCGGGCAGCAGCCGCTCCACCAGGGGAGTCTGACCTTGCCGGTGCCCGTCGATGAAGACCTCGCCGCCGGCCCGGGAGGAGGCCACGATCAGCTTGCCCGGGTGAGGGCGCAGCGCGAGGGTCTGCTCGGCGGTCTGTCCGGCGCCCAGCTCGACCTCCAGGGTCGCGGGATCATGGCCCGTGGCCTGCACCTGCATCTGGTAGCCCCCGGGCGGCAGCCCGTTGGCCTGAAAGGGGCAGATCCCGGACAGGGAGAGGGCCGCGTCCCCACGGCCGACGAGGGCGACACGGGCTCCCGCCGGCTGACAGCGCAGGATGACCACACCCAGGCGCTGCTCGTGCTGGCGGACGAGCTCGGCCAGCCGGGTCTCGGCTGCCTCGCGCTGCGCGGCCGGGACGCCGGGCAGGTCGAGGAAGATCCGGAACTCGGCCGCGGCCTGCTCGATCCGGCCGGCCTCCTGGAGCGATCGGGCGATGTTCCACTGGAAGCTGTAGCGGGGTGACAGGCGGTTGGCCTGGCGGAACTTCTCCTCGGCCTCACCGAAGCGCCCCTCGCGGAAGAGGCGTTCGCCCTCCTTCGCCAGCTCCAGCTCGGCCCCGGGCCGCTCCGCCGGGGGTGGGTCGACGGGGATCTCGGCCTGCAGGGGCCAGGCCAGACCGGTGGCGGCCACCAGCAACCCGAGCTGGAGGCCGCGTCCCACCAGGGCCCGGCGCCAGCCTGCCCGTCGGGTTCCGTCAGGTCCCCCGGGGAGGGGCTCAGGCCGCGACGCAGACATGGTCGACGCATTTCGGCTTGGCGGCATCCTGGCAGTCTCCGTCTCCCGCGCACTGGACGCAGAGGTTGTCGAGGCAGCGCGCCTGCGCCGGCGGGCAGTGATCGTCCGTGGTGCACTCGACGCACGCGTTGTCGAGGCAGTGGCCCTCCTCGCCGCAGTCCGCCCCGCGCGTGCACTGGACGCATACCCGGCGGCCGTGCTCCTCGTGGTGGACGCACCGCCGCAGCCCCCAGGCGGCCGGACAGTCCGCGTCCTGGCCGCAGAAGTAGACCCCGGGACCCGGCTCGCAGGTCAGGGGCAGGAGGTAGCCGTCGGCCAGCGTCTCTCCGGGCTTGCAGCAGGCGTTCCAGGACGGTGTCATCCCGAAGAGGTCGATGCCGGTGCCGCAGTACTCTCCGGGCCGGCAGCAGGGCAGGTAGCCATCGGCCGAGGCCGTGCAGGAGTAGGTCTCCAGGCAGGTCCGGGTCTCCGGCAGGATCGGGGGCATCCCCTGGAGGATCTGCACGCAGGACAGGCTCTCCCCCGCGCAGCTCTCCTGGCAGCTCGTCCGGGCGCCGGCCAGGGCGTCGGCCGCGCAGGCCGCGCGCGGCTCGCAGACCTCGTCGAGGCAGCGCGCCTCCACGCAGTCCGCATCGGTCTCGCAGCTCACGGGGCAGATCCCCTCGCTGCAGCTCCCCTGGGGCGTCCAGACGCCCGGCGCGTCGCAGCGCCAGCGCTGGGTACCGCAGGCGCCGCAGGGGCGGCTCTCCTCGGCGCCGGGCTCGCACTCCCCCTCGCCCTCGCCCTCGCCGGCCTCGTTGACCGAGACCTCCAGGGTGTAGCGAGGGGTGACGCTCCCGCGGACCAGGATCAGGTAGCTGCCCGCGCTGGGGATCTCTTCCCGGAAGGCCCGGGCGCCGGTCGCGGTCGGCGTCGAGACCGCCATGTCCGCCACGCCGTCGGGGGCGCGCAGGAAGACCTCCAGCCCCCTCCCCTCGACCGTCAGCTCCACCGTGTCCGTGCGCCCGAGCGCGAGGCGGAACCAGTCCTCGTCCTCGCGGCAGAGGCTGAGCCCCTCGACCCGCATCCCGGGGAGGGGCGTCGCCTCGGCGGGGAGGTCGTTGCGCTCGTAGGGGTCGGCGGCGCAGTCGGGTTCGCCCTCGCCCTCGCCCTCCGCTCCCTCGCCCTCGCCCTCCGCGCCCTCGCCCTCACCCTCCGCACCCTCGCCCTCGCCCTCCGCACCCTCGCCCTCCGCACCCTCGCCCTCCGCACCCTCGCCCTCCGCACCCTCGCCCTCCGCACCCTCGCCCTCCGCACCCTCGCCCTCCGCACCTTCCTCGCAGCGGTCGCCGATCCCGTCGCGGTCGACGTCCCGCTGGTCGGGGTTGGGCACCCAGGGGCAGTTGTCGGCCCCGTTGGGGACCCCGTCCTCGTCGTGGTCCTGGCCCGCCGCGGCGGGGTCGAGGGGGTTGTCCCAGGAGTAGCTCTCGGGCAGGCAGGCCGCGCTGGCCGCGAGCAGCAGCGCCAGCAGCCAGCCTCCCACGCACCGCCCGCGCTCCCGGCGATGGCCCTCGTCTGGTCGCGCCCCCCGCGGCATCGGCACTCCCCCCGTCCGCTCTCGTTCCCTCGAGGATACCCGATCTCCGGGCGCCAGCGGAGAAAAACCCTTGCGGGACGGTCGCCGGCCGGCAGCGGGGGACCGGCTGCGCGAGCAGCCGGGCCGGGCCTCCGCAGCGATCTGCTCGATCCCGGTGCCCCGGTCTGCTACGCTCGGGGCAGTCACCCCGCGGCCAGCGAGGAGTCCCATGCCCACGTACCAGGAACAGCAGCGCCAGCAGGTCGAGAACCGCACCAACCAGCAGGGAGATCAGGTCGCCACCGCGCGGCCGACCGCGGTCGACCAGGTGAAGACCTACCTCGAGAGCTGCCCGACCGCAGCCTCGACGGCCCGCTACGTCAAGCAGCTCCAGGCCCAGGGCCTGCTCAACGAGGCCGGGTTGGCCAAGGTCCGCGACCTGATCCAGCACACCTGCGGCAACGACTACGCCAAAGAGGTCGCCTTCCACCTCAACAACAAGAGCCGGCAGGCCTTGCCCGGGGACTTCGAGGCCATGTGGGAGGCCCACCCCCACAACTACCAGGAGGACCCCGCCGAGAACACCTCCTCCGACGAGGTCCACGAGGAGCTCGGCTGGAAGGCGGGGACCTACGAGAACACCTGCGCCATGCGGCTGAGCGTGATGTTCAATAAGCTCGGCGGCGAGTACAAGATCGACCGCACCAAGGTGGAGAAGGCCGGCATCCCCAAGCACCGGGCCTTCTACAGCAAGGCGACCAACACCTACCTGCTGCTCTCGGCGAAGGAGATGTGGACCTACGTCTCCTACTGGTTCGGCAAGGCCCACTAGGAATTCCCCGAGGGCAAGCGGTTCAAGAGCGACGCGGTGTTCCAGACCGCCTGGACCACCGAGATCCAGCCCTACATCGCCTCCCGCAAGGGGATCGTCGCGTTCGACCAGATCTTCGGCTATGGCGGCACCGGCCACGTCGACATCTTCAATGGCGAGAACCTCTCCGACGCACCCGGCTGGTACGCTTGCCAGAACCTCAAGCTCTGGTTCGTCTGATCCCGGGCCGTCGTCCCTACCGGCAGGTGATCCTGATGGCCGTACTCACATCCCTCGGCTCCGACCTCGCGGCTTGTTCGTCGCCTCCTTCCGAGCACCTGCCCCTGCGCCGTGGTGGCCTGTACGGCTACTGGGATCGGCGGGGGGAGCCGGCCGTCGCACCCCGGTTCCTAGCCGCCGAGCCCTTCGTCGAGGGGCGGGCCGCGGTCTTGCTGGCCGAGGGCTGGGGCTATCTCGGCCCCGACGGTGCCCTGGCCGTGCCGCCACGCTTCGAGTCGGCCGACGACTTCGCCGAGGGCCTGGCGGTGGTGGGGCTGGACGGCCGCAAGGGGGCCATCGCGCCCGACGGCTCCCTGGTGATCCCGCCGCGCTTCGCGGAGCTGCACGGCTTCGCCGAGGGGCTCGCTCCGGCGCGGGAGGGCTCGGCGTTCGGCTACGTCGACCGGACCGGTACTTTCGTTATTCCTCCCCGGTTCGCCGACGCCTGGCGTTTCGCCGACGGGGTCGCCCGCGTGCTGATCGGCAACGAGTTCTGCTATGTCGACCGCCAGGGCCAGCCCCTCTTCCCGCGCTGCTTCGACGGGGCCGAGGACTTCGCGGGCGGCCTGGCGCCGGTCGAGACGGACGGTCTGTGGGGCTTCATCGACAAGCGGGGTGAGATGGTGCTGGCGCCGGCCTACCTCTCGGCCCGCGCCTTCGTCGACGGCCGCGCCCTCGTCCAGTCCCGGCAGGGCTACGGCTTCCTGACCTCCGAAGGCCGCGTCGCGGTCCCCCTCGTCTACGACCGCGCCAGCTCCTTCGCCGAGGGATTGGCCGCCGTCGCGCTCGCCGGCAAGGAGGGGTACGTCGACCGGGACGGCCGCCTGGTGATCGCCGCGCGCTTCGACACCGCTTGCGCGTTCTCCGGCGGGGTCGCCCGGGTGGTCGTCAACGGCCTCGAGGGCTACCTCGACAAGCGTGGCGTCTTCCTGGTCCCTCCGGCGCGCTAGTGCCCCGGCGAGCCTCGACCGGCGCTACCCCCGGGGGTGAGCCTCCGGCCCCGCCGGGATCACCCGCGGTCCCCGCTCCCTGGGCGCGGGTGGTCCTCCACGCCGACATGGACGCCTTCTTCGCCGCGGTCGAGCAGCTCGATTGTCCGGCGTTGCGGGGTCGGCCCGTGCTCGTCGGCGGCACCGGCCGGCGCGCGGTGGTGTGCACCGCGTCCTACGAGGCCCGTCCGTTCGGCTGCCGCAGCGCCCAGCCCATGGGCGAGGCGCTCCGTCGCTGTCCCGCCGCGGTCGTCGTCCCGCCCCGCTTCGCGCGCTACACCGAGGTCTCCGCGACCATCCAGGCCGTGTTCGCCCGCTTCTCCCCCCTGGTCGAGCCCCTCAGCCTCGACGAGGCCTTCCTCGAGATGACCGGCGCCGAGGGGCTCTTCGGGCCGCCGGCGGAGCTGGCCCGTCGGCTGAAGGAGGAGGTGCGGGCCGCGACGGGCGGGCTGACCGTCTCCGTCGGCGTCGCCCCCAACAAGTTCGTGGCCAAGGTCGCGTCGGACCACCACAAGCCCGACGGCATGACCATCGTCCCGCCCGACGAGGTGCTGGGCTTCCTCTGGCCCCTCGGCGTCGAGCGCTTGTGGGGGGTCGGCCCCAAGACCCGGCAGCGCCTGGCGGAGCTCGGCGTGACGACGATCCGGGACCTGGCCCGGCTCCCGCCCGACCTCCTCGTGCGGCGCCTCGGGAGCCACGGCGCGGGGCTGCACGAGCTGGCCTGGGCGCGGGACGATCGTCCCGTCGAGCCCGGGGGCGAGAGCAAGAGCATCGGCGCGGAGCAGACCCTCGAGGAGGACGTCCGCGGGGAGCGGCAGATCCTCCCCCTGCTGCGCCAGTCCGCGAGCCGGGTCGCCCGGCAGTTGCGCCAGGAGGGGCTGTGCGCGGGCGGTGTCCGGGTCAAGCTGAAGACCGCCGCCTTCCGGCTGCTCACCCGCCAGGCCTCCCTCCTGCCGCCCGGAGACAGCGAGCAGGAGCTGCTGCGCGTGGCCACCCGGCTCCTCGACGCGTTCGACCTCGAGCAGCCCATGCGCCTGGTGGGGCTGGCCGCGTACAAGCTGGTCCCCGCGTCCGGGAGCGGACAGGCGGAGCTGTTCCCCGATCCGGAGCGGGAGAAGCAGCGTCGCCTGGACCGGGCCCTGGATCGGGTCCGGGCCCGCTTCGGCGAGGGAGCCCTGCACCGAGGTGGCGCGGGCGGCGGCGGGGGTGCGTGACGGGGGCGGGTGCCGGGCGGCCGGGCCCTGGCCCCGGCCGGCGCGTGCTCAGCGCCGCCGTCGCAGCCCCAGCAGCCCCAGCGAGGCGAGGAGCAGGGCCGGCGGCCACGAGGAGGGGGCGGCCCCGGTCGGAGCGGGCAGGCGGCAGCTACAGCCCGGCTCGTCGTCCGTCGGGCGGACGTCGAAGGGGTTGCTGCGGGCGGTGAGGCCGCCGAGCCGTGCGGAGACGAGGTCGCCGACCTTCCCCTCGGCGATGGTCACCTCGCCGACGAACCGGCCATCGACGAGGGGCACCTGCCGCGGGGTGAGCTGGAAGGTCAGGTCCGTGAGCTCGAGCTCACCCTGCGCGGCCGCCAGGTTCCCGTGGCGGTCGTGTGCCCGGACCTCGACCTGGAAGGGCACACCCGCGACCTGGGGGCCGAGGGGGGTGATCTCCAGGCTCGCGGCCTCCCCGGCCACGACCTCGAGCGGCTGGCTCTGGACGCTGACCTCGCCGCTGGTCGCGGTGAGCCGCTGCTCCCCGGCCGCGGTGAAGACGACCTCGCCCTGCCAGCGCCCCTGCACGAAGGGTCCGACCGGGGACGGCAGGACCCGGCCGGTGGTGGCCGTGAGGAGCACCGTCGCGGGCCGGCCGTCCGGTGTCGGGCGCCCGTAGCGGTCGAACCCTTCGAGCAGGACCGGGACCGGCTCGCCGGCGACCACCTGGGAGGGCAGGGGTTCGAGGCGTAAAGTGGTCAGATCGTCCACGAGAATGGCCCGGGAGTAGGCCTTTCGTTCCATGGCGACACCGTTGCCGTCGTCCTCGTCCAGGTAGCTCGCGGTCACGGGCTCCCAGGCCTCGGCCACCTGGAGCTGCCCGTCGTCCGCGGCGGCCGGGCCGAACACCAGGGGCAGACTGCCGCGGAGCACGCCCGGCTCCTCCTCCACCAGCTCCAGGGACTCCCCGTCCGGCTCCGTCGCGCTCCGCACCTGGACCGTCAGGCGGTCCGGGGTGTCCCTGCCGAGGTCGAGCCCGCTGTCGGCGAGCACGAGGCGCAGGGTCGCCGGCACCTCGTAGACCAGCCGGTCGAAGTACAGCACCCCGGCCGGTCCGACCGCCGGGGCGGTCGTCGTGAAGAGCAGCCTGGTGCCGTCTTCGGGCGCCTGGACCTGGTTGCCCGCGACGTCCTCGGCGAGGACACGCACGCCATAGGTGGTGGAGGGGGCGAGGTCACCCAGCACGAGGGTGTGCTCGCTCGCCGGCTCGTCGAGGCCGAACTCCCGCCCCGTCCGCCCGGCCTCGTCGGTCAGCAGCACCCGGACGCGGGTCGGCTCGTCGCTGGTGAAGGAGACGCTGGCGCGGCGGTCGCTCTGCTCTTCGACCCGCAGGTCGCGCACGACCGGCGGCACCAGGTCGATGATGGCCTCCGCCCGGATCCGGCGGGGCACCCCATCCCCGGCATCGGGGTCGTCGTAGTCGACGGCCAACGGCTCGCCGTGGGCGACCTGGAGCTGCCCGTCGGCCGCGGGTGGCCCGGCGACGAGCTCGAGCTCGCCCGTGAAGACGCCCGTGTCCGGGCCGGTCTCGCGCAGGACCAGCGGCTGGCCGTCCGGCTCCCCGAGGGTGCTCGCGGTGACCTGGACGTCTTCGCGCACGGCCGGGTCGCGGTTGGCCCCGCGGTCGTGGAGGGCGATCTGCGGGCGCACGCCGGTGCCGTAGGCCGGCCGGTCCAGGAGCAGTCGACCGGCGGCGTCGGGGTGGACGACCGCCCAGAGCGCGACGTCGTCGATGTTCCAGCCGCAGCGCCGCTGGGTCCGGTTCGTGGGGCCGAGGCCCCAGCGGACGTAGACCGTCGGCTGGTGGCTGGCGATCTCGGAGATGTCGTAGCGCACCTCGCGCCAGGAGGCATCGGCCAGGGAGCTGCTGCCGTTGGCCCACACCTCGTGCCACTGCTTGCCGTTGTTGGAGACCTGGATCGTGGCGTCGTCCGCGCTCTCCACGCCGAGCCAGCGCTGGAAGACCAGCTCCACGTCGCCCAGGCTCGAGCAGTCGAGCGGCAGGGTCGTGAGGTAGCTGGTGCTCCGCAGGCCGTTGTCGTAGTCGCCCGCCAGGTTGTACCCGTAGACGTTCTCCCCCGTCGCCCCCTGGGTCGGGTCGGGCGCGCCCCGCTCGCCGCCCTGCCCCTCGGGCTGGCCGAAGGCCCACTGGCCCTGGACCCGCCAGCCGGGGTCGTGCGCGAGATCGAAGGCCATCGCTGGCGTGCGCTCGGCCGGGCGTCCGCGTCCCGCCAGGGTGTTGTCGTCCTGGTTGCCCAGCCCGTCCGTGGCCCGGACGACGTAGTAGTACCATCGTCCGTTCTCCACCGTCTCGTCGACGTAGCGAGTGCGTCCCGTGCTGGCGAGCAGCTCGCCGGGGGCGGCGTCCGCTGCCGTGGCGCGGTAGACCTGGTAGCTGAGGGGCTGGCTCGGGTCGTCGGCCTGCTTCCAGGTCAGCTCCACCCTGCCTCGCCCGGCCCGCACCGCGGCGATCCCTCCGAAGGCAGGCGCCTGGCAGTCGATGGTCAGGCTGGCGAGCTTGGGGACCTGCTGCTGGCCTTGCCCATCGTCGGCGTCGAGGTAGCGGACGAGGACGCGGTCTCCGTGGGCCACGGGCAGCACACCCGGCGCCTGCTCCGCGGGGTGGCAGCCCACGGGCAGCATGCTCCGGAACAGCCCCAGCCCGCCGGGCTCCTCGACGAGGACCAGCTCGAGCGCGACCGCTCCGGCGGGAGGCGCGCTCTCCGTCGCCTCGGGCTCCTCCTCCACGGAGGCCGCGACCCAGGCGCTGACCGTGGCCGTCCCGCTCCCCGCCAGGTCGGAGTCGCCGAGGACCACCGTCGCGGGAGAGCTGGGGCTGGCCTGCTCGCGAGAGAAGAAGATCAGCCCGTCGCCAGAGCTCACCACCTCGATGTCGGCCCAGGTCGGCAGCCGGTCGTGGCCCGTGGCGACCACCAGCAGCCGCCCGGGCTCCGCGACCGCCGCGGGCGGCAGCCGGAGCTCCAGCGAGCCCTCCGGGCCGGTACGCCCCGAGGCGACGTGGACCCCGTCCCGGGAGAGGCCGATGCGGTCGCCGGGGACGCCCGTGTGGACCTGCAGGCGGTCGATGCCGAGGAGCAGGAGGGGCTGGACCTCGAGCGCGATGGGGGTGGGCGCGGCCGTCCAGAGGTCCAGGTCGGGATCGCCGAGGAGGTTGTACATCTCGAAGTAGCGCCGGGTGTCGCCGCCCGTGCCGTAGTGGTCGAGGTAGCCGGCCTTGGCGCCGTTCATCAGCCCGGCGAGCCAGGTCTGGCCGGGGCCCGTGGTCGGGAAGACCGCCCGGAACAGCTTGCGCTCGAGCACGTCGTCTTCCTCCCACATGGAGTTCACCGAGGAGCCGAGGAACGCGACGCCACCCCCCTGGGCCCGCAGCCAGGCCTCGCCGAAGCACTCGCTCTCCTCGTAGGCGCCGGTCAGACAGGCGAAGCTGAGGACCACCGGACGGACCTCGTTGTCGAGGCGCGCCAGGTCGCTGTTGTACAGGTCGATGCCGTCCACCCAGCCGTTCACGTCGCCGTGGCCGGAGTAGCAGGCCAGGGTCTCGCCCTCCTGCAGGGCGGCGAGGAGGTCGTCCTCGTCCGCACGCCGGCTGACGGCGTAGAACCGGTCCACGGTGAAGCCTCGACCGGCGAGGACCTCGTCGATGACGTACTCGTGGGTCCCCTCGGTGATGTCGTTGTTGTCCTTGCCCGCCATGAAGGAGATCCGGCTCTCCCAGCCTGTCTGGGCCGCGTGCAGCTCGTGATCGAGGATCTTGTTCACCATCCGCTCGAGCTGCGCCCCGTTGCGCGCGGGGAGCCGGCCGACGCCGAGGTCCGCGAGCAGGTCGTCGCCCTCCAGGTTCGAGTAGACGAGGTCGGTGGCCGGCCGGTCGCTGCCCCGGCCCACGTGGTGGGGGATCGTGTTCGTGTCGCCGACCAGCAAGAGGAAGACGGGGGGCGGGGTCCAGCCGTCGTAGGCCTGCTGGACATAGGCCAGGATCGCGTCGCGGGTGGTGCCCGTCTGGGCGGTGCTCACCAGGGTGGTGGCGTAGCCCTTCTCGGTCTTCCAGCGCACGAGCTCGGCCAGGGCGGGGGAGTCGACGAGGTCCGCGGCGGCCACGATCAGGTAGCCGCCGAGGCTGTCGTGAACCTCCGCGCTCGTCGGCTCGGGGGTGGACGCCGGCGGGAGCACCGTCAGCCGCACCGTGCCCGAGGTGAGGATCCGCAGCTCCCGGCGGGCCGGGTTGTACTGGACCGGCCGGATCACCACCTGGACGCGCTCCCTCCCCGCGACCACGCCGAGGGGCACCAGCTCCACCAGCGGGTCGGCGGTGAAGCGGTCCTGGGCGTAGCTCTCCGGATCGAGGACCAGCAGCGGGGGGAGGCGCGGGCCGGTCGTCTTCGGCTGGGGCCGCTGGCGGGGGAAGAGCGGCGCGACCAGCCCGAGCCCCGGCAGGGTGTGGGTCTCGGTGCGCGCCCGGACCAGCTCGACCTGCGCCGTGGACCCCCGGGGCAGGTCGAGGCTGCGACGGATCACGGGGAGCTCGGGCTGAGAGAGGGAGCCGCCGATGCCCTCCCCTGGGAGGGAGAGGCGTACGAAGGTACCCTGCTGGGCAGTCGGCACCTCGTCGACCACCAGCCCGGGGAGCGTGAAGTGGACCAGCCGGCCGGTCGCGGTCGGGCGGATCTCCAGATGCACGGCCGGCACCTCTCCGGAGACGACCGGGCGCGGTCCCGCCGGGCCGAGGAGCAGACCGCCAGGGGCGGCCAGGGCGGGCGGCGCCAGGATCAGCGACGTCAGGAGCAGCGGCGCCAGGAGCAGCGGCGCCGGCCAGACGCGTGGCCGTGTCCGGGAGGTCGAGCGAGAGGCTGGGAGCAGGGGGGCTGCAGGCGTGCGCACGTTCGGGCTTCCCTCCAGCGCGGCGCTCCCGATCCGGGCGTCGCGGCCACTCCTCGGTATCCACGGATGGTCGCCCCGTCAAGCAGGGATGGGCGAGGGCCACCGGGCAGGGGTGGGCGCCCCACGGGGTCCGACGGGTGGCGACCGGGGCATGGGACTTTCGTCTGCCCGGTGGGAGCTTCGTTGGTGTCCAACTCGTGGGTTTTACACTTGTATCCTGGCGCATCGGACGGCATGATCCTCTCGTCCCCGAGGCCCACGCTCAGCCCGAGGTGTCGTCATGTCGAAGCTCTCCCGCCAGCTCTCGTGGTCGCTGCTCCTGCTGCTGCTGGCCAGCGGCAGCCTGTTCGGTTGCGACCTCACCAAGTTCGTGATCAAGAAGGGTGCGCATTATTCCACGCAGCGGGTGCGGCTCGTCGGGGGGGACGAGTTGAAGTTCGGTGTGCTGTTCGACGAGTCGGCAGTCTACCGGACGCAGGACCCCCAGAATCAGGGCGACATCAACAAGCTGTACGGCTTCTCCGACTGCGCCAGCCACCACCAGACCAACAGCGCCCGGTTCGGCTGGCGCTGGCTGAACGACCGGCTGGAGATCCTCGCGTACACCTACGTCGACTCCCAGCGGCAGTCGAAGCTGCTCGGCGTCGCCCAGATCGGGCAGACCTTCGAGGCCGGCCTGCGCACCGAGGGCCAGAGCTACGTCTTCACCTTCAACGGCGTCGAGACGGTCATGCCTCGCGGCTGCGACGGCAAGGGCAACCCGAAGTACCAGCTCTGGCCGTACTTCGGCGGGGACGAGACCGCGCCCCACGAGATCACCATCTACATCGAAGAGCACGACTAGTACCCCGTCACAGGGATTTTGATCAGTTGCTCTGGTGGGTGCCGGCCGACAGGTCGGCACCTGCGCGACCAGCGTGCAGGCCTGGAGATCCCCTCTCTCGTTCTCTTGCGGGCGGTGGCCGTGGGTGGACCTACGGTCTCCGAGTTCGGTGCACCGGGGCCGACTCGGCTCGGGGATCCCCTGCTCGCGCTACATCTTGGGGGCGAGCTCACGGCGGCACCAACACGCGCCTTGCTCGCCGGGCCGGCTCGGGTGAATCTCTGGTGGGTCGGGGGCGTCTACCCCAGCAGAGACCGGGTCGCCCCGGAGATGGAGGCGGTGATGAAGAGCTTCAATCCGATCGCAGCCCTGCTGGTCCTCCTCGCTGGCGTCGCGGCCGCGACCCCGGCCGGCGCGGACGTCGTCTACGACGAGGGACTCCCCGACGAGGAGTTCCTCTGGGAGGATGGCTACGTCCTCGCAGACGGTACCATCGTCGATGGCTTCTACCGTCCCGTGGTCCGACCGGGCTACGTCTGGGTGCCGGCGCACGTCGAGGCGGGCCGCTGGATCCCCCCGGGCTGGCGCTGGCTCGGCCCCCCGCCTGCCGGCATGGTCTGGGTCGCGGGGCACCGGGGCCGGGACGGCTTCTGGGTGTCCGGTCACTACCGGCCGCGGCACCGTGCCGGCTTCCTCTGGGTCGAGCCCGGCTACGGGCCCGATGGGGTCTGGCAGCAGGGCGGCTGGGTGCCTGTCGGGCGCCGGGCCAGCATGGTCTGGGTCGCGGGCGGCTTCAATCCCCTCGGTGAGTGGGTCGAGGGCTACTGGCGGCCCTCGGAGCGGGCCGGCTTCCGCTGGGTCTCCGGGCGGTGGCGCTACGGTCGCTGGGTCGCCGGTCACTGGGCCCCCGTGCAGGTGCCCACTGGCTACGTCTGGGTCCCCGAGCACCACGGTCCCCAGGGCTGGGTCGCGGGCTACTACCGCCCCCGGCACCGGGACGGCCACCGCTGGCGTCCCGCCCACTGGGAGGGCAACCGCTGGGTCGCGGGCGGCTGGGTCGTGGAGAGCTACGTGCCCCGCCGGGTGCACGCCCGGGTGCGCCCGGTGCGGGAGGTGGCCGCGGAGCGCCGCCCTTACTACCGCCCCGCCGCCTACCGTGGCGACACCCGCTGGGCGCAGCGGCAGCGTGAGGAGGACTGGCGCCGGACGCAGGAGCAATACCGCCGGGAGCGGGAGCGGCGGGAGCACGAGCGCCGCCAGCAGGAGGTCCGGCGGGAGCACGAGCGCCGCCAGCAGGAGGTCCGGCGGGAGCACGAGCGGCGTCAAGAGGAGGTCCGGCGGGAGCACGAGCGGCGTCAGCAGGAAGCGCGCGGGGAGCACGAGCGGCGCCAGCGCGAGGCCCAGCACCAGGACCAGTACCGGCGGGATCAGGAGCGGCGCCAGCAGGAGGCCCGGCGCGAGCAGGATACCCGGCGGGATCAGGAGCGGCGTCAGCAGGATACCCGGCGGGATCAGGAGCGGCGTCAGCAGGAGGCCCGGCGGGATCAGGAGCAGCGCCAGCAGGAGGCCCGGCGCGAGCAGGATACCCGGCGGGATCAGGAGCGGCGTCAGCAGGAGCCCCGGCCGGAGCAGGAGCAGCGCCAGCAGGAGGCTCGGCAGCAGCAGGCGCGGCGGGATCAGGAGCGGCGCCAGCAGGAGTCCCGGCGGGATCAGGAGCGGCGGCAGCCCGAGGCTCGGTCCGGGCAGGGGCAGGCCGGGCGGAGCCAGGAAGGGACGCCGCGTCCCCAGGCCACCCGTCCCGGTCAGGCTGGCCAGGGATCGGCCGCCAGGACGGTGGACCGCTCCCAGCGGTTCCCGACCGCGGGTCAGCTCCAGCGCTCGGGGCAGCAGTCGTCCGCCGGGGTTGCACCGTCGTCGAGCAAGAAGCAGCCCCCCCGGATCGCCCCCAAGGTGAAGCCCGAGCCCTTGCCCGGCAAGGGCGTCGGGCCGGGCACCGGCAAAGGCTCAGGGCTCCGGGATCGTCTCTCCCTCTGATCACTCTCCTCGATCTCCTTCCTCGATCTCCCTCCTCGATCGCCTTCCTCGATCGCCATCCCGGTGCAGCTCATCCCGGTGAACGTTCCGCGACGGGAGCAGGGATCGGCGAAGAGCCCCCCCGGCGGTCGACCTCGGGCCGCCGAGCTGCCGCGGGGTGGTGCAGTCGACCGACCGACGCGGAGCAGGCGACGGCTCAGGGAGAGCTCCTCCTGTTCGAACCTGGCGACCGATTGAAGATGCCGAGGAATGCTCACTCGCACTGGAGTCAATCCAATGTTCTGGAAGGAATTTTCTCGTTCGAGGCAATTGATGATCGATAAAAGCATTTTTTGGTTTGATTCAAGCCCATTGATCTGCAGCACTTGGCCTGGGTCGTTTCCCGGGTGACCTGGCGCGTTGCCTGGGCTATAACGAGTCCTCGCGGCGGAAGGTCCGTTGCCCCAACCAAGGAGTGAATCCCGCGATGCGCACCTACTATCTGGCCTCCCTCGGTCTTTTCGCCACGTTCCTCCTGGGCTGTCCGCCAGCCCAGCCGCCGGCTGCCGGCACCCCGGCGGGCACCCCCGCCACGGCCAGCGGCACCGCTGCACCGGCTGCGACCGGGATCGACACCGACGATGGCAAGACGCTCTACGCGCTCGGCCTCGACATCGCCCGCAACATCGACGTCTTCTCCCTCACCCCCGCCGAGCTCGAGATCATGAAGCAGGGCCTCACCGACGGCGTCACCGGGGCGAAGCCCAAGGTCGAGCTCGAGGTCTGGGGCCCGCGGATTGGTGACCTGGCGCGTGCCCGGGACGCGGCGCGCACCGAGCAGGAGAAGCAGCGCTCCGTCGAGTACCTGACGAAGCAGGAGGCCGAGCCCGGCGCCAAGAAGACCCCCTCCGGCCTGATCTACTTCGAGACCCAGGCCGGCACCGGCGCGACCCCCACCGCGGCCGACGTGGTGAAGGTCCACTACAAGGGCACCCTGGTCGACGGGACCGAGTTCGACAGCTCCTACAAGCGCAACGAGCCGGCCGAGTTTCCGCTCGGGGGCGTCATCCCCTGCTGGTCCGAGGGCATCCAGCTCATGAAGGTCGGCGGCAAGGGCAAGCTGGTCTGCCCCTCGGCCCTCGCCTACGGCGATGGCGGCGCCCCGCCGCGCATCCGTGGCGGTGCCACCCTCACCTTCGAGGTCGAGCTGCTCGACATCGTGAAGGCCGATGAGCACGAAGGTCACGCCCACGAGGCTCCTCCCGCGACCCCGGAGCCGGCCGCGGCGCCTGCGCCGGAGGCCGCTCCCGCTCCCGCTCCTGCACCGACCCCCGCGCAGTAGCACCCTCCCCGCTATCCGCCCACGCCCCGGTAGGTCTCCACTCTCTTCTCGGTCCAGCCATCCTCGCAGCTCCTTCCGCCTGGCCGGTGGCCAAGTCCAAGAGTGCGTCCGCACGTCCAGGTGTCGTGGGCCCGCTCGTCGATGCTGGCTCCCCGTTGATTCTTTGGTGATTTCTCGCCTGGCGGGGAGGTTGGGGATAATGTAGGTTTGGGTAAGATATTGTGTGCCGGGACCTGGGGGTCCTGGCCAGAGGGCGGACGGTCATGAAGAATACCTCGGATCGGGTGGCCATCCTGGCCCGGGAGCCCTGGCTGCGGGAGGCCTGCGCGCGGTCCCTCGCACCTTGCGATCTGCGGTTCTTGAAGGAGGGCGGTGGCTGGCCGCAGGTCGAGCGGCTGCTGCCGGTGCGGGGCATCATCCTCAGCGGCACCTTCCCGGACGCCATGGGCCTCCTCGGGCCGCTGCTTTCGCCGGCCAGCGAGCCCGCCGCGGTCCTGCTCGTGGTCCCGCCGACGCAGCGGGCGCTCGTCGCCTCGCTCCAGGCCCTCTCGCCCCGCTTGCGGATCCTCGAGCAGGAGGAGCCGACGGGAGAGGCTGCGCGCCAGCAGCTCGGGCAGCAGCTCCAGGAGGCCGCCGGTCTGCTCGCGCCGACCGCCCAGCGGCAGCCGACTCCCCCGGAGGACCAGCCCCTCGCGGCAGGGGAGGTGGGCTCCCTGGCCGCCGCGTTGCGGCGCGTCGAGGAGCTGCGCGAGCGCTCTCAGGAGCTCCGCGGGCAGGTCGCCACCGTCACCCTCGAGCTGGAGGAGGAGCGTCGCCGGGGCGCGCTGCTCGCCCGGGAGCTGGCCGAGGCGCAGCAGGAGCACGGTGGGCTGCTCGCGGCCCGGGACGAGGAGCTGCGGCAGATCCAGACCCTCACCGAGCAGCTCCGCCAGGTGCGTGACGAGACCAGCGAGTTGAATCACCGCTGGCAGCAGGAGGCCGCCCGCGGGGAGGCCCTGGCCGCGCGGATCGGCGTCGCCACACGCCGGGAGGAGGAGCTCGTCGGCGCGCTCAAGGCCGCCGGGCAGGCACGGCTCGCCCTGCAGCAGAGCCTGGAGCAGGCCGAGGCGCAGATCGCGGCGGTCACTGCGGAGCAGCAGCGGCTCGAGTCCCTGGTCGACCGGCAGCAGGAGCAGGTGCGGCAACTGCAGCAGGAGGGGCTCCGGGAGCGCGCTCAGCAGCAGGAGCAGCTCGCGCAGCTCCAGGAGGTCCTCCAGGGACGGGACGAGGCGCTCACCCTGGCCGCGGCCCGGGTGGCCGACACCGTGTGCGACCTGCGCCAGCGGGAGGAGGAGCTCGAGGCCGCCGGGAGCGAGCGGGAGACCCTCGTGGCGGAGCTCCAGGCCTTGCGCGTGGCCCATCAAGAGGTCGACCGGGAGCTGGTCGCCGTCCAGGCGTGCCTGGCGGAGGTCGAAGAGGAGCGGGATGAGCGGATCGTCGAGCTAGATTCAGCCCTTGCCATACAGAAGAACCAGGAGATCGAGCTTGAAAAAGCACTTGAGAATCTCAGAGCACTGCACGATGAGATCGAAAAGCTGGAATCCGCAAAAACAAACATCGGAACCGATCTCGAAAGTGCTCGCGCCAGCAAAGAGAAGTTCCAGAAACGGATCCTGGAGCTAGAAAATGAACAAAAAGAACTAGAAGAAGGGCTCCTGACTTCCCGTTTGGACCAACAGGCTCTCCAGGAGGAGCTCCAGGAGGCGCGTGCCGCGCAGCAAGCCTTGCAGACGGCGCAGCTCGCCCACCAGGAAGCGTGGCAACGGCTGGATGCGGAGCTGACCGCGACCCGGCAGCAGCTCGCCGCCCGGGATGAGGAAGGCCTCGCGCTCCTCGCCACGCAGCAGGACATCCAGGAGGCCCTGGCCGCGGCGCAGGCCATGGCGGCGGAGCTGGGGGAGGAGCTGGCCGGGGAGCGGGAGGCCCGGGCCGCGGCGCAGGCCACGGCGGCGGAGCTGGGGGAGGAGCTGGCCGGGGAGCGGGAGGCCCGGGCCGCGGCGCAGGCCACGGCGGTGGAGCTGGGGGAGGAGCTGGCCGGGGAGCAGGAGGCCCGGGCCGCGGCGCAGGCCACGGCGGCGGAGCTGGGGGAGGAGCTGGCCGGGGAGCAGGAGGCCCGGGCCGCGGCGCAGGCCACGGCGGCGGAGCTGGGGGAGGAGCTGGCCGGGGTCCGCCAGGCGCTCGGCCAGGAGGCTGCCCAGCGGGAGGCCCTCGCCGGAGAGCTGGCGGAGCGGCTCCAGGAGGGCGAGCGGCTGCAGCAGGAGCTGCTCGCGACCCGCCAGGAGCTCTCCGCCCAGCGTCTCGCAGCCCGGGAAGCCCGGAGCGAGGCGAGCCGGCAGCAGGAGGAGGTCGAGAAGCTCTCCCTCGTGGCCCTGCGGCAGCAGGAGCGACTGACCGAGAAGGCGCAGGAGACCGACCAGCTCCAGCGGCGCGCCGAGGAGCAGGAGCAGCAGCTCGAGATCCTGCAGGGCGAGATCGCCGCACGCGCGGCCGAGATCGAGGAGGCGCTGGAGGAGAGCCTGCGTCAGGAGGCCGCGCTCGAGGAGCAGCGGGCGGCCACTGCGGCCCTCGGCGCGGAGCTCCGGGAGACCCAGCACCGGCTGGAGCAGGCCCGGATGCAGCAGGCCCGCCTCGAGCACCAGGTCGGCGAGCAGGCCGGGATCTGCACGACCCTGCGCGAGGCGGCGGCCCGCCAGGAGGCGGAGCAGGCCGAGCTGGCGGAGTCGCTCGCCGCCGAGCGCGCCCAGGTCACGCGCCTGACCCGGCGCACCGAGGAGCTCGTCGCCACCCTGCGTGGGGCGGATGAGCAGGCTGCGGCCGCGGCCGCGCGGGAGGCCGAGCTGGAGGGTCTGCTCGAGCAGGAGCGCCAGGCGCGGGAGGACGCGGAGCAGGAGGCGCGGGCACGAGGAGCGAAGCTGGCCGAGGTCACGCAGGGGCGCGCCGAGGTCGCGGCCGAGGCCGCGGCGCTCCAGGAGCTGCTCGACGAGGCCGCCGCGGAGCAGGGGAGCCTTCAGCAGCGCCTCGACGAGAGCCAGGCCGGCCAGCAGGCCCTGCAGCAAGAGCTGGAGCAACGCGACCACCAGCAGGCGCGGCTGCAGGAGGTCTACGCGGCTGCGGAGGTCGCCTGGCATTCGGCGGCCCAGCAGGTGCGGGAGCTCGAGGAGGCGCGCCAGACCCTGGTCGCGGACCAGGAGCAGGCCTCCCGGCGGGTCACCCTGCTGCAGGAGGAGACCGCGCGGCAGGCCGCCGAGCTGGTCGCGAGCCGGGAGCAGGCCTCCCGTCTCTGGGAGCTGGTGCTCGAGGGCGAGGCGCGCATCGGTGAGGTCGAGGGGAGCCTCCGGGCCGCGCAGGAGGCGAGCCAGGCCAGCGCGCAGCGGCTGGCCACGCAGGCCGACGCGCTGGCGCAGCAGGGCCAGGAGCTCGCCATGGCCCGGGAGGCGCAGCAAGAGCTCGCGGCCCGGGCCGCGGCCCGCGAGGCCGAGCTGGCCGCGGCGCTGCAGGAGCGCACGGAGCAGCTCGCGAGCGCCCAGTCCGCGGCGGCCGAGGAGCAGAGCCGTGCGCAGGAAGCGCGCCAGCGCGCCGAGGCGGAGCACCGGCAGCTCCTCGAGCAGGCCCAGATCCGGGAGGGCGAGCTGGCCGCGGAGCTGCTGAGCGCCCGGCGCGTCAGCGATGCCCGGCAAGTCGAGTCCGCGCAGCGGGAGGCCGAGCTGGTCGCCCTCCTGGAGCAGGTTCGGCAGGAGCTGGCCGCCCAGCGCGTCACGCAGACCCGGCAGGAGGCCGCGCTCACCGCCGAGCTGCAGCAGAGCCAGGAGCAGCTACAGCAGGCCAGGCATCTGGCCGAGGAGCAGGCGGCCGCGGTCGAGGAGCTGGCCGCGGGCCAGCAGCTCTACCGGGAGCTGGCCGAGCTCCTGGAAGGGGAGAAGCAGCGGGCGATCGCGGAGCGGGAGGCGGCCGAGGACTCGTGGCAGCAGCGGTTCGCGCAGCTCGAGGCCTCCTTCGGCGGGCTGGTCCGCCTCCGCCACGAGGAGGAGCAGGTCGCCCGGACCCAGACCGTCGAGCTGGCGGTCGGGCTGGGCGGGCTGCTGCAGGGCTTCGACCGGCTGGGCGAGGCCGTGGCCGCCCTGGGGCAGGTGGCGCAGCAGGTGGTGGCGTCGGGCGCGGCGCCGATCCGCCCGCGTGAGCGCCTCCTCACCCCCGCCCGGGAGGAGCCGGCCGAGCCCGCCGCGGCCGGGCGCGAGGCCGCGGTCAAGGTCGGGGCGCTGCAGGCCCGGGTCGTGGGCCTGCAACAGACCCAGGACGTGGCCGTGCGCCAGCTCGAGAGCGCCCGGGACGAGATCGCCCGCTTGCGGCTCCGCCTGACCGCGGCGGAGGAGCTGCGCCACCAGCTCGGCTGGGAGCTCCAGGCGGCTCAGGAGCGGATCGCCGCGCTGGAGGAGCCCCCGGCGGGGGGACAGCCGGGGGGGCGATCGCCGGGAGCGGGGGGCGAGGCCATCACCCGGGCCCTCGCGGAGGCGCGCATCCGCTCGGCGACCCTCGAGGACGAGCTGGAGCGAGTGCTGGCCCAGCGCCAGGTCCAGGAGCAGGAGCAGGACCGCCTGCGTCGCCTGGTCCAGCGGCGAGAGGGGGAGCTGGAGCTGGCCTGTCAGCGGATCGTCGAGCTGCAGGAGGAGAGCCGGCGCCTCGGGGGGCAGGAAGGCGAGGCGCGGCGCAGCCTGGGGCGCGCCGGCCGCTGGCGGCACGTCGACGCCTAGGAGCGTGTTGCGGAAAAGTCCGTCGCGAGGCGGTCGAGGCGCGGCGCAGGGAAGGAAGCACCGAGCCGAGACGCCGCAGGCGTACTCGAGGTACGTCGAGGACGGATCGGCCGGTGCTGACGCACCATGCGCCGATGCATCGGCCGCCGCAGCAGAACGCTTTGCGCAACACGCTCCTAGCCGCGGGACCGGGGCCCGCGGGGTTCACAGGCCGCGCAGGTGCTCCGGCCGCAGCCACCGCTCGTCCCGGGTGCGCAGGACCTCGTCGAGGAGCTGCAGCAGCCGTCCCTGTGCCTCGGGGAGGTGGCCCTGCAGGGGCAGGTAGTTGCTCGCGTGGTTGCTGGAGAAGAGGCAGCTCGTCAGCCGGGTCCCGGCCAGCAGAGTGCGCAGCTCGTCGAGCAGCGCGAAGCGGTCGGGAAGCTGGAACTGCCCGCGCTCGTGCTCCTGGTGGAGGCGGGTTCCTGGTACCAAGGTCACGGTCAGCGCCGACGCGAACGCGGGGTCGATGGCCGAGAGGATGCGAGCCGACTCCTGGGCGTGGCGCTGGCTGCCCGCGACCCCGGCGATCCCCAGCAGCACGATCACCGAGTGCCGGATCCCCGCCTGGGCGAGGCGCCGGCCCATGTCCACGGCCTCGGTCGCGTCGAAGCCCTTGTCGATGCGGCGCAGCACCTCGTCGTCCCCCGACTCGAGGCCGTGGTAGACGATGCCGAGGCCGGCCGCGCGCAAACGGCCGAGGTCCTCGTCCGACTTGTGGCGCAGGCCACGGGGATCGCCGTAGACGCCGACCCGCTCGATCCAGGGGAGCTGGGTGCGGATCTCGTGCAGGATCGTCAGCAGCCGCTCCGTGGCGAGCACGAGCGCATCGCCGTCGCAGAGGAAGACCCGCCGCGTCCAGGGGCCGGCGGTCCGGGCCTCAGCGATGTCGGCCTGGATCGTCTCCCAGGGCTTGGGGCGGAATGTCTTGCCGGCGTACATCCCGCAGAACGTGCAGCGGTCGTGGCTGCAGCCGACGGTCACCTGCAAGAGCAATGAGCCCGCCTCGCTCGGTGGGCGATAGATCGCGCCGACGTAGTCCACCGGGGCTCTCCTCCCTCCCGGGCCGTGCTCCCGCGCCGCCCCCTGGCTCAGGGGCGCTCCAGCAGGGGGACGGTCACCGAGACCTTCCAGGCATCTCCCCAGCACGGCTCGTAGCCCAACCCGGCCCGGAGCAGGAGCCGCCGCTCGCCGAGCTGCAGGCTGTCCTGGTACTCGGCCCAGAAGCCGACGCTGTCGGTCTCCGGGGTCGGCGTGAGGGGCGAGAAGAGCCCCTCGAGCAGCAGCCCGCGCAGCCGGGAGCGCGTCTCGGGGCCGTCGAGCACGCTGTCGGTCAAGAAGAGGACCCCGAGCGCCAGGGAGTAGTAGGGATCGTGGCGACCCGCGACCGTCTCCAGGCCGATCCGCTCCTGCTTTGGCGGCCCCCAGCCGAGCAAGGTGCGCACGCCGAGCAGGGGCACGATCACCCAGCCCGGCTTCGAGCGCTCGTCGGGGAGCAGCAGCGTCCGGCCCGGGCGCGACTCCTCCCGGGGGAACTCGACCGGGTAGCCGACCAGCAGGTCGAGGCCGGGGCCCCAGCCTGCGGGTTGCCAGCCGACGCCCAGGCGGGCGTCCACCAGCACTCGCCCCGGCCGGAGCAAGAACAGCTCCAGGCCGGGGTGGAGCAGCGGCCGCGGCTGTCGCAGCTCGAGGCCGACCCCGCCGATCAGCGCGCGGCTCGGCGAGTCGCGGACCAGCAGCCGCTCCTCGCCCCGCCAGCGCTCCTCGTCGGCCGGGCGCGTCGCCGCTGGCTCTGCCGCGGGCTCCCGGGACAGCTCCGCCGGAGGTGGCTCGCCGTCCTCGAGGGGCGGCGCGGCGCCCAGCAGGAGGAGGCCGAGGCCCAGGAGCGCCGTGGCCGCTGGACAGCCGGGAGCGCGCGGACGGTCCATGGCTAGCGGCTCGGCGGCTGGGGTGCAGCCAGCCGCCGCTCCAGCCCTCGGATCAGGACGAGGTTGGTGGCGAGGTTGAGCCCCGCGGCGAAGCGGGGCTCCTTCTGCAGCAGCTTCCGGACGAACCAGGCGATCTCCCCCGGGTCGGAGACGTGAGATAGGACCAAGAGGCTACTTTTACCACCATCTTCGGGCAAGAAGTCCCAGTGAGTCGTGGAGCTGGGGAGGTCTCCGCCCACGGCCCGCAGCAAGAGCCGCTCCCCCTGGCGCAGGAGGCGGAGCTGGGTGCGCAGCTTCAGCATCGGCAGCTCCATCCACTGGGTGAACTCCGTCCCCCCCTCTCCCGTCCGGGTCACCTGGGTCGCGGTCACCGAGGGGATCCAGTCGGGGTAGCCGCCGGGGTTCGCGACCAGGTCCCGGGCCTGCTGGGCCGAGCCGGGGAGCCGGTGCAGCAGGCTGACCTGGCCGAGCCCCCCGTCGGGGGTGCTCTCCACGAGGGCCACGGTCCCCCGGGCGAGGAGCGGCGCGAGTCCGGCGACCCCCGGGGTGCTCCCCCCGGCCAGGAGCGGGTTCAAGAGCCCGGTCCGTCCGGGCAGGTAGCGCGGCCGGGCCGCGGGCTTGCCCGTGCGCTGCTCCACGGCCCGGCTCGCCACCGCCTTGAACAGGACGATCGCGGTCGCGGCCACCGCCCCGTGCTCGAAGGTGGGCCAGGCGTCGAGGAACTTCGAGACGGCCCAGGAGATCTCCCGCGTCGCGGCATAGGTCGTGAGCACGAGGAGGCTGGCCTGGTCGCCGATGGGGAAGGCGTCGAAGCGCCAGGCCCCCGCGGGGATGCTCCCGGACAGGGGGTAGTGGCGGATCGTGCGCGGGCGCTCGTCGAGGTAGCGGTTGACGCCGCTGGGGTTCTTGAAGGGGATCTCGAGCTCCCAGGCGACGAGGCTCTCGTGGCCTTGCCGGCTCGTCACGTCGCAGCGGACCATGCTGGGGATGTAGGACGGGAACTCTTCGGGGTGCGCGAGCACCTCGAGCACGGTCGGCGCCGCGGCCTCCACCCGGCTGATCAGGGAGACCTGGCGGAGGGCTCCGTCCGCGCCGGATTCGAGGACGAGCAGATCCCCCCGGGCGAGCCAGGGGCCGGCGCCCGCGAGGGCCTCGGGGGGGAGGGGGGTGAGGGGCGCCTCGGCCGCCAGCGCCGGCGTGGTCGTTGCCAACCCGCACAGCGCCAGGATCAGGGCACCGCCAAGCGTTCGTCGCATCCGCACCTGCGCTCCTGCGAACAGGGGCTCCGAGGTGGAGCCGGTTCGTCGTAGAGTAGCCGGCGGCGAAGGGTCCGTCGAGCGGTTGGCGGGCTGAATGAACGCCCATTCAATCGCGTTGACCCTGAGCGCCGGATCGTGCTAGTACCTCGACCCAGCGAAGATGACCGGCCGCCCATTTGTGTAGCTTCCCCAGGTTTCCACGGTCGAGATCGCCGTGTTGGGCTACGGGGAGCCCCTGATGCACTGCCGATGCCCCGGAGGAGGCAGGGATGACCTACCAGAACGTAATCACCAGCCAGGAGGGGCCGCTCCGCTTCGTGCGGGTCAACCGCCCGGACAAGCTCAACGCGCTCGATCGGGCGACCCTCGAGGAGCTGCTGCACGTCTTCGGCGAGGTCGAGGCCGACGAGGAGGTGAAGGTCGTGATCTTCGGCGGGGAGGGGCGCGCCTTCATCGCGGGCGCGGACATCGCCGCGATGCAGGCGCTGAGCCCCGCAGAGGCCCTCCTCTTCGCCGGGCTGGGCCACGAGCTGACCGCCCGGATCGAGGAGCTGCGCTGCCCGGTGATCGCGGCGGTCAACGGCTTCGCGTTCGGGGGTGGCACCGAGCTCGCGCTCGCCTGCGACTTCATCCACGCCTCGACCGAGGCCCGCTTCGGGTTGCCCGAGGTGAAGCTGGGGATCTTCCCCGGCTTCGGCGGTACGCAGCGGCTGCCGCGCCGGGTGGGGCGGGCCATGGCCGCCGAGCTGATCTTCTCCGGGCGAGTCTGCGACGCCGCGGAGGCCCTGCGCATCGGGCTCGCCAACGCCGTGCACGAGCCCGCCGAGCTGCTCCCGGCGGTGACACGGCTGGCCCAGGAGATCGCCGCGCGTGGCCCCCTGGCGGTCCAGGCGGCCAAGCGGCTGGTGCGCGTCGGCGAGGGGCTCCCGTTGCCCGCGGCCAACGACCTGGAGCGCGAGGCCTTCGGCGAGCTCTTCGCCACCCACGATCAGCAGGAGGGCATGGCGGCCTTCCTCGCCAAGCGCCCCCCCGTCTTCACGGGCCGCTGACCCGCGCGTCCGGGGACCGGCGTGCGGTCGGGCCCTCCGGCAAGGAGTGTTCCATGGATTTCTCCCTCACCGAGACCCAGCAGCTCATCCGCGAGACGGCCCGGGATTTCGCCCGTCAGGAAGTCGCCCCCGGCGCGGCCGAGCGGGACGAGACCCACCGCTTCCCGGCCGAGATCGTCCGCCAGCTCGCGGCGCTCGGCTTTATGGGGGTGGCGATCCCCGAGGAGCTCGGGGGCTCCGGGCTCGACCCCCTCTGCTACGTGCTGGCCATGGAGGAGATCTCCCGGGCCTGCGCCGGCACCGGCGTCATCATGAGCGTCAACAACAGCCTCGTCTGCGACCCGCTCCACGCGTTCGGGACGCCGGAGCAGCACGAACGCTGGCTGCGGCCCCTCGCCCGGGGGGAGCTGCTCGGCTGCTTCGGCCTCTCCGAGCCGGGGACCGGCTCCGACGCGGTCAACCTGAAGACGACCGCCAAGCAGGTCGACGGCGGCTACCTGCTCGACGGCACCAAGAACTTCATCACCAACGCGCCCGAGGCCGACCTCGCCCTGATCTTCGCGGTCACGGACCGGGAGAAGCGCCACAAGGGCGTGTCCTGCTTCCTCTTGCCCATGAAGACCCCGGGCGTCAGCCTCGGCTCCCACGACAAGAAGGTCGGCATCCGCTGCTCCCACTCGAGCCCGATCATCCTCGAGGAGGTGCTCCTCCCGGCCGAGGCGATGCTCGGCCGTCCCGGCGACGGCTTCCGGATCGCGATGGCGACCCTCGACGGCGGCCGGATCGGCATCGCCGCCCAGGCCCTCGGCATCGCGGGCGCCGCGCTCGCGGCGGCGGCCAGCTACGCGCAGGAGCGGACGGCCTTCGGCAAGCCCATCGCCGAGCTGCAAGCGATCCAGTTCATGCTCGCCGACATGGCCACGGAGCTGGACGCCGCCCGCTTGCTGACCTACCGGGCCGCCTGGCTGAAGGGCGCGGGCAAGCGCTACGGCAAGGAGGCGGCCATGGCCAAGCTCTTCGCCTCCGAGGCGGCCAGCCGCATCGCCAGCAAGGCGATCCAGATCCACGGCGGCTACGGCTACGTCTCCGACTACCCCGCGGAGCGGTTCTGGCGGGACGCCCGCATCACGGAGATCTACGAGGGCACCTCGGAGATCCAGCGCCTGGTCATCGCCGCCAACTTCCTGAAAGAACTGGAATGATCAGCCACGGTCCGGTGCTCCGGGCCGGGTCCGACAGGGGGAGAACGTGGACTTCGCACTCGACGAGGAGCAGCAGATCCTGCAGCGCACCTTGCGCTCCTTCGCGGAGAAGCGGGTCGCGGCCGAGGCGGCCCTGCGGGATCGGCAGGGCCTCTTCCCGACCGCCCTGCTCCAGGAGTGCGCCGCGCTCGGCCTGACGGGGATGCTGATCCCCGAGCAGTACGGGGGCTCGGCCATGGGCGCAGTGGCCTACAGCCTGGCCCTCACCGAGATCGGCCGGGCCTGCGCGGGGACCGCGGTGACCCTCTCGGTGAGCAACATGGTCGCCGAGGCGATCCTGCGCTGGGGCAGCGAGAGCCAGCGTCAGGAGTACCTCCCCGGGCTCTGCGACGGCGCGCTGGTGCCCGGGGCGTTCGCCCTCACCGAGCCGGAGTGTGGCTCCGATCCCGCCGGGCTGCGGACCCGGGCCACGCGGGTCCCCGAGGGCTACCGGCTGAGCGGCGAGAAGGTCTTCTGTACCAGCGCCTCCCACGCCGGCGTCTTCCTGCTGGTCGCCCGCACCGGCGCGGCAGGTGGCAAGGGGCTGAGCGCCTTCCTGATCCCGCGGGGCCAGCCGGGCCTGACCGTGACGCGCGTCGAGGAGAAGCTCGGCCAGCACGCGTCCGACACCGCGACGGTCTGCCTCGACGACTGCCTCGTCGACGCGGGGGCCCTGCTCGGACCGGAAGGAGCCGGGCTGGCCATCGCGCTCGGGGCGCTCGACGGCGGGCGCATCGGCATCGGCTCCCTGGCCCTGGGCATCGGCCAGGCGGCGCTCCTCGCGGCCGGTCGTTACGCCCTGCAGCGGGTCCAGTTCGGCAAGCCCATCGCCGAGCATGGGGCGATCCAGGCCAAGCTGGCCGACTGCGCCACGGAGCTGGAGGCCGCTCAGTTGCTGGTCTGGCGCGCCGCCTGGCTCAAGGAGCGCGGGGGCGCCCGGCCCACGGGCGAGGCCGCCATGGCGAAGCTCTTCGCGACCGAGGCCGCGTCCCACGCCTGCGACGAGGCCTTGCAGATCCATGGCGGCTACGGGTACAGCAAGGATTTCCCGGTCGAGCGGTACTATCGGGACGTGCGGGTGACGAGGCTGTACGAAGGGACCTCGGAGATTCAGCGGCTCGTCATCGCCCGGAAGCTGCTCGAGCGGGTGGGGGAGGGGCAGGGGGTGCCATGACGCAGCTCGTCGAGCGGTTGATCGCGGGTGACCGCCGGGCCCTGGCCCGGGCGATCACCCTGGTGGAGAACGAGGAGCAGGAGGCGGCCGAGCTCGTCGCCCGGTCCTCGCCCCATGGGGGGCGGGCCTACCGGATCGGCGTGACCGGGCCGCCGGGCGCGGGCAAGAGCAGCCTGGTCACCCTCCTCGCCCAGCGCTTTCGCCAGCTCGGGAAGGAGCGGGTCGGGGTGCTGGCCGTCGACCCGACCAGCCCCTTCTCCGGGGGGGCCCTGCTCGGGGACCGGGTGCGGATGACCTCCCTGACGGGGGACCCCGGA
Organism: Myxococcota bacterium; assembly: GCA_034005005.1. Lineage (GTDB taxonomy): Bacteria > Myxococcota_A > JAVEVO01 > JAVEVO01 > JAVEVO01 > JAVEVO01. The sequence continues at coordinate 53,209 of JAVEVO010000013.1, forward strand.
GTCTTCATCCGCTCCATGGCCACGCGCGGGGCCTTCGGCGGGCTGGCCCGGGCCGCGGCCGACGTGCTCGACCTGCTCGACGCCTGGGGCGCGGATCCGGTGCTGGTGGAGACGGTCGGGGTCGGGCAGAGCGAGGTCGAGATCGCCTCCCTCGCCGACACGACCCTGCTGGTGCTCTCCCCCGAGGCGGGCGACGGGGTGCAGGCGATGAAGGCGGGGGTGATGGAGGTCGCCGACGTGTTCGCGGTGAACAAGTCCGACCGCAAGGGCGCCGACCGGCTGGTGCAGGAGATCCAGGAGGCCCTCGGTCTGGGCGGCGAGCGTCCGGGCTGGCGCCCGCCGGTGCTCAAGACCGTCGCCGCGCAGGAGGGCGAGGGGATCCCGGAGCTGGTCGCGGCCCTGCAGCAGCACCAGGCTCTGCAGGAGCAGTCCGGGCTGCTCCTGCTCCGGCGGGAGCGCGCGGCGCGCCACCGCATCGAGCGGCTCGTCGAGGAGGGGCTCCACCGGCAGTTGCGCCGGCAACTGGGTGAGGAGGAGCTGGTCGCGCTCGGCCAGCGGGTCGCCCGCCGCCAGCTCGGTCCCCGGGACGCGGCCGCGGAGCTGCTCGGCAAGCTGTTGCGTCTCCCCACGTAGGGGCAGACGAGGGAGGGGAGAGATGGCCGTGCACGACGACGCTCGCCGCCGCTGGGAGGCGCAGGTCGCGCAGGCCCGGTTGCGGGACTGCGACTTCGAGACCGTCTCCGGTGCGCCGACGCCCTTGCTGGCGACCCCCGACGATCTGCCCCCCGGCTGGCCGGAGCAGGTCGGCTACCCCGGCGAGTACCCCTTCACCCGGGGCCCCTACCCGACGATGTACCGCGGGCGCCTCTGGACCATGCGCCAGTTCGCGGGGTTCGGCTCGGCCGCGGCCACCAACGGGCGGTTCCGTCTGCTGCTGCAGCAAGGGCAGACGGGGCTGTCCACCGCCTTCGACATGCCCACCCTCATGGGCTACGACGCGGACCACGAGCTGGCCCACGGCGAGGTGGGCAAGTGCGGGGTGGCGATCTCGTCCCTGCAGGACATGGAGCGGCTGTTCGCGGACATCCCCCTCGACGAGGTCTCCACCTCCATGACGATCAACGGGCCGGCCCCGGTGATCTGGGCGATGCTCATCGCCGCCGCCGAGAAGCGGGGCATCTCGCGGAGGAGGCTGAAGGGCACGACGCAGAACGACATCCTCAAGGAGTACATCGCCCAGAAGGAGTACCTCTTCCCGCCCCGGGCGTCCCTGCGGCTGGTGACCGACACCGTGGAGTTCGCGGCCCGGGAGCTTCCCGGCTGGCACCCCATCAGCATCTCGGGCTACCACATCCGCGAGGCGGGCAGCACCGCGGCCCAGGAGCTGGCCTTCACCCTCGCGGACGGTTTCGCCTACGTCGAGGCGGCGATCGCGCGGGGCCTCGACGTCGACGCGTTCGCTCCCCAGCTCTCCTTCTTCTTCAACGCCCACTCGGACTTCTTCGAGGAGATCGCGAAGCTGCGGGCGGCGCGACGCCTGTTCGCCCGGCGGATGCGCGAGCGCTACGGGGCGCGCAAGCCGGAGTCCTGGCGGCTGAAGACCCACTGCCAGACCGCCGGCTGCTCCCTCACCGCGCAGCAGCCCTTGAACAACATCGTGCGGACGGCGATCCAGGCCCTCGCCGGAGTGCTCGGGGGCACCCAGTCGCTGCACACCAACAGCATGGACGAGACCCTCGCCCTGCCCTCGGAGCGGGCGGTCATCGTCGCCTTGCGCACCCAGCAGATCATCGCCCACGAGACGGGCGTCGCCAACGTCGTCGATCCCCTCGGCGGCTCCTGGTACGTGGAGTCCCTGACCAACCGCATGGAGGAGGAGGCCCTCGCGCTCATCACGCAGATCGAGGAGCTCGGCGGCGTCGTCGCGGCCATCGAGCAGGGCTTCCAGATGCGGGAGATCGGGCGTGCGGCCATGCGCTACCAGCGCGATCTCGAGGCGGGCCGCAAGGTGATGGTCGGGGTGAACCGCTTCGTCGAGCCGGCCGAGGACGTCCCCATCCCCCTCCTCGAGATCGGCGAGGAGGTGGAGCAGGAGCAGGTCCAGCGGCTCGTCGCGCTGCGCCGCACGCGCGACGCCGCGGCGGTGGCCCGGAGCCTGGCCCGGCTTCGTCAGGACGCGGCGAATGAGACGAACGTCATGCCTGCTCTGATCGAAGCGGTCTCTTCGTACGCCACCCTGGGCGAGATCGTCGCCGCCCTGCGGGAGGTGTACGGCGACTACCAGGAGCCGGCGATCTTCTGAGCCGGGTGGTCGGTCCGCGCGGAGGCGCCCGTGGCGGTCCTCGGCGCGCCACCCGGCAAGGTGAGGTGTCCGATGAGCTCAGCGCGTCCACCCCGTCCCGTCCGGATCCTCCTGGCCAAGGTCGGCCTCGACGGCCACGACCGGGGCCTGCGCATCATCGCGGGCGCGTGCCGTGACGCCGGGTTCGAGGTGATCTACGGCGGCCTCCGCCAGACGCCGCGTCGCGTGGTCGAGATCGCGCTCCAGGAGGACGTCGACGCCATCGGCGTCTCCATCCTCTCGGCCGCGCACATGACGGTCTTCCCCGAGATCCTGCGTCTGCTGCAGGAGGAGGGGTTGCATCCGCGGGTCCTGCTGACGGGGGGCGGGATCATCCCCGAGAAGGACGCGATCCAGCTCACGGAGCTCGGCGTCGGCCGCCTCTTCGGCCCGGGTGCCCCGCTGGCCGAGATCGTGCAGTACATCACCGACGAGGTGGGGCGGCGTCGGCTCGCGGGGGAGTGAGCGCAACCCGTCGGAGGGCTGCTTGTCCCCGGCAGGTGGTTGGTGTATCACCATCGCCGGAGGGGATGGAGGGTAGCAACGTGAGCGTGCAAGGCGAGAGCGGTCAGCCCAGCCGGTCGAGCGGTCCGGTGCGCGTGCTCGTGGCCAAGCCCGGGCTGGATGGCCATGACCGGGGTGCGAAGGTCGTGGCCCGCGCCCTGCGCGACGCCGGCTTCGAGGTGATCTACACCGGCCTGCACCAGACGCCCGAGAGCATCGTCGCCTCCGCCCTGGACGAGGACGTGGCCATCATCGGCCTCTCGATCCTCTCCGGCGCGCACCTCGCGCTCTGCCGACGGCTGATGGAGCTGCTGCGGCAGGCTGGCGCGAACCAGGTCCAGGTAGTCGTCGGCGGGATCATCCCCGAGGAGGACCATGAGGCCCTGACCGCGCTGGGGGTGCGGCACATCTTCGGCCCCGGTGCCACCAGCGGCGCGATCATCGAGCGGCTGCGCGGCCTGTCGGCCACCCCATGAGCGGCCTCGGGATCGGCCTGCGCTCCGGGATCGGTCTGCTCACCGTCCTCGTGCTGGTCTACTTCGGCGTCTACGTCGGCTCCGTCGGCAATCGGCAGGTGGCCCTGGCGGTCTACGTGCTCGCGGGGCTGCGCACGCTGCTGCTCGGCTACGACCTCTACAAGTACCGGCGCCGGCAGCAGGCGGCGGCGGCCGAGGCCGAGGGCCAGCCGCTCCCCACCACCCGGCCACCGGGAGGTGGCGAGGGGCCCGCGCCGGACGACGAGCCCCCCTCCGCGAACCCCGCTCCCCCGGCTGCCTGACCTCGACCCGCTCCTGCTGCCAGCCCTGCTCCTGCTCGCAGTCCTGGTGGTGGGCCGCGTCGATCTTCCGGGAACTTCTCCCGCGCCCGGGTGTCTGCATGCCCGAGGCTTCACCGTCGGCGGAGGCCGTCGCGACCACCGAGCCGGGCTGTTGACGGGCGCGAGCGGTTGTGGCAAAACGTCAGGTCGATGGGCGTCGAGCCGCCGGCGGCTGGCCGGATCACCGCTCGGGGATTCTCTCCCGGGAGGGCGGGCGATGGGGCTCGGCTGCCGTCGTGGCGACCGTGTCTCCGGGGAGAGAGTCCTGCCGACGGAGGATGACGATGGGTTCCAACATGGTGTCTTTCCTCGCTAGCTCGTTCAAAGAGGGTGGCTGGGGGATGTGGGTGATCGCCTTCTGGTCGATCTTCGTGATCGCGGTGATCATCGAGCGCTCCATCGTCCTCTTCAAGGCGTCCATCAACAAGGACGCCTTCCTCAACATGGTGCAGAAGCTGATCCTCGCCGGTGACATCAGGGGGGCGATCAAGGCCTGCTCCGGCACCGAGGCGCCCCTGGCGCGCATCGTCAAGGCCGGGCTGATCAACGTCAGCCGGCCCGACGCCGAGGTGCAGGCGGCCATGGACCAGCAGGCCCTGCGGGAGCTGCCGCGCATCGAGACCCGCACCGGCTACCTGTCCATGCTCTCCAACCTGGCGATGCTCTCCGGGCTGCTCGGCACCGTGTCGGGGCTGATCAAGTCCTTCGCCGCGGTCGCGGGCGTCGACCCCTCCGCCAAGGCGACGATGCTCGCCCAGGGGATCTCCGAGGCCATGAACTGCACCGCGTTCGGGCTGATCGTGGCGATCTCCGGCCTCATCGGCTACGCCTTGCTCAACGGCAAGACCCAGACCCTGATCGACGACATCAACGAGTCCTCGGTGTACGTGCTGAACCTCGTGGTGAACAACCGCAACAAGGTGAACCTGCCGCCCGCGGGGCTCTGAGCTGGGGCAGGGCCGGGATAGCGCCCTGCAGGAGGATCACCGATGGGTATCCAGCTAGAGGGGGGAAAGGGAGGCCGGAGGTCGCTCAACAGCGAGATCAACCTCATCCCCATGATCGACTTGCTGATCGTGAGCATCTCCTTTCTGCTGATCACCGCGGTCTGGACCCAGCTCTCCCGCCTCAACGTGATGCAGCAGATGCCTGGTCAGCCCAACACCGAGGAGCCTCAGGAGGAGAAGGTCCGGCTCTTCCTCAAGGTGAACGGGGAAGGCTTCGAGCTCAACGCCGGCGACGTCGTCAAGATCCCCAAGAAAGGCCAGGAGTACGACTTCGAGAAGCTGCGGACCGAGCTGGCGAAGGTGCGCGAGAACTTCGCCGACCGGCACGACATGATCGTCGCCCCGGAGGACGGGGTGAAGTACGTCGACATCATCACCTCCATGGACATCGCGATCCAGCACGAGTTCGCGGCCCTCTCCATGGCGGACGGGTCCAGCTTGTAGCGTGCGTTCCGGGATGCCTGGAGCCTGAGGACTGAACATGCCCATCGGCAAACCCCAGAGTCGACTCGCCCAAGAGGTCCCCCTCAAGAGCGTCCGCATGCGGGTCGGCGGCCACGGCCGTAAAGGCGTCTACGCCGACCTCAACCTGACCTCGATGATCGACTTCCTCGTCATCGTCGTCGTCTTCCTGCTCGGCACCTTCTCCGCCTCCGGCGAGCTGATGTCGATCCAGCGCGGGCTCGAGCTGCCCGAGGCGACCCAGACCCTGGAGCTGGAGCGGGCCCCGATCATCGCCATCAGCAAGGACACCCTCACCCTCGACGGTCGCTTCATCGCCGACCTCGAGACCTTGCTCCAGGAGGAGGCCAGCGAGGGGCTGCGCATCCCCAAGCTCGTCGAGGAGCTCGACGTGCTCCACCGGAACTGGACCTTGGTACACCCCCAGGAGGTGTTCAAGGGGACCATCGTCATGCAGGCCGACCGTGATGCGGACTTTCGCATCATCAAGCGGGCCATGATGTCCGCGGGCGAGGCGGGCTATGCCAACCTCAACCTCGCCGTCAAGATCGTGGCCAAGAACTAGCTGCCCCGTTCATGACCTCGCCATCCAAGGAAGGAATCGTCCGCAACATCCCCTGGAAGATCGCCCTCGGGGTGATCGGCGTCCTGCTCGTCGGGGGCCTGATCTTCCATGTGCTCGAGCACCGGCGCACGGAGCGGCTGCGCGAGAGCCTGCTGCTCCGCCAGGAGACCCTGCAGCAGCGCATCGGTCCGTACTACGAGGCGATCGCCGGCCGCGTGCCGCTCCTCGTGGCGGGCCTCGGCGGTCCCTATGCGGGAGACTGGCGGGAGCCGACCCTCGACCTGGCCGCGTACCGTCGAGAGCCCGGGCTCTACCTGCGGCTGCCCCTGGCGCTGGCGGCGGCCGGCCGGGAGAAGATCGAGCAGGCCGCCCGCACCCAGCACACGGACGCGCTCGCCGGCTGCCTCGGGCTCGACGCGGCCCTCTACGGGCGGGTGCTCAACGAGGGGCAGTTGCTGAGCGCGGCCTATCGCCAGTCCCTCGTCGAGGCGAGCAACCGGACCCGGCTCGAGGCCCTGGCCGAGGACCTGAAGGTGCGCGTCGAGCGGGACCTGCCCCCGCTCGCGGGGCACCTCAAGGCGCGCTACCTGCTCGTCGTGCTGGAGGAGCCCCCCGAGGGCGAGCGCCAGTTCCAGCGGATCGCCTTGTGGGACCTCACCCGGCCTGGCGAGCAGCCCGTCGCCCGGGGCCGCACGGAGAGCGCGGCCCGGCTCGTGCCCGTGCGCTGGGTGGCCAAGGGGTTCTGGCCCCGTCACGCCCAGCCCGACCAGCAGGCGGCCAACACGGCGGCCGATTGCGCGATCGCGGCGGCGATCAAGCCGGCGAGCGGCGACCCTGCACCCCTCTCCCCCGGACCGGGGGAGGCCGTGCCCGCGCCCGCACCTGCCGGGGAGGCGGCGCCCGGGGGGAGCGGTCCCTGAGGGCAGGGCCGGCCGTGCGGTCGTCGAGGAGCCCGGGGAACTTTTCTGGAGAGGAGCTGTCTCTCCTGGTGTAGAATCGAACGACCAGGGCCTGTCGGCCGAGGAGCAGCGAGCGAGCCATGGGCAATCCGATCCTCCTCAAGTTCGAGTTCTTCCAGGATGGACGCCCGATCCGGAGCGAGCGCCTGACGCTGGCCGAGCACCTGAAGATCGGCAAGCTCTCCTCCTCGCACCTGCGCATCGACGATCCCGCGGTCTCCCGTATGCATGCGGTCATCGAGCATCGGGAGCCGGACGGCGTCGAGCTGGTCGACCTCGGCAGCACCCGGGGGACCCTGGTCAACGGCGACCGGATCGACCGCCGGCTCCTCCGGTCGGGCGACCGGCTGCTGCTCGGCGGCACCGAGCTGGTGGTCTACATCGGGGAGCAGGACGTCCTCCGCTCGGACCAGGCCGTTCCGGCCGCGCCGGCCTTCGCCGCGCCCGGGGGGATCGGCGCCGGGCCGGCTGCCGGGCTGGCCGCTCCGCCCCCTCCGGCCCGGCCGGGGTCGACCCTGCCCCCGCCGCAGCTTCCGCCGCCGCCGGCCGACAACCCCCAGATCGACGATCCCACGGGGCGCCGCGCCCTCGAGATCTCCTTCCTCTGGGGCGAGACGGTCCTGCAGGTCGATCACGTCAAGGAGCAGCGGGACGTCACCATCGGCGGCGCGCTCGCCTGCGACTACTTCGTCGACCCGCAGCAACTGGGCGTCGAGTCGTTCCCGCTGATCAAGGTCGTCGGCACCGCCTTGGGGCTGACCTTCAACGGCGCGATGACCGGGCTGGTCCAGACCGGCGACGGCGAGACCATCACCCTCGAGGAGCTGCGCAAGAGCGGGCGGGCCCTCCCCTGCGGCGACGGCCCCGACTCCTACCGTTTCCTCCTGCCCGACGAGTGCCGCTGCAAGGTCAGCCTCGGCGACCTGAGCTGGTTGATCCACCTGGTCGTGGCCCCGCGCCGGTACGCCCCGCCGATCCTCGTGGGCATCAACCGGGGCCTGGTCGGCGCCTTCCTGGTGGCCGCGCTCTTCTGGGGGATCCTGCAGACCCTCTTCTACCTCGCCGTCCCCGAGGAGGAGGGCTTCCTGCTCGACAGCTTCGACGCGGCCAACCGCTTCGCCCAGCTCATGGTCATCCCCGAGAAGCAGAAGGAGCCGGAGGTCCCCGACTGGTTCAAGAAGAAGGCGGAGGAGGACGCCAAGAAGCGGCAGGCGGACCGGGCCAAGGCCAAGGAAGGCAAGATGGGCCAGCAAGAGTCCGACCAGCAGAACAAGCGGGTCGCGATCAAGGGGCCGCAGGAGAACGAGGATCTCGAGCTGCGCCGCCAGCGGATCCGCGACAAGGTCGTCCAGACGGGCGCCCTCGCCGCCCTGAACAACGACAACGAGCTGGCCATGATCTGGAGCCAGAGCGACCGCACCATGGGCGCCGACGCGGTGAACGCGCTGGGCAACTGGACCGGCGACAGCGTCGGGAACGCCCGGGGCTTCGGCGGTCTCTCCCTCTCGGGCACGGGGCGTGGCGGCGGCGGCACCGGTGAAGGCTCCCTCGGCGTCGGCGGGCTGGGGACGCGGGGGCGAGCCGGCGGCAACACCAACTACGGCCGGGGAGTGGGCGATCTCGGGGACCGATCGGGGCGCGTCCCCCAGGTGACCGCCGGCAAGGCCATCGTCACCGGGTCCCTCGATCGGGAGATCATCCGGCGGATCATCGCCAAGCACCGCGACGAGATCAAGTACTGCTACGAGAAGGAGCTGGCCACCCAGAAGGATCTCTCTGGTAAGGTGGTGATCTTCTTCACGATTTCGCCAACCGGCGCCGTCATCGCGGCCAAGGTGCGGGAGAGCACCCTCAAGGCGCCAGCGGTCGAGCAGTGCATCACCAGCCGGGTCGAGAAGTGGATCTTCCCCCAGCCCGCAGGCGGCGGGATCGTGGAAGTCAGCTACCCCTTCATCTTCAAGGCCATCTGAGCCTTCTCCCGCAGGCTGGCCTGGCGCTCGCCCCCTTGTCGCCCCGGGCCCTCCCTGGTAAGCTGACAGGCTGCAACTGCGGCGGTCGGCCCACTCCCGGCGGTGTTCGCGCCGGCACCCGCGCCCGCAGCACGCCGGTTCCGAAGAGGGGCTCCCAGCAGGAGGTCTCCATGCGAAGTCTGCTCGTCCTCGTGCTCGCCCTGGCCCTCGCGGCCTGCGATTCCGGTCCCCAGAACGGCCAGTACTGGGCCAAGAAGCTCGTCAAGGACCCCGCCGCTCGCCAGCAGGCGGTGCGCGAGCTGCGCAAGCTGAAGGATCCCGGTGCGGTCCCCGGGCTGATCGAGGCCCTGCAGCAGAACAACCGGTACAAGAGCGACATCGCCGACCTGCTCGGCGAGCTCGGGGACCGGTCCGCGGTGCAGCCGCTGGTCGCGGCCATCGACTTCGACAGCATCTCCATGAAGAGCGCCGAGGCCAAGGTCCGCAACCAGGCCAACGGGCGCATCGCCAACGCCCTGGGCAAGCTCGGCGATCCGGCAGCCCTGGACGCGCTGAAGCGCCTCAGCAAGGCAACCGACGCCTACGTTCAGCTCCAGGCGGTGCGGGCGCTCGCCCGCCTGAAGACGCCCGAGGCGGTGGAGTCGTTCCTCCAGGTGATCGACACCTCGGACAACGCCAAGGCGATCAAGGCCGCGCTCGTCGCCCTGGGCGATCAGGGGACGGTCTCGGCCGCGCCGACCCTCGTGCGGATGCTCTTCGTCGAGAAGAAGGCGAGCTTCTACCGTGAGGCCTCGTTCGCGCTCTTCCAGCTCGGCAAGGAGGCGGTGGAGCCCCTCATCGACGCCCTGGAGGGGCGCAACGAGGAGGTCAACGCCCTGCGGCTCGATCCCGCGGTGGTCCCGGCGAAGGTCGCGCTGGTGCTCGGCGAGATCGGCGGGGAGCGGGTCGTGCCGGTGCTCCGGGGCCTCGCCCAGTTCGCGGACTCCCAGAGCCCCCTGGGCATGTCGCCGCTGGTGCGGGCCAACGCCATCCGCTCCCTCGGTTTCTTGCGCGACCCGGGGTTGCTGCCCCTGGCCCGCAAGAGCCTCCGGTCCATCGACGTCGGGGTGCGCGAGTACCCCACCGAGGCGGTCGGCCTGCTCGGCGACCGCAGCGTCGTGCCCGAGCTGCTCGAGGCCGCGGGGCACGAGCCGTACTGGAGCGACTGCAAGAAGGCCGGCTTCGAGGATCTGGCCTGCACCAACAGCGAGCTGGAGGTCCGGCAGCTCTCCGCCCGCTGGCTCACCCGGCTGGCCGACGCCAGCCACGCGGCCCCGTACGCCAAGCTCGTCGAGCAGGAGGCCAACCCGACGATCAAGGCGGCCCTCCTCGCGGAGGGCGTGCGGCTGAAGGTGGCCGAAGAGTGCCAGCAGCAGGTCGACTGCCTGCTGGCCAAGCTGAAGCAGCAGGCGCCGGCCGGCGCGTCGGCCGAGGAGGTTGCGCAGGCCGCCCGCATCCGGGACAAGGCCGCCTTCGAGCTGAGCTACCTCGGCAATCCCCTCACCGGGCCGCCGCTGCTCGAGGCGCTGGGCGATCCCGACGTCGAGGTGCGCTTCGCCATCGCCGTGGCCCTGCTGCGCCTGCTGCCCAAGGCCGGTGTCGAGGACGTCGAGAAGGTCATCCTCGCGGACCGCGGAAAATCCACCTACGCGCGGGTCGACGAGCTCCTGCGGCGGCTCGTGGTGAAGATGCGGCGGAGCTACTGAGCGATGGAGCCCATCCAGTTCGGCAGCTACCGGCTCCTGCAGCACCTCGCCTCCGGGGGGATGGCCGAGATCTTCCTCGCCGAACCGCTGGCCACGGGCTCGCCCCGGGAGCGGCTGGTGGTGAAGCGGATCCGCACCGAGCACCTCGGGCGGGCGGATTTCCGAGGGATGTTCCTCGAGGAGGGGCGGCTCAACGCGGCGATCCAGCACCGGAACGTCGTACGGGTCCTCGACCGTGGCGAGGTCGACGGGGTCCCGTTCATCGGCCTGGAGTTCGTCGATGGGCTGGACCTGCGGGACCTGCTGCACGCGGTCACCGCGCAGGGCAGCAAGCTGCCCCTGCCCCTGGGCGTCCACATCGTCCGGGAGGTGGCCCTGGGGCTGCATGCCGCGCACGAGGCGGTCGACGAGGAGGGTCGGCGGCTCCAGCTCGTCCACCGGGACGTCTGCCCGCACAACATCCTCCTCGGCTATGACGGCCGCGTCCGGATCGGCGACTTCGGTATCGCCCACGGCCGCGACGCCCTCCCGGCCAACCGCCCTGGTCAGCTCACCGGGCGCGTCGGCTATCTCTCGCCCGAGCAGTGCGCCGGGCTCGATCTCGACCACCGCTCGGACATCTTCTCCCTGGGGATCGTGCTGTACGAGGCGACCCTCGGGCGTCGGTTGTTCAAGGGGCCCAGCCGGATCGAGACCCAGCAGATGATCAAGGAGGCCCGGGTGACCGCTCCCCGGGCCCTGGTGGAGGACTACCCGCCCGATCTGGAGCGGATCCTCCTGCGCGCCCTCGCCCGGGAGCCCGAGGGGCGCTACCCTTCGGCCGAGGCCCTGGCCCGTGAGCTCTCTCTCTTCTTGACCCTCTCCTCCGAGGAGGTCGAGGAGCCGGCGCTGGGCCGCTACCTGCAGACCGTCGCGGCCACCCGCAGCGCTGGCGACACCTGGGGCGCGCCGGCCGCGGCCCGCTCGACCAGCGATGGCTGGAGCCTCCCCGGGAAGGGCGCGCCCTCCGAGGCCGGGGACGAGGAGCCGGTCACACCGCTCTCCGCGGCGGACCAGCCGGTTCCCGTGGCCGTGGCCCCCCAGGTCGTCGGGTCCGGGGTGGCCGAGCCCGCGGTCCTCGACGCGACGCCGCCGACCGCTGGCGTCGCCGGCCCGCCGGAGGTGAGTGCGGCGGCCGCCGCGCCGCCGGTCGTGGCCACCCCGCGGGCCAGCGCGCCGGCCCCCGCCTCGGCGGGGGACGCAGCCCCCGCACCCGTCGGCGAGCCGGTCGCGGTCGCGGCCCCCGCACCCGTCGGCGAGCCGGTCGCGGTCGCGGCCCCCGCACCCGTCGTCGGCCCATCCCTGGGCGCGGCGTCTCCGCTCGCCACGGCCAGGACGCCAGCGGCCGTCGGCGCGGCGCCAGCGGCAGCACCGCCTGCGACCACTCCGGCGGCCGGAGCCCGGCGTGGGCCCGCATCCCGGGAAGCAACCGCCCCGGTGAGCGCTCCTCGGCCTGGCGGGCCGGGAGCGGCCCCGCAGCCTGCCGGGCCCCTGAAGACGCCCCCCCCCGAGCAGCCCGCGGCCAGCACGCCGCCGACCCCGGCCTCCGCCCCCCCGGCCAAGCCGGCTCCGCTGCCCGTCCAGCGGCCTGTCGCGGTCTCGCACGCCATCCCGGTGCTGCCCGATGGCGGGGCCGAAGAGCTCTACTACCAGATGCACATGGATCCCGAGCTCCAGGGGAAGCGCCTGCAGCGTCCCTTGCGGATCCTCGGCATCCTGCTGCTGGTCGCGATCGCCGGGTACTTCGCCTGGCGTGCGGCGACGCGCCCCCGGCCAGTCCCGGTCGTCCCCACGGTCGCCGAGACGCCGCCGCTCGTGCCCGCGGTGGTGGCCCCCGATGCCACCGCGGAGGTGCGCGCGACTCCCACGGGCGCCTGGCTGACCGTGGACCTGGCCCGGCCCGCGGTCCTCCTCCCCGCCGCCCCGGTCTCCGTGCTCGCCGGGCGGTCCCACACCTTGCACCTGCAGCTCCCTGGCCACCACACCTACCAGGCGCGCATCTTCGTCGAGGAGTCGGGGGCCCGGCACGTCGAGGACGTCACCCTGCGCCCCCTGGAGCCCGAGGCCGTCCCGGGGCGGGTCCTGTTCGACGTGACGCCTTCGGGCTTCACCGTCTCCCAGGGTGGCGCGCTCCTGGGCAAGACCGCTGGTCCTTATGTCCTTCCTGGCGGCGAGGAGCATGTCCTTTCGATCCAAAAAGAGGGCTATATCACATCGAACGTCCTGGTCTCCATCGAGCCGGGTCTCGACACCCTCGTCCGCCTCGACCTCACCCCCGTCGATCCGCAGGAGCCGCGCCGGGAGCTGCGCGTCCGGTCCTGGCCTGCCGATGCCAGCCTGTTCCTCGAGGGACGGGGTGTCGGGGCGACGCCGTTCTTCGATCGCCTCGCCCCGGGGAGCAGCTTCACCGTCCGCCTGGAGAAGGAGGGCTTCGAGCCCTGGGAGCGGGACGTCTCCTTCGCCGAGGCGAACCTGCTGCTCGAGGCCAAGCTCCGGCCGCAGAAGGTCGCCCAGGCCCAGCTCGAGCTCTCGGCCAGCGTCCCGGCTCGCGTCTTCATCGGGCCGGAGGAGCGGGGGACCACCCCGCTGGCATTGACCCTCCCGTCCGGGGGGCACGAGGTCGTCGTCGAGGCGCTGAAGCCACCCTCCGTGCGGGCTTCGTTCCGGATCTCGCTGGAGGCCGGGGAGATCCTGCAGCGCAAGGTCGTCTTCGCCTCCGACGGCAGCTACAACGTCGAATAGGATGCCGTCCGATCACCAACCCGGGACCCTGCACGACGCGGATCCGGGCGACCCGCCGGCGTGGGCCCCGGAGCTCGCCCGTGGTGCCGGTGCGGAGCTGGCGCGGCTGCGGGCGACCGTGGACCAGCTCGACGATCAGCTCGTCATGCTCCTCCATCGCCGGGCCGAGGCGGTCCAGGAGCTCGGGCGCCTCAAGGCCTCGCTCGGGCTGCCCCTCGTGGACCCGGCGCGTGAGCAGGAGATCCTCCAGCGCGCGGCCAGCCAGGCCGCGGCGGGGCCCTTTGCCCCCGATGTCGCGGTCGCGGTCCTCACCCTGGTCATCGCTCACTGCCGGGACGTCCAGCTCCTGCGTGGCCTCGCGTCGCCCACGCCGGTCGGTCGCGACGACGGCTGAGTCGCCACCCGGCGACACCCCTCCCGCCGGTGCAGTCTTTGCAGCCCGCCCGCCTGCCGCGGTCGTCAGGATGCAAACCTTGCACCGGCCTGCCCGGGGCGGCTCGCCCGGTCCCCCCGTCGTGGGGGAGCTGGAGCGGGAGGGGGCCGTGGCGCTGCGGGGAGGTAGCCTGCTGACCGTTGTGGTATGAACTTTGCAATCAGGGTCGAGCGGCGTGGTTGCCCGGTGGAGGTTCGGCGGTCATGAGCGGTGCGGTAGACGAGAGCGTGAAGAGCGTCCTGGAGCGGGACCGGCGCAGGCGGCGTCGCCGGCGGGTGATCCTCCTGCTCCTCGCGCTGGTCCTCTTCGGTGCGGTGGGTGTCTTCGTCGCCTCCGGTGGTCTGCAGCCGCGCGACCCCGGGCCCCGGTTCCAGATGGGGGAGGTCACCCGGGGCGACCTGCGGGTGGTCGTCACCGCGACCGGCACCTTGCAGGCCAAGGACACCGTGGAGGTCGGCGCGGAGGTGTCCGGGCGGCTCATCGAGGTGCCGGTGGACTTCAACGATCCGGTGAAGACCGGCGATCTCCTCGCCCGGATCGATCCGGTCCCCTTCCAGCAGGAGGTGACCCAGGCGCGGGCGCGCCTCCTCTCGGCCCAGGCCTCCCTGGCCGATGCCGAGGCCGCCGCAGCCGAGGCCGCGAGCAACCGGCGGCGAGCCGAGGCCCTCGCCGCGGAGGGGCTGATCTCGCGGCAGGACCTGGACGCCCGGATCGCCGGCGCTCAGCGCGCCGAGGCCAGCATCGCCGCGGCCCGGGCCAAGGTGGCCGAGGCCACCGCGGCCTCGAGCGCCTCGCTGATCCGGCAGGGCAAGACCACCATCCTCTCGCCCATCGACGGCATCGTGCTCGACCGGCGCGTGGAGGTGGGGCAGACCGTCACCGCCGGGTTCCAGACCCCGGTGCTCTTCTCCCTCGCCCGGGACCTGGCGGAGCTGGAGCTGCAGGTCGCGGTCGACGAGGCCGACGTCGGCCGCCTCGCCGAGGGACAGGAGGCGAGCTTCACCGTCGACGCCCACGCCGGCCGGGTCTTCCCCTCCCGGGTGCTGAGCATCCGCAACGTCGCCACCACCACCCAGAACGTGGTGACCTACACCACGCTGCTCGCAGTCGAGAATCGCGAGCGCCTGCTGCGGCCCGGGATGACCGCGACGGCGACCATCGTCGCCACCCAGGTGCGTGACGCCCTGCTCGTGCCCAACGCCGCGTTCCGCTTCCGTCCGGCGCTGCCGGCGCCCGAGGCCAAGGCCTCGGGGCTGGCGAAGCGCTCGCCGTTCATGTTCGGGCCGCCGCGCCCCCCGGGGCAGCGTCCGGCTCGCCCGAGGACCGTGGAGGCGCCGGGCAGCGGGACGGTCTGGGTCCTGGGGCCGGACGGACAGCCGGCGCCACGAGTGGTCCAGAAGGGCGTCAGCGACGGCATCCACACCGTCGTCGGCGACGGCGAGCTGCAGCCCGGGCAGGAGATCATCGTCGGGCAGGCCTCGGCACCCGTGAAGTAGCCTCGGGGGGGTGGAGGAGGGCACCGGGATGTCCACGAGCATGCACGACGACGGTCGGGCCAGCACCTCGCCCGAGCCGCCCCTGATTCAGCTCGAGGGGCTGCAGAAGATCTACGGTCGCGGCGCCGCAGAGGTGCGCGCCCTCGATGGGATCGACCTGACGGTGACCGATGGCGAGTTCGTCGCGGTCATGGGCGCGTCCGGCTCCGGCAAGTCGACCTGCATGAACATCCTGGGCTTCCTCGACGTGCCCACCGGCGGCCGCTACCGCTTCCGTGGGATCGAGGTGCCCGAGCTGGACCGGGATCAACGAGCGCTCCTGCGCCGCCGCTTCCTCGGCTTCGTCTTCCAGGGGTTCAACCTGCTGCCCCGGGCCACCGCGCAGGAGAACGTCGAGCTGCCGCTGATCTACCGGCGGGTCCCGCGCCGGGAGCGCCACCGGCTCGCCCGGGAGGCCTTGCGGCGGGTGGGGCTCGCGGAGCGCGGGTCGCACCTGCCGGCCGAGCTGTCCGGCGGCCAGCAGCAGCGGGTGGCCATCGCGCGCGCCCTGGTGAGCAGCCCGGCCTTGCTGCTCGCGGACGAGCCGACGGGCAACCTCGATTCGGCGCGCAAGGTCGAGATCATGGAGCTGCTCGCGGAGCTGAACCGGGAGCAGGGGATCACCATCGTCATGGTGACCCACGAGGCAACGATGGCGCGCTTCACCACGCGGGTGGTGGAGTTCTCCGATGGGCGGATCGTCTCCGACTCGCCCGTGGCGAGGGGCTGATGTTCTGGAGCACCCTGCGCATGGCCCTGCTGGAGATCCGGCGCAACCTGCTGCGCTCCTCCTTGACCATGCTCGGCATCATCATCGGGGTCGGTGCGGTGATCGTCCTGATCTCCCTGGGGCAGGCGACCACCGCCCAGGTCACGGCCGACATCGGGAAGATGGGGAAGAACCTGCTCATGGTGTTCCCCGGGGCCGGCTTCCGGCGGATGGGCGCGGCCACGGCCGCGCGCAACTTCGAGCTCGCCGATGCCGTGGCCATCGGCGGGCTGCCCGGTGTGGTCGCGGTCGCGCCGGCCGCCTCCAGCAACGCCTCCATCGTGTTCGGCAACATGAACACCTCCTCGACGGTCACGGGGACCACGGCGTCCTACCTGGGGGTGCGCGACCTGCAGCTCGCCGCGGGCCGGGTCTTCGGGGACACCGAGCTCTCCAGCGCGTCCCCGGTCTGCGTCATCGGGGCCACGGTGCGGGACGACCTCTTCGGCACTGCGGATCCGGTGGGGGAGTCGGTCCGCGTCGGCCGGGTCGCCTGCCAGGTGATCGGGCTCTTGGCCAGCAAGGGACAGAGCGCCGGTGGTCCCGACCAGGACGCGGTGGTGCTCATGCCCCTGACCACCTTCCAGCGGCGGATCAGCGGCAATACCGATATCGGCTCGATCTTCGTCAGCGCGGCGGACGAGGTCGGCACCGCGGCGGTGCAGGGCGAGATCGTCGACCTGCTGCGGGAGCGTCGTCGGCTCGCCCCCACGGCCGAGGACGACTTCAACGTGCGGGACACCGCCGAGATCATCAAGACCATGGCCGCGGCGACCTCCTCCATGACCGCCTTGCTCGGGGCGATCGCCGCGGTCAGCCTGCTCGTCGGCGGGATCGGGATCATGAACATCATGCTGGTGACGGTCACCGAGCGCACTCGGGAGATCGGGATCCGCATGGCCATCGGGGCGCTGGGCGGGGAGGTGCTCTTGCAGTTCTTGGTCGAGGCGGTGGTGCTCTCGGTGCTCGGCGGGGCGCTCGGCGTGGGGATCGGGGTGCTCGGGGCCTACCTCGCCTCCTCGGCCATGAGGATGCCCTTCGTCCTCTCGGTGCCGACCATCGGGCTGGCCTTCGCCGTGTCCGCGGCCATCGGGGTCGTCTTCGGCTTCCTGCCGGCACGCAAGGCCGCCGGGCTGGAGCCCATCGAGGCGTTGCGCCATGAATGACGTGCACGCGAAGCTCGTTCCCTCCTTCCGGAGCCGGCTGCCGGGGCCGCGTGCCTGGTCCGGTCTGGCGCGGACCCTGCTGGTCGTGGTGGTCCTGGGCGCTCCCGGTCGCGCGGCGAGCGAGCCACTCTCGCCGGCGCGCGCGGTGTCCCTCGCCTGGCAGCACAACCCGGACCTCGCCGCGGCTCTCCTCGAGGTCCAGCAGGCCCGGCAAGGGGTCGCGGCCGAGGAGGCCCGCTATTCCTGGACGCTCACCGCGGACGCCGGGCTCTCGCAGGTCTCGACGCCCAGCCTGCGCGGCGACGACGTCACGGTCGGCCGTGGCCGTTCCCTGAACCTCGGTGGCGGGCTCCGCCGCTCCTTCGCCAGCGGCACCGCCCTGCAGTTCGACCTCTCGGGCGCGGTCGACGGCCAGGACTCGTCCTCCGTCATGGAAAGCGCGTCCGGCGACGCCGGGTCGGTCACCGGCTATGGCCTGGTCGGGCGGGTGACCTTGACCCAGCCCCTGCTGCGCGGCCAGGGCACGGCCGTCAACGAGGCAGCGCTCCGGCAGGCCCGCATCGTCCAGGAGATGGCCGGGTTGCGCGCCGAGCGCACGGCCAGCGAGCTGCTGCGCGACCTCCTCGGTGCCTACTGGGCGCTCTGGGGATACGACGCCGTGCTGAGCATCCAGACCCAGGCCCGGGACCTGGCCGCCCGGCAGCTCGCGGAGATCGAGGCGAAGGTCGCCAAGGGGAGCGTCGCGCCGGTGGAGACCCTCTCCTTCGCCACCATCCTCGCCGCACGCGAGGAAGAGCTGGTCGCGGCCCGGGATTCTCGGCTGCGTCAGGCGCAGGAGCTGGTCCGGCTCGTCGGCCTGCCGGAGCTCGATCCGGCCGCGCTCGAGCTCGCCGCGGACCTGCCCGAGGAGGGTGGGGTCGCCCCCGAGCTCCCGGTGGTCGTCGCCGCGGCCCGGGACGCCTCGTTCTCGCTGCAGGTGCTCGCCGCCCAGTGGCGGCTGGCCAGCGAGCAGGCAGGGATCGCGGGGGAGAGCCAGCGCCCGCGCCTCGATCTGCAGGCCTGGCTCCAGGGCCAGGGGCTCGGCGCGGATTCGCCCGGCCCGGCCTTGACCTCCTTCGGCACGGCCGAGGCGGTGGGAGCCTTCGTCGGGCTCTCCCTCGAGCTGCCGCTGGACACGCGGCAGCGTCGGGCCCAGCAGGAGGAGGCCTTGCTGGGGGTGCGCGTCGCGGAGCAGGACCTGCTGGCCGAGACCCGTCGGCTGGAGAGCCTCGCGGCGGGTTGGGTCAGCCGGCGCACGGCCGCGGATCGCCGCCTGGTGCTCGCCCGCCAGACCGAGGAGCTGGCCCGGGCCCAGGTGACCGCGGCGCGTCGGCGCTACGAGATCGGCACCGCGATCGCACTGGAGGTGCAGCAGGCGGAGGACACCTTGCGGACCGCGCAGTTGCGGGTCGCGCAGGCGCGCATCGACCGGGTGGCGGCCGACCTCGGGCTCGCCGACCTGACCAACACCTTGCTCCCCCGCTGGTCTGCGCAGCTCAACGGAGCCCCCGCCGCAGGTTCCCCTCGTGGGTCCCGGGGAGCAGGGCGTCGGCCTGGGCGGCGTGCAGCACCCGCTGGATCTCGTCGCGGGCATAGGCCCGGCCGACGAAATCGAGACGAAAGTCCCGGAAGCCGGCCTGGAGCAGCTCTGGCCGGAGGTGCAGCAGGCTGAGCGGGCGCGTGTCCAGGAGCACGGAGCGGCAGCCCTCGTGGGTGAGGACCAGCTCGGTGCTCGTCGTCTCCTCACCCCCGTCGAGGCAGCGCAGCCGGAGGGTCCGCCGGTCGCAGCGCGCCGGCCCGGGGCAGCCGGGCGCGAGGGCCGCGAGGGTGCAGCCCTCGGCCACCAGCAGCGGGACGTCCTGGTACAGGATCAGCAGCGGGCGGGCGTCGGTCGCCGGCCAGTCACGCCGCAGCCGGCGGAGGTTGGCCAGGTCGTCCTCCAGGGAGAGCCCGATGAGCTCGACGCCCTGGCCGGCCCAGAAGCGGATGGTCTCGGTGTTGTGCGTCGGCAACTGCGGCTCGGTGGCGAGGGAGACGTCCGCGGCCAGCAGCCCCAGCTCCTGCAGCAGCTCCCGGGAGGCCAGGTTGGCGAGCGCGTAGCTCCGGGAGATGCCTGCCGCGGCCAGGCTCTGCAGCAAGCGGCCCAGCCCGGAAAGCTCATCGTCCCGCACGATGGCGGGCAGCCCGAGACGCAGGGGGAGGTCGGCCAGCGCCGGGGGGCGCGCGCGCCAGGCCTGCGCGAGGTGGGCGACCTGCTCTGCGGACAGCAGGGCCGGGCGGAGCTGCAACTGGAGTCCGGCCGGCGAGAAGGCGGCCTCGCCGCTGGCGAGCAGCTCCAGCAGCGCGGTGAAGTTCTCCGGGCGATCGACGGCCAGCAGGAAGCGGTCCGGCCCGGGGGGCGGCGGGACCGCGGGACCGGGCTCCACGAACCGGGCCAGCACCGCGTGGCGCTCCGCCTGCCAGCGTGCGTGGGCGGCGGGGAGCCCCTGCGAAAGCTCGCGCTTCAGCTCCTTGAGGAGCTTGCGCGGGAAGCACCAGCCCGCGGCGCCCGTGATCCGGACGTCTCTGGCGAAGAACCCTGCGTCGCCGAAGACCTGGAAGAGCCCGGCCAGCTCCGCCGGCAGTCCGCCCGGCTCGTCCGCCGCACGCTGAGCCGGCGCCCACCGCTCGCCCTGGAGCAGCGGCGTCCCCTCGGCGCCGAGCGTGACCTGCAGCCGCAGCCCCGCGGGCTGCGCGTCCAGCCGGGCCGCCACCGTCACCGGGCGCCAGCTCCGCAGCCGCTCCCCGGCGGGGGGAGCGAGCCGTGCGTCGACGCGGCGCTTCAGGTCTGCGGAGCGCACCTTGTACAGGGGGGTGCCGGTCTCCGGCAGCCTCCCGGAGCCGGGCCAGTCGATCTCGACGAGGCTCCCGGCGGGGGCGGTGACCACCGGGCGGCCCCGCCGGAGCAGCCGCCGCAGCGGCTGCTGGAAGGAGGCTTCCTCTTCGCCGGGGGCCGGCCGGGGCTCGTCGGGCGCGAGGCGGAGCCCGTCGTGCAGCTCCAGCGGGACGTCCGTCCTGACCTCGAGCAAGCGGCCGCGGACCGCGCGCACGGTCCCGACGAGGACTCCCTGGTGTGTCGGCTGCTCGGGATCGATGACCGGCGGCGGGTGTCGTCCCGTGAGGAACAGGGAGGTGGTCCGGCGCCGGAAGGAGTACGCGAGGTCCGCGAGGGCCGCCTGCTCCCGCGCTGCGGCCGTGCCGGCGACGTCACCCGGGGAGATGTGGCGGCGGGAGGTCGCGTGGCCCCACAGCCCGTCGAGGCGGGCCCGGAAGAGGCTCACCGCGCTGGCGACGTACTGAGCGTCCTTCTTGCGGCCCTCGATCTTCAAGGCATCGACGCCGCAGCCGACCAGGCGGGCCAGGGTCTCCCCCGCGACGTCGAGGTCCCGGCTGGAGAGCAGGTGCCCGACTCCGGGACCGTCGATGACCTGGTACTTTCGTCTGCAAGGGTAGACGCACTCGCCGCGGTTGCCGCTGCAGCCCGTGTGCAGGCTCGAGAAGAGGCAGAGGCCGCTGTACGAGGTGCACAGGCTGCCGCCGCAGAAGACCTCCAGCTCGAGCTGCGCCGGGGGCAAGGCCGCACGGATCGCCGCGATCTCGGCGAGGGTCAGCTCCCGGGCCAGGACGACCCGGGAGAAGCCCAGCGCGGCGGCGACGCGTGCCCCCTGCACCGAGTGGACCGCCATCTGGGTGGAGGCGTGGAGGCGCAGGCCCGGCAGGGCCCGGCGGGCCAGCCGGGCGAGCCCCAGATCCTGGACCACCAGCGCGTCGACCTGCAGCTCCGCCAGCTCGCCCAGGACCTGGACCAGGTCGGGCAACTCGGCTTGCTGGATCACCACGTTGGTGGTGACCAGGACTTTCATTCCAGATCTCTGGACCAGAGGTACCAGAGAGCGAAGCTCCTCGAGGGTGAAGTTCTCGGCTCGCGCCCGGGCCGAGAAGCGCCGTAACCCGAGGTAGACGGCGTCCGCGCCGGTGTTCAGGGCGGCGAGGAGCTGCTCCCGCCCGCCGGCCGGCGCGACGATCTCGGGGGGGCGGTCGGGCAGGTCGGCCAGGGCGACCGCGTGGGGCCGTGCGGAGGGCCTGGTCACCGGGAGGCGCTCCTCCGTCGCACGAGGGCCAGGCCGGTGAGCAGCAGCAGCGCGCCGGCCGAGCCACTGGCCGGTGCCGCGGGCTGGGGGGTGCTGCAGGCACACCCGTCATCGTCCTTGGTGGGGGGGACCACCGGCGCACCTTCGCCTTCGCCCTCGCCCTCGCCTTCGCCTTCGCCGCCTTCGCCTTCGCCTTCGCCCTCGCCCTCGCCGCCTTCGCCTTCGCCCTCGCCCTCGCCCTCACCTTCACCCTCGCCTTCGCCCTCGCCGCCTTCGCCCTCGCCCTCGCCCTCGCCCTCACCCTCGCCCTCACCTTCGCCTTCGCCCTCACCCTCGCCCTCACCTTCGCCCTCGCCCTCGCCTTCGCCCTCGCCCTCGCCCTCGCCCTCACCTTCGCCCTCACCTTCGCCCTCGCCTTCACCCTCGCCCTCACCCTCGCCCTCACCGTCGCCCTCGCCCTCGCCCTCACCCTCGCCCTCGCCTTCGCCCTCGCCCTCGCCTTCGCCGTCGCCCTCACCTTCGCCCTCACCCTCGCCTTCACCCTCGCCCTCACCTTC
>JAVEVO010000134.1:0-17992 GCA_034005005.1 Myxococcota bacterium
GAACTACCTGCTCAACAAGATCAACCAGGCGCTGAAGCGGATCGAGCAGGGCGAGTACGCCTACTGCGAGAACTGCGGCGAGGAGATCGGCGAGAAGCGGCAGCGGGCCCGTCCGGTGGCGACGCTCTGCATCGAGTGCAAGGAAGAGCAGGAGCGCACCGAGAAGACCTTCTACGACGGTCACGACTTGGAGCCCGAGTTCTCGAGCTGAGCTGCGTGCGGCTGGCGGGCAGCAGTCCCCAGCCTCCTCCTCCCGGGCCTCGTTCCCCTCCCCGTGCTTCCTCAGGCCGTCTTCTTGATCTGGATCAGCTTGGGTTGAGCCCGCGAGGTCACCGTCTCGCGCTGGATCACCACCTCGTCGAGGTCGGCCAGGGACGGCATGTCGTACATGATGTCGAGCATGATGTCCTCGAGGATCGCCCGCAGCCCGCGAGCCCCCGAGTTGCGGCGCATCGCCTCCTCGGCCACCGCGCGCAAGGCCTCGTCGGAGAAGCTGAGCTTCACCTGCTCCAGCTCGAACAGGCGCTTGTACTGCCGGACGAGCGCGTTCTTCGGCTTCCAGAGGATCTCGACGAGGGCCTCCGTGGGCAGGGGATCGAAGGGCACGACGATGGGGAAGCGGCCGATGAACTCCGGGATGAGGCCGAACTTCACCAGGTCCTCCGGGCGGACCTGCCGGAGCAGCTCCGCGGTGCGCTCCGAGCGCTTGGCCGAGGCCGAGCGGGCGCCGTTGCCGAAGCCGAGCCGGTTCTCGCCGAGCCGCTGCTCGATGATGCTCGGGAGCTGATCGAACGCCCCACAGGCGATGAAGAGGATATTGGTACTATCGACCTGGATGAAGTCCTGCTGGGGACGATTTCTGTTCCCTTCGGGAGGGATGTTGACGATCTCGGACTCGACCATCTTCAGCAGCGCCTGCTGGACTCCTTCCCCGCCGACGTCGCGCGTCATGGAGTGGGCTTCGCCGCGCCGGGCGATCTTGTCGATCTCGTCGATGCAGACGATGCCCCGGGCGGCCTTCTCGGGATCCTTGCCCGCGGCGATCCAGAGGTTCTTGATGATGTTCTCGACGTCCTCGCCGACGTAGCCCGCCTCCGTCAGGCAGGTGGCGTCGACGATGGTGAACGGGACGTCGAGCAGCTTGGCGAGCGTCTGGGCCATGAAGGTCTTGCCGGTGCCCGTCGGCCCGAGCATCAGGACGTTGCCCTTGGAGAGCTCGACGTCGTCCGTCGTCTCGTCGTGGATCCGTTTGTAGTGGTTGTAGACCGCGACCGCGAGGGTCTTCTTGGCCAGCTCCTGGCCGACGAGGTACTGGTCGAGGTACTCGCGGATCTTCTTGGGGGGCAGGTGGTGCGGCTCGAGCACGGGGGCGGGCGCCGGCGCGCTGCCGTCCTCGTCGATGATCTCGTTGCAGAGGGCGACGCACTCGTCGCAGATGTGCACCCGGAGCCCGGCGATCAGCTTCCGGACCTCCCGCGCATCTTTGCCGCAGAAGGAGCATCGGAGGTCGCTGCCGCTATCGAACTTGCTCGTCATGTCTCCCACCATAGGGAGGCGCTCGGGGCCTTGTCAACGGAAGGCCCGAGCGCCCTCGCGGGCCGTGGCCGGCCGGGGCCGGGAGGCCGCCGACGGGGCACCTCCCGCGCGCAACCGCGCCATGACCCGTGGCTATTCCCCCCCGGCTCACCGCCGGCCAGGGAAGATGCCCGCTCAGTTGACACTGCGCAAGGCCCCGGTCTAAAACGGAGCAGGGGAGCCGGACGGCCCGCGCGGTCCCGTCCGGTGGCCCCTGGCGCTCGTCCAGCCCGCCCCGTCGTGTCGCGGTACGAGGCGGGCGCCGTCGGGTCGCCCCTGGGTGACGAGGTATCGCCATGCTCCGCTGGGCTCTGCTCCTCGGCCTCTGCGCAGTCCTGCTGGCCTCCTGCGGCACCACGCGCGAGGTCCTCCCCGACGATCCCCACTGGCGGGTCCCCCGGGTGGACGACGTGAACGCCCGACTCAGCGACGAGGCGCCGGCCGTCCGGCCCGTGGAGCTCGGCACCGACGTCCTCGAGATGGAAGGCCTCGACGCGACCGGGCGCCGGCAGCTCCCCGGCGCGGTGGACGACCGGAGCTGGAGCCCCGAGATGGGGCTGTTGCCGTCCGGGGTGGCGGCCGCGACCCCGTCGGCCCCGGCCACGGAGCCCGCGCCGCGGGCGACTGGCGGCAAGCCGGACGCGTCGGCCAAGCCGGACGCGACGGCCAAGCCGGACGCGTCGGCCAAGCCGGACGCGACGGCCAAGCCGGACGCGTCGGCCAAGCCGGACGCGACGGCCAAGCCCAAGGAGCGTCCGGGGATCCTCGCCCCTGCGGAAGAGATCGAGCCGGCGGCCAAGGATCCGGACGGGGAGGGGAAGGAGGCCGAGGAGGGGGAGGAGTAGGTGGCGCCGGGGGACGGCCCAGGCTCCTCCTCCAGCCCGGGGACCGGGAAGCTGCGTCCCGGTACGGCCGAGCTGCTCCGGCAGCTCCAGGCCCCGGACCGCCGGCCGCGGGAGCGGGCCTTGCTGCAGCTCCTCGGCCAGCCGGACCCCGCAGCCCTCGGTTCCTTGCTGCAGCACGCGGCTTCGACCTCTTCGGGGGGCGATGAGCGGGCCCTCGCGTTCCGGGCTCTCGCCGCCTGCCTCGAGCCGGGCCAGCTCTCCGTCCGACCCTTCCTGCTCCAGCACCGCCAGGACGCCGATCCGTTCGTCCGGGCGGCAGTCCTCGTCGGCCTCGCCCGTCTGGGCGGACCGGACCTGGTCGACCTCCTCCGGCACGGGCTCGGTGACGAGAGCTCCCTGGTGCGCCAGACCGCGCACGGGCTCCTCGCCGCCCGCCTCCCCCGGACCGTCACCGGCGCCTCCGGGAGCCGGGAGGAGGGGAGCCGCGTGCCCACGGCTCCCGACGTCCCGGCCGCCGCCGCCGATCCGGCTCGCGTGCGGGTCCTCCTCGAGCGGCTCGCGCCAGGGGGCCCGGGGGGCTGGGAGGAGACCAGCCGTCAGCTCGCCGGGCTCGGGCCGCGGGCGCTCGGGCTCCTGCTGGTCGAGCTGACCGGCCCGGAGGTCAAGCAGCGCCTGGCCGTCGCCCACGCGCTCGGCCTGCTGGGCGATCGACGAGCCGTCGAGCCCATCGTGGCCCGCCTGCGCGGCGAGGAGGGGGAGCGAGATCCGCAGGTGCTGACCCTGCTCTTGCGCTCTCTGGCCCTGCTGCTGCGCCCGAGCGACCTGGCCGTGCTCGACTGCGTCCGGGAGTGGGCGCTGCCCGCCCGGCGAGCTCGGGCCAACGACCCCTTCGTGCGGGCGGCGGCCCTCGATGCCCTCGCCCGGATCCCCGACAGCCGAACCGCCAACACCTTGATCGCCGCCTTGCGGGACGGTGACGACTGGCTGCGCGCCACCGCGGCCCGGGCCCTGCCCCTGGGGATCCCCGTGCCTTCGCCGGAGCTGCTCCCGACCCTCGCGGCGATGCTCGCCGAGGCCCGCAGCGGGGAGGAGCTGGTCGGCCTGCTCCTCGGCCTCCGCCAGGCCTATCCCCCGGGGGGCTCCTTTCCCCCGGGGCTGCGTCGCCGGGTGCGGGAGCTGCTGGGGCATCCCGACAGCGGCGTGCGGGACGCCGCCTTGTGGCTGGTCGACACCCTGCTGTCGCCGACCGGCACGAGCGCTCCGCCCGTGGACGACGAGTGGCTCGCGATGCTGGTGGAGCGCGTCGGCGACCCCCAGGGGGCGGTCCAGCGCCACGCCCTCGAGCTGCTCGCCGACGTGGCGCCGCTGGGCTACGCTCCGGCCGCCGCGCCGGCCCGGGAGCTCGCCCGCAGCCCCGACCAGACCCTCGCTCGCCCGGCGTTGCGAGTGCTCGGCCGGGTCGGCGACATCCTCTCGGTGGAGGCCCTGCTCGAGGCGGCGCGGCCCGGGATGCCCAACGCCCGGGAGGCGACACGCCTGCTCGAGCAACTGAGCGGGCCGATCCGTGTGGAGCGCGACCCGGCGGGCGAGCTGGTGCCGGTGCTCGCCTTGCGGTGCGCGTGCGGCCAGCGGCCAGCCTGGGAAGCCGACGGGCAGCGGCGTGAGCTGCTGGTCTGCCCGGGCTGCCGGGCGTCCTACCTGTTGACCGCCGCGGGCGTGCTGACCCCCGTGGCGACCTTGCCTCACGGCTACTGTCTCTGCTGCCGGCGTCCGGCCGCCCTGGCGTGTGACGCGGACGCGCGGCTTTGCTGCAGCAGCACGGGTGAGGTGCACCTGCGGCATCCGGCCACCGGCACCCTCTACCTGCTGCGGGACCTCGCCTACGGCGGCTGCGGCTGCTGCCAGCCGCCGGTGCCCCTCTTCGCCCGGGAGGGGCGCGTCTACTGTCCCCTCAGCGGCCGGGTCCACCTGCCCGGGCCGGCCGGCTACGCGCCGGTCGCCCCGCCATCCCCGGCCGCCCCACCTGCCGCCTCCCCCGGAGTGTCGCCAGCCGTCGAGGAGGTCAACCGCGCCCTCCTCGAGGGCAGCCTGCTGCTCACCCAGTCGGGGTTGCCCCTGCTCGACGATCGCCGCTGAGTCCCGTCGCCGTGGCGCGCGTCGGACGACGGGCGGGCACTCGTCTCCGGGAGGAGGCTTGACCGCGGCGTCGGGGCTGAGCTAGCCTGGATTCGACCCTGGTCTGGCTCGGGTCGGCAACCGGAAGTGGGTGGCATCCATGAAGAACGAAGCTCGTCGATTTCGCTTGCTGGTCCTGACCGGGCTGCTGCTGTCCCTCGTGGGCTTCGGCTACCTGGTCTGCTGCGACGGCGACGACGGCGGCCCGGAGGAGGAGAAGCCTTGCGCGGCCGGATGCCCCGAGGGGATGCTCTGCCACCCCGACCAGAAGGTCTGCGTCGTCTTCTGCAATCACCCCAGCTCCCTCTGCGCTGCCGGGCAATACTGCGACATCAACGAGCGTCGCTGCCTGCCTTGCGTCGAAGGCGCGCCGGGCTGCGCGGCCGAGGGCGAAGGGGAGGGGGAGGGCGAGGGTGCGGAGGGCGAGGGTGCGGAGGGCGAGGGTGAGGGTGCGGAGGGCGAGGGTGAGGGCGCGGAGGGGGAGGGCGAAGGCGCGGAAGGGGAGGGTGAGGGCAGCGGTCCCGTCTGCGGAGATGGTGCCTGCTCCCCCGGTGAGAGCACCTTCACCTGCCACGAGGACTGCCACTGCCCGGACGGGACCTGCGAGGAGGGGGAGGAGTGCCCCCAGGACTGCAGCACCGAGGTGAGCCCGGTCTGCGGCGAGGCCCTCTGCCCGGCCACCGAGTGCGCGGGCAACCTCTGCCATGCCCGGCAGCGCTGCGTGGAGGCGACCTGCGAGCCGTGGGCCTGCGGCGAGGAGTGCAAGGGATCGAGCAAGTGCGTGAAGACCGGGGAGACCTGGGAGTGCCAGCCGGTGGCCTGCCAGGAGGATCAGTTCGGCGCGACCAACGGCGCGGCCCGTACCGCAGCCCGCCTGGTGGCCAACACCCCCTACAGCCTCGCCTTCTGCGGGGCCAAGGACGACTGGTTCTCCTTCGAGCTGCCCGGGGGAGCGGGCTTCGTGCTGGAGATGGCCTTCTCCCTCACCGACATCGATCTCGACATCGAGTTCTATCGCCTCGTGAACAACGAACCCCAGCTCCTCGCCCAGCTCTACCAGCAGGCCGCCGGGCTGAAGTACATCTACAACACGGCACCCGGTGCGGACGGGCGCGGCGTCTACCTCCTGCGGGTCTTCCAGGTGTCGCCGGTCGACGTGCCGGGCACCGAGATGTACTACAGCCTCCGCTCCCGCGTGATGCCGGGGGTGATCGCGTGCAGCCAGGACGGCGACTGCACCCCCGAGACGGAGGTTTGCCATCTGCCCCTGAACGCCTGCCAGGAGCGTGACTGTCGTACCAACTGGACGTGCATGCCCGATCAGTTCTGCAACGAAGAGACCGGTGGCTGCGATCCGCTCCCCTGCCAGGCGGACCAGTTCGGTGGGACGAACTCCGCCGCCGAGACGGCGGCCTCGATCGTCCCGGACCAGCTCTACGACCTCTCCATCTGCGAGGGAGAGCAGGACTGGTTCAAGTTCGACGTCGCCGCCATGAAGTGCGTCCACGTGGACATGAACTTCGCCGTGCCCGCCCCGTCGATCGACTACGACATCGACGCGGCCCTGTACGATTCGGCGTCTCCCGAGGCCTCCCCCATCAGCATCGCCATGAATCGTTTCCTGCCCAACGAGGACATCTTCTGGATCCCGCGGCAGGCGGGGACCCTCTACCTGAAGGCCCACCAGGCGCGCGTCAACACCTACACCCTGCTCGTCACCGTCAGCGACGACCTGACCCTCTGCAGCGAGCCGTGCAGCGCCGAGAACGATCCCTGCAACATGCGCGGCGGCTGGGTGTGC
Organism: Myxococcota bacterium; assembly: GCA_034005005.1. Lineage (GTDB taxonomy): Bacteria > Myxococcota_A > JAVEVO01 > JAVEVO01 > JAVEVO01 > JAVEVO01. The sequence continues at coordinate 6,397 of JAVEVO010000134.1, forward strand.
GATCTGGAGCGTGGCCTCTGTCTCCCGCCGCAGTGAGGACGGGGCGCCTAGCGCACCCTCTGCCGGCCTCCACCGCGCGGTCGCGGGCACCGGCTCTCCAGGTCCGGGGGCGGGCGGTCTGCCTCGCCCTGATCGCGTGCTGCGGCTTCGTCGGCTCCTGCTCCCCGAACGGCTGTCCGGGGGGGCCCGAGGCCGGACCGACCGGCGCGGCGATGGACTGCCCCGACTCCGTCTTCCGGGCGGGAGGTGAGCTCGCGGGGCGCGAGGTCGCCGGGGCCCTGGCGCTCTTGCCGCCGGCGGGCCTCTGCCGCCGCGGGCAGCTCGTGCGGGCCCTGGCGCTGATTGCGGCCGAGCGCACGGCCGAGGCCCGGGAGCAACTCGCCCAGGTGATCGCCGCGGCCGGCACCGACCGGCGCGCGGCCGTGCTGGCGGAGGAGCTCCTCGCGGTGGAGCTGTCGGCCGCGCAGGGGCCAGCCGGCGCCGCGGAGGCGCTCGCCGCGGCCGAGCGGGCGCTGCAGCTCGACCCGCGCACCCCGCGGGCCCGCCTGCTCCGGGCGATGCTGCGGGCGACCACGGACCGGGACGAGGCGCTCAAGGACATCGTCGCCCTGGCCGCCGCCCGGGTCCCCTGGATCGACCCCGGAGACCTCCACCAGAAGGATCTGGCCGAGTGGCTGCTCTGGATCCTCGCCGATTCCGCCCCGTTGCCTCCCTCGGCCTCGCCCGTCGCGCACGAGGAGGTGGCCAAGCTCCTGGCCGCGCTCGCGGCGCGGCGCACGGGCGCCCGCCAGCGCCAGCTCACGAGCTGGGCCCTCGTCGAGATCGCGGCGGCGATGAGCGATCCGCCCCGGCGCGAGGAGGACCGGCAGGTGGAGATCGCCGCCCGGCTGCATCGGATCCAGATGGATTTCCCCGGAGAGATCGAGCTGTTGCAGTCGTATCTCCGCCGCTTCCCCGATCGGCCGCGGCTCCGGGAGCGGCTGCTCGAGGCGTACAACCGGGTGGGCCGCTACCAGGAAGCCATCGAGCTCGGCGCGGGTCCCCTCGAGCAGTGCCCGCGCTGTGCGCTGGCCCTGGCCGAGGCCCATTTTCGGCGAGGCAGCTACCTGCCGGCCCTCATGCTCCTGCGCAAGCTCCGGGAGGGGCTGCCCGAGGATCCGGACGTCCTGTCGCTGCTCGGCCGCTGTCTGCTCCAGCAGGGGCAGCTCGAGGAGGGCGTGACTCAGCTCCTGCTGTCCTTGCAGCGCCGGGCCGACGATCTGCCGACGCTGCTCGCGCTCGGCGGCGGGCTGAGTCAGCTCGGGCGGACCGCGGAGGCCCAGGAGGTCAACGCCCGCTACCTCACCGTCCACACGGCCTTCGAGCAGCAGGTCCGCCGGGAGGAGGCGGCCAACCACGCCAGCTCTACCTACGCCGACGCGATCGACCACCTCGCCCGGGGGGACCGGGCGCGCGCGACCGAGCTGGCCCGCTTCGTCGGTGAGCGGGACCCGCGCTTCGCGCTGCTCCCCTTGCTGCGGCTCGCCCTGGCGCTGGCCGCGCAGCAGCCGCCGGCCCGCACCGACGCGGAGGAGCTGCTCGAGGCGGCCCTCGCTCGCAATCCCTGGTTTCTGGCGGACGGCCGGTGAGCGACCCTCGTCCCTGGCCGCGGGCGCTGTTCGGGCTGCTCGCCGGCCTGCTGGGTGCCTGCGGTCCCGCCGCGCCCCCTCCTCCCCCGGCCACCGGCGATGCGGGCGCGCCCGGGTCCCTCGCCAGCACCGCACCGACGATGCTGCTGCAGGGCCGCGCCCGGCTCGCGGCCGACGAGCCGGCCGGGGCGCCCCCCCGCGTGGGCCTGCCCGAGCTGCCGGCGCTGCAGCCGGCCGGAGAGGCCCCCGCGGACTGGATCGCGCTCGTCGACGTCGCGGCGGAGCTCGGGGTGCGTTTCACCCGCCGCTCGGGTGGTTCGGGACGAAAGCACTACTGCGAGCCCAAGGGTGGCGGCGTGGCCTTCCTCGACGTCGACGGCGACGGCTGGCAGGACGTCTACCTCGTCGACGGTGGCCCGCTGCCCGGGAGCGCCGACTTCGCGCGGGCCAACCGCCTGTTCCGCAACCGGCAAGGCCGGGGTTTCGATGACGTCACCGGCGCAGCGGGCGTCGCGGGCGGGTGGTACGACATGGGCGTCGCGACCGGTGACTACGACGGGGACGGGGACGTGGACCTCTTCGTCACCGGGGTCGACGGCACCCTCCTGTACCGGAACCGCGGGGACGGCACGTTCGAGGACGTCACCGAGCAGGCGGGAGTACGGCTGGGGGGCTGGTGCAGCGCGGCCCTCTTCGTCGACGTCGACGAGGACGGCTACCTCGACCTGTACGTGGTGCGCTACGTCGACTACCACCCTCGCCACAACGCGCCCTGCTACTCCACCGGGGTGCACAACTACTGCACCCCCCACGACTTCCCGCCCCTCGCCGATCACCTGCTCCGCAACCGGCGCGGGCAGGGCTTCGAGGACATCACCGGCAGCGCCTTCGTCGTGCCCCCTGTGGCGCCTGGTCTGATGGCAATCGCGGCGGATTTCGACGAGGATGGCCACCAAGATATCTATGTCGCTAACGATGAGTCGCCAAACTTCCTATTTATGGGAGATGGAAACGGTAAATTCAAAGAAAATGGTCTTTTTTCTGGTGTAGCCGTGGGAGCAACCGGGTTTCCTGGCGCTGGCATGGGTGTGGATGTCGGAGACGTAGACGGCAACACCCTCCTCGATATCGTCGTCGGTAACTTCACCGATCAACCGGTGGATTATTACCGCAATCTTGGCCGTGGGATCTTCTCCGAGGAGAGCAGCAGGGCGGGTATCTTCGGTCCGACCTACCACCCCCTGGAGTTCGCCGTCCGGCTCCTGGATCTGGACAACGACACCGACCTCGATCTCTTCGTCTGCCATGGCCACATCTGGGATACCGTGGCCAGCTTCCAGCCGGGGGTCGAGTTCCCCCAGGCCAACTCCCTGCTGCGCAACCGGGGCGACGGCACCTTCGAGGACCTGAGCCGTCGCTCGGGACCGGGGCTGCTGTTGCGGCGCGTCTCCCGGGGTGCGGCCGCCGCGGATTTCGACCGGGACGGGGATCTGGACCTGATCTACTCGAACCAGGACTCCCCGGCGGTGCTGCTGCGGAACGACGGCGGCAACCGGCGCTCCTGGCTCCAGCTCCAGCTCGTCGGTCGTCCCCCCAACACGGCGGCCAGCGGCGCCCGGGTGGAGGTCACCGTCGGCGGCCGGACGCTGGTCCGGCAGGTGACCACCGCGGGAGGCTACCAGAGCGGGAACGAGCCCCTCGTCCACCTCGGCCTCGGCGACGCGTCGCAGGTGGAGCGGATCGTCGTGCGCTGGCCGCCACCGGCACGCGGGACGACCGAACTGGGGCCGACCCCGGCGCGCCAGCGGCTGACCATCCAGCAGCCCTGAGTCCCGGGGTGAGTTGGCCTCGGGGACGGCGGTGACGGGCGACACGACGCTTCTGCGGCCTGCGCCAGCGGCTTGGCCTCGGGAAGGCCCTTGTGGTATGGTGCAAGTCGCCCTGCTCGGCGGTCCGGAGCAGGCCGGCCGCGTGGCGGCGAAGGACGAGGAAGGAGGGATCGATGTCCCGTAACTGGAAGCGCAGCCTGACGTTTTGGCTACCGATGCTCGCTCTGGCCCTCCTCTCCTGGGTCGCCCCGGGCTGTGACGGTGACGATGACGGCGGCCCCGATCCCGAGCCGACGGGCTGCGCGCGCGACGCGGATTGTCCCGACGCCGCCACCTACTGCTACATCCCGCTGGGCAAGACCCTCGGCACCTGCTCCCAGGGGTGCCGCCAGGATCCCGACACCTGCGCCGCGCGCTGCCAGGAAGGTGAGGATCCGCAGTGCGATCCCGCTCGGCCTCCGGCCTGCAACGACCAGCACATCTGCGTCTATCCCGAGGTCCCCTGCTCGCCGGGCGACTGCGAGCCCGGCAAGTTCTGCAACGTCCAGACGGGTGCTTGCGAGGCGGGGTGCGAGGACGACACGGCGTGTACCGGGGATTGCCAGGTCTGCGATGTGTCAACACACACCTGCAAGATCGAGCGGATCTGCACGGACCACGCCGAATGTCCCGATAAATACTGGTGTGATGCAACTGGATGCGGAATCTGTAGGGAAGGATGTGTCGATACCAACGATTGTTCCCCGGACAAGCCTTACTGCGTGAATCATAAGTGCCAGGCTTGTGAGGATTGCCCGAGCCCTTGCGATGACAGCTCCGAGGATGAGCGTCTGCACTGCAGCTCCGGGTGGTACTGCGACGAGACCAACGAGTGTGACAAGAAGTGCTCCGACGACGCCTCCTGCCGTGCCGAGCTCGGCCCGGACTACGTCTGCTGCAAGGAGGAGGGCTGCCCGGCCCAGCGCTGCGTGCTCGGCTGCATCGAGGGTGACCCGGTGCGCGGCTGCGCGAGCGGCTTCACCTGCCTGGCGAGCGGCCACTGCACCGCCTGCGTCTGCTGCGACGCCCAGGGCAACGCCGACGATCGCAAGTGTCGGGCCACGGAGATCTGCGTCAGCGCGGGGCCCGACTTCGGGACCTGCCACGCGGGCTGCCGGTCGAGCGACGATGGCCGCTGTGATGCCAACCAGTACTGCTCCACGATCGACACCATCGACGGTGTCTGCGAGCAAGGCTGCTGGCAGGACGAGCAGTGCGCCGCCCACCTCGCCTGCGACGTCGGGCTGCACGTCTGCATCCCCCGGCCCTGCCTCGGTGACGCCGGCTGCCCGGCCGCCTACTACTGCGGCCCCATCTCTCAGGTCTGCACCCTGGGCTGTCGGACCGGCGCGGAGGACACCTGCGGCGAGGGGGAGGTCTGCGATCCGGTCACCCGGCTCTGCGTCGAGGCCTGCGGCGGTGACGAGGACTGCGAGGCGGGAGAGGTCTGCGACCCCGCCAGTCGTCGCTGCGTCGTCGGCTGCCGCCCCGATGCCCGCGAGGGCGAGGGGGGCAACGAGAGCGCGGCCACCGCGTTCTTGCTCGAGCCCGACGCGGAGGGCCTCGTGACCCTCACCGACCTGCGCCTCTGCGGGTACGGGCAGTGGGAGGACGACTGGTACGCCATCGAGCTGGCCGAGGAGCGGCTGACGGCCACCTTGTTCCTCGTGGACGAGGAGCTGCTGCAGGGCGACGTGGAGCTCATGCTGGTGGACGTCGACGGCGTGACGGTCCTCGATCGGCGAGCCACCCTCGGCCAGGCCAGCGTCTCGGTGAGCTTCCCCGACCTGCCGCACCACACGGGGGTGTACTTCCTGCACGTCGCGGGCGTGCGCCTCGGGGAGGAGACCGTCGGGATCGACTATCGCCTGGAGGCGCAGCTCGTCGGCCCCGGGGAGTGTGCGGCCGACTGGGCCGAGGGCGAGACGGGCAACGAGGGCTGGGAGACCGCCCGGCCCATGGCGAGTGGTACTTACGATACCCTGACCCTCTGCCCCGGCCTCGAGGCCGAGCAGGTCCCGCCGGACGTGGACTGGTTCTCCTTCACCTTGAAGGCCGGCGACGGCCTGAGCGCCAAGCTGACGCACCCCGCGGAGGCTGTGCTCGGGATGGAGCTCTGGGGACCGGGTGAGTTCGGGCCGGAGCTGCTGGTCCACGGCTCGCCGCTCCCCGGGGAGGGCGACCCCGAGGTCGTGCCGCCCGGACGGCAGCTCGCCGTGGCGCAGATCTACGTCGCGGGCACTTACTTCCTGCGGGTCGCGGCGCTCCAGCCGTCCTCGGTGACCTACACCTTGAAGCTGACCTTGAACCGGCTCAACGAGGAGTGCGTGGACGACGGCTTCGAGGAGAACGACCTGCGTCCCTACGCGGTGGAGTTGACCGGTCCCCTCTATCGGCAGGCCTTCGAGGACCTGCTGCTCTGCGCCGGTGACGAGGACTGGTACAAGGTCGAGCTGCAGCTCGGCGACATCCTGATCGTCGAGACCGACCAGCTCGACCCGGACGGCGGCAACCTCGACCTGGAGCTGTACGTCGGCGCGTCGCGGCTGCTGTCCGCGACCAACAACGGGCCTCACGAGGGGCTCTACCTCGTGGTGGATGGCGTCGCGCTGTTCCCGGACATGTACTACGTGCGGGTCTTCGGGCGCACGGCGCGGGCGCAGAACCGGTACACCCTGACGGTCAGCCGCGAGCTGGACCCGGAGCAGTGTGTCCCCGACCGCCTCGAGCCCGACAACACCCCGGCGACCGCGACCCGGGCCGGCTGCGGCTCCCGCGTGGACGACGTCATGAGCTGCTGGGACGACGACGACCTGTTCCGGGTGGAGACCTTCCAGTACGGGATGATCGAGGCCCAGATCGACTACATCGCCGCGGCCGGGGAGCTCGGCGTCAACCTCTACCGGCTGGTCAACGGCGAGCTGGCCTCCCTCGCCGAGGGGGAGGTGGGCGAGGACCGCACCACCGTCGTGCGCCACGATCTCGACCCGGGGACCTACTACCTCGAGGTCGTCTCGTTCGGGTTGCCCAACCGGTACTCCCTGGCCGTGGCCTGCGAGCGGGAGGAGCCTCCCTGCCAGCCCGACGAGAAGGAGATCAACGACTCGCCCCTGTCGGCCGCGACCGTCCGGCTGCCCCGGGACTGGGACGGGACGCTCCTGCCCCAGGACACCATCCTCTGGGACATGCGGGTCTGTTCGGTCAGGGATGCGGACTGGTTCCAGTTCCGCGTCCACGGGACGGACCACCTCGACATCCTGGCCCGCTTCTTCCACTTCAGCTCGGGCGATCTTTCCCTCGATCTGTACTGTCCGAAAGGACCGGGTCAGCCCGCCGACCTGGACCTGCCGGTGGCAAGCTCCGATCGCACGGCAGACAACGAGAACGTGGTCTACAACGTGCCCATCCTCGGGGCGTTCGAGTGCACGACACACGCCGACTGCAATCAGGAAGACGTCTGCGTCGACCACTACTGCGTCGCGCAGGAGAACCCCACCTGCACGCTCAACGGCGCGGACTGCATGCTCGGTGACGTCTGCGCAGCGGGAACGGATCGCGCGGGAAATCCTCGTAACTACTGCGTGCCGGCTCCATGCGACGAGGATTCCGAGTGCTTCGACGAGGAGATCTGCGCGGAGGGGCAGTGCATCCCCAAGGGCGTCGGCATCTGCTACGTCCGCGTGGAGGGAGTTCCCCAGAACGACATCGGCGCCCCTTACTCGCTGCACTTCCGGCCGTACGTGCCTTGCAGCATCGCGGCCGGGGTCGATTCCTGCGACACCATCGACGTCGGCCTCCGCTGCGACCTGAATACCTGCAAGACGTTCTCCGAGGATCAGCACGACGTGATGATGAGCGCGCCCTGCTGCCAGCCGGAGTAGCTCCCCGTCCCCCTGCCGCGTGGCGGAGGCCGCCGGGCTTCCGCTGCGTGCTCCTGCGGATCGCACTCGGCCCGGTCCCCTCCCCGCTGCCATGGCCTCCATCGCCACCCGCGCCAGACCGCCCTGGACCGGGCGGCTCGTGCTCGCACCCGTGCTCTCGTGCTCATGCTCGTGCTCGCGCAAGGAAGCCCCGGGGCATGGTACTCAGGGACGAGCAAGCAGTGCGAAGGTCCTACTCAATGTGGGGCGAGCTGGAGCGGCGATCAGGAACCCATTGAAAATGGGTGCAGATCATCCCGGTGAGCGAGCAGCGAGGCCTTGGCGCAACTCCCCGCACGAAAAGAATTTTCTCGCAGAGCCGCAGAGCCGCAGAGGGCTCAGCCAGTTGAGCACTTTTCTCTGCGAACTCTGTGGCTCTGGGAGAGATCTTGCAGCTCGAGCCGGGTACGGGAGGAGATTGGCCAGGAAGCCGCCCACTCGGACCGGCTGCATCCATTGAAAATCCTTCCTTCGTTCCGGCCTTCCTCAGGGATCTTTCGGAGATTTCTAAGGAAAGCAGGACAGCAGGAATGGAAATGGCTGAACGAAAATCCTGATTTCTGATCGGTGCTCTGGCCTGCTCACTCGCAGAGACGCTCCAGGCAGCCGTGGTCGCTCAGGACGAACGGAGGCTGGAATCCGGCGGCGGCGTAGAGCTGCAGGAGCAGGCAGCGGGTCCGGGGAGTCCCGTACAGGGCGAGCAGCGTGTCGACCGCGCGTCCCTCCTGCGGTGCCTCGCCGCGCTGCACGAGCGCGTAGGCCTCGTCGAGCAGGCAGCTCCCCTCGGGAAGCACCGCGGCCGCCTTGTCCGCGGTGAGCAGCACGGCCACCCGCATGAGCTGGGCGAGCCCCCACTTCCAGTTGCGCGCCCAGCAGCCCAGGTCTTCGGCTCGGGACAGGGCATCGGCCGCATCCTGCAGATCGAAGAGCAGCCGCACGTGCTGCTGGGCGTCGAGGGGCAGGGTCTGCAGGTCCTCCAGCTTCCAGAGCACGTCGTCCCGGAGGAGGACGGCCACCTGGGCGACGACCACCCCGCCGGGGATGTCCGGGATCGCCTTGTACTCGTCGAGCTCGCGCAGGAGCTGGCGGATCTGCGGGACGCTCGACGGGATGTCGCTGGCGTCGCAGGGTTGCTCTCCGTTGCGCAGCAGGAAGAAGGCCTCCTGCAGCGTGAGCAGCGCGGCGGTCGGCCCGCCTCCCGTGGCGGTCAGGGCCTGCTCGGCCCGGGCCACGGCGTCGGCGGCGCGTGCCGCGTCGGCCGAGCCTGCGGGCTGGCTCTCCCCCCGCTGTCGCACGGCGCTCGTCGCCCCGCGGGCCAGGAGCTGGCTGCGCGCCGCCAGGGTGGGGATGACGTCCGCGAGGGCGTTCAGGCCGACGAGGGCCTCCTCGATGCCGAGCAAGCAGCCCCCGAGGTAGCCCTTGGCCAGGGACAGCTCGGCGCCGGCCAGGGACTGGTCCACGAGGTGGAGCTGGGCCAGGCGGTCGGGTGGCAAGAGCTCCTCCTCCTCGGCCTGGTCCAGCTCGGCACGCACCAGCGCGAGGGCCGCGGGGAGGTCCACCAGCCGGAACGGAAGCTGGAGCTGCGCCTCGTGGTCCACCCCGTCCCGGAGCGTCAACTTCAGCCGGTGCGCCCCCAGGGCCAGCTCCGTGAGGGGGAGCAGCCCCGTCGGGCAGCGCGCCGGATCCGCGCACACCGTCCGCTCCGGGAAGCGCGGGCCGCTCGCGGGTGAGCCGCTCAACGCCCAGTCCTGGTCGAGCAGCGCGATCTCCTTCGACGGCTCGGCGGACAACAGCCGCACCTCGAGCCGGCTCACCCCGGAGAGGAGATCGCTGCCGCCGAAGCGTGGGCGCAGCTCCTCGTAGGGGAAGAGCAGGGGCCAGCTCGCCGGGTCGTCCAGCTCCACGCCCTCCGCCGGGAACCCCTCGCAGACGGGCAGGGGCGGGCTCCGGTCGATGCCGAAGCGGGGGAGGCTCTGCTGCGCGCGGCGGCCCAGGGCGTCGCGCACCGCGATCCGCACCGCGTACATCCCGTCGGCCGCGTAGCGCAGGGTGATGACCCCTTGCGCGTCGGCGGCGGGCAAGGCCTCCAGCCCAGCAGGGAGCGGCGTGACGGTCACCTCGGGCGCCGGGTCGGAGCCGTCCGTCACCCGGAACGCCAGGGTGACCTCCTCCTGCTGCCAGCGGTCGGTCGGCGGCGCCGTCACCACGGTGATCTGCGGCGCCGCGTGGTCGACGACCGCGACCGTGAGGTCCGCGGTGGCCTCGTTGCCGGCCTCGTCCGTCGCGACGAAGCGGACCACGGAGTCTCCTGGCGGGAAGTAGCGGTTGCCCGTCAGGGGGACCCCGCAGGGGTAGCCGTCGGGAGGCGCGGAGACCTCCCGGCCATCCGGGTCGCGCAAGGTCAGGAAGAAGCGGCAGGAGAGCTCCTCCGAGGGGCTCCCGTTGTCGCGCAGGATCGGCCGCGGCAAGGGGACGAGGCCCGCGAGGACCCCGCGTGGCTCCACCTGCTCCACGGTGAGCTGCGCGGGAGCGGGCAGCACGATCGCCGGCGGGGTGGTGTCCGTGATCGTCACCTGGGCCGTCGCCTGCTGCTGGTTCCCGGTGTCGTCGGTGGCCGTGAAGGTGACGAGGTGCACACCGACGGGGAAGCCATCGGGGGGGGCGTCCGCGGTGACGGTGACCTGCGCATCGCAGATGTCCCAGGCCGCGGGAGACAGGGGGACGGGCGTTCCCGTGGGGTGGGTCGCTTCCTGGGTGACGTCGGCCAGGGGGAGGAGCTGGGGCGGTCGCGTGTCCTCGACCTGCAGGTCGATGCGGGTGACGGCCTGGTTACCGGCCCGGTCCTCGGCCCGGAAGGTCACTCGGGTGGTCCCCAGGGGGTACTTGGCGAGCAGCGGCTCGATCTTCAGCCGCGGCCGCGGGTCGAGGAGGTCACTCACCGTGGGGTGGAAGGTGAAGGGGGTGCCTCCGAGGTCGGCCTGCTCCACCTTCGGGCTGCGCTCCGCGGCGGGCAGGGTCAGGCTGGGCGGGGTGTTGTCGATGGTGAAGGGCTCCCGGGAGCCGGTCGTCGTGAGGACGCGGCCGTCCTCGTCCAGCCGGGCGGTCACCTGGAGTTGGTACTGGTCGCTCCCGTCCGGCAGCGCCTTGCTGTCGAAGGTGCGCGTCACCTCGGCGAAGCGCCCGTCCGCCGGGACCGCGACCCGGGCCCCGCCCTGGAAGGTGAGGGGGAGGCCGTTGAGCTTCATCTCCAGCACGACCCGCTTGCCCTGGGGCTGGGCGACGCGCAGCCGCACGCTCGCCAGACCCCGCACGGCCTCGCCGCCAGCGGGCGAGAGCAGCACGAGGCTCGGCGTGGACCGCTCGCCCACCTGGATCGTCGTCTCGACCGGGCGGCTCTCCAGACCGTAGGCGTCGCGGACCTTGAGGGCCACGCGACCCGTCTTGCCGGGGCGCCAGCCCCGGTCGAGCTGCAGGGTCGGGGTCGCACCGCTGCAGTCGAACGGGCCGCAGAGGGGCGCGCCGTCCTGGTCCTCGGCGCCGTACTTGCCGTCACCGTCCGTGTCCCAGAGGTAGGCGGTGATCGCGTCACAGGGCGCGTCGGGATCTCGTGAGCCCGAGCCGTCCAGGGCGAGGGGCGAAAGCCGTCCGGCCACGGGGCTGGTTACGTACGGGCCCCCGGGCACGGCGATGGGGCGCAGGTTCTGGAACAGCAAGGTGGCGTCGATCTGGCTGGTGCCGCGACCGCCCCGGTCGTCGACGACCGTCAGGGCCACCCCGTGGGCCCCGGGCTGGAACGTCCCGTCCTGCCAGCTCCCGGCCATCCGCGTGTAGACGTGGCGGGCGAGGGGGCCCTTGGCGTCGACGTCGTCCGCCGGATGTCCGTTGCCGTCCCCGTCGACGAGCACGTCGAAGTCCCAGAAGTAGCCGACCAGGTGACGGTCGGGGTGGGCGGGGTAGGAGCCCCGGCCGTCGAAGGTCAGCTCGCCACCACAGCCGGTGACGCCCGGCTGCACGGTGGCCACGGCCACGGGTCCCGGCGCGTACAGCCGGAGCTGGGTCGTGGTCTCCCCCGTGCTGCCCACGGCGTCGGTGACCCGCAGCCCCACCGGGTAGCTGGGCTGCCCGGTGAAGGGGTCGGCGTGCTCCAGGTCGAGCGCGAGCAGGGAGAGATCGGAAGAGC
>JAVEVO010000305.1:0-3768 GCA_034005005.1 Myxococcota bacterium
TCACGGGCTCCGCGACGACCACGGGCTCGACCACGGGCTCGACCACGGGCTCGACCACGGGCTCGACCACGGGCTCGTCCACGGGCTCGGCCTCGCTCACGGGCTCGGGCTCGGCCTCGACCACGGGCTCGGCCTCGACCACGACCTCGGGCTCGGGCTCGGCCTCGACCACGGGCTCGGGCTCGACCACGACCTCGGGCTCGACCACGGGCTCGGCCTCGACCACGGGCTCGGCCTCGACCACGGGCTCGGGCTCGGGCTCGGGCTCGGGCTCGGGCTCGGGCTCGGCCTCACCCTCGCTGGCCGGGACCAGCCCGGCGGCCTCCGCGAGCCCCTCCTGCGCGGGCTGCGTCCGCTCGCTGATCTCGGCGAGCGCGGCGCGGAGCTGCAGGGCCTCCTCGGGGCCGTAGGCTTCTGCCGGCTCCAGGCCGGCCGCCTCGAGGCCGTCGCTCAGGTAGCGGCGAGCCGTGTAGTAGTCGCAGCGGATTTCGAGGAGATGGATGATCTCCTGGTGGGTGATTCCGGCCATAATCCTCTCCCGTTGGGCGGAAGCCGCCTCGGTTGGCTGGTCTGAAACTACTCCAGCCGGCTTGATAATCCCCATGGCGCAGGGAGTCAAGCGCCGCGCGTGCGGTCGCCGCCGGGTGGGCGCCTCGCGGCCCGATCGTCCGGCACCAGCTCGGCCACCAGCCGTGGTCCGAGCGCCTCCCAGCGGTAGCCCTGGCCGGAGCGGGCCGCGCCCGCCCGCTGGCGGTCCCACTCGGCCGCGGGGGCCGCGGCGAGCTGCTGCAAGGCCGCACGCCAGCCTTGCCGGCGGCGGGACGGCTCCTCCGGGAGGACGAGCAGACCGTTGACGCCCGGCCAGACCGCCTCGGGGAGGCCACCGGTGGCCGAGGCGAGCACCGGTACGCCGGCCGCGAGCGCTTCCATGGCGGCGACCGGCAAGCCCTCGGTCCGGCCCCCGAGGATCAGCGATGGCAGCAGCAGCGCATCGGCCGCCTGGAGCAGCCGCTCCTTGGTCGGGCCCGCGACCCAGCCGGGGAAGCGGCAGTCCAGCCCCAGCGCACGGGCCTGCCCCCGCAGCTCGTCCTCCAGGGGACCTCCCCCGGCCAGGACGAGGGTCAGGGACGGGATCCCCTGGGCCGCGTGCAGCAGGTCCGTGAGGCCCTTGATCGGCACCAGCCGGCCCAAAAACAGCCCCAGCCGACCGTCGGGGAGCCCGAGGTCGCGCCGGGCTGCCTGGCGCTGGGCCGCGCTCGCGGGGGCCGGCGCGTGCACGCCCATGGGGAGGACCACGGAGCGCTCCTCGTGGAGCCGCCAGAGCGGCCGCGGCAGCAAGGCGGCGAAGCGCTCGCAGAGCTGGCCGCTCACGAACAGGAGCCGGTGGCAGCGGCGCAGGAGCTGCCCCGCGAGGACCTGCCGGCCGGGGAGCCGTTCCAGCAGCCACAGGTCCCCGGAGTGGCAGATCGCGGCGCAGGGGCGGCCCCGGGACGCGTACGCGCCGACCAGCCCGCAGGGCAGCAGCCAGTGGGCGAGGACCAGATCCGCGTGGGGGGCGAGGCGCCACGCCCGCGCACCCAGCCCGGCGCAGAAGCCCGGGGCCTGCAGCAGCAGGCGCGGGTCCCGCAGCAGGTTCTCGGGTGCGCCGGCGCCGTAGAACAGGTGGCCCCCGCGGCGTCGCCGGCCGACGGGGATCCGTGTCACGTCCACCTGGGGGAGGTCCGGGGCGGGCGCGGGCCCGCCGCCGGCCCGCCGCGGCGGTTCGGGGTCGGCCGGGGCGAGCACCCGCACCGTCCAGCCGGCGCTGGCGAAGGCCTGGGCCGAGCCGGCTACGAAGCTGCCGGCCGGGTCCCCGGGCCAGCGGGGATAGCTCGTGGTCAGCAGCAGCAGCCGCCGTCCGGACGCGTCACGGCCGCCGTCGGGCGGAGGTGCCGGGGTAGGGGACGGGCTGCGGTGACCGGCGCGCGGGGGAGTGGCTCGCGCCCGGCTCACCCGGGGTCGCGCAGGGCCTGCAGCTCGGGCAGCCGCTGCTCCGGGGCCGGCGCGGCCGACCCCGGTGGCGCGTCGGCCGCCGGGCCGGTGGCCGGGACCACGGCGCCGGGGCGGTGCCGGAGCCGGCGGAGCAGGATCCGCAGCAGCAGGCCGAGCAGGGGGAGGATGATCCGCACCACCCGGATGCCCGATTTCTCGCCGGCGTAGATCGGGCGGACCGGCACGTCGACGACGCGCTGCTGGAGGCTGTTGAGCCAGGCGAGCAGGTCGTTGGGGTAGCCGTAGCGGGGGTACAGCCGTGACCAAGGTACCAGAAGGAGCGCGGCCCGGGAGATCGCGGTGTAGCCGCACTGGGAGTCGGTGATCCGCCAGTAGCCGCTCACCGGCCGGGTGAGCAGGGTCAGCCCCCAGTTCCCGAGCCAGCGGATCAAGGGCATGGTCCGGAAGACCCCGGGCCAGCCGAGGCGGTTGCCCTTGGCGTAGTCGGCGCGGCCCTCGACGAGGGGGTCGAGCAGCGGCCCCATGTCCTGCGGGGCCATCTGCGCATCGGCGCCCACGACCACGACCGCGTCGACGGAAAGCTCGAGCGCGCGGCAGCAGCCCGTGGCGATGGCCGCCCCCACCCCGCGGTTGGCCGGGTGCCGGAGCAGCTCGAAGCCGGGGCGATCGGCACCGGCCTGCGCGGCGCGGACGGCCGTCTCGTCCGTCGAGCCGTCGTCGACGACGAGCAGCCGGTCCACCCAGGGTGGGATGGACGTGATGGTGGTGGCGACGAGCCGCTGCTCGTCGTAGGCAGGTACCACCACCGCGATCTGTAGGCCTCGGTACACCGCGCTCCTCGTCCGGACCGCTTCCACTAGCACCCCCCGGGGAGGGGGTCAACCTGGACTCCATCGGGTCGCGGCTGCCTGGCAGGCGGGACCGGACGATTCGCCGCGGCTCCTCGTTGACCCGGCGGCCTGGCGGTGTTAAACCCCGGGCCGTGGCTCCACCGAGATACATCGCCATCGAGGGTCCCATCGGTGTCGGCAAGACCACCCTTGCCCGGCGGCTGGCCCAGCGGCTGAATGGCCGGACCATGCTCGAGGGGTTCGAGGAGAACCCGTTTCTGGCGGGCTTCTACCAGGACCGGGCGCGCTACGCGATGAAGACCCAGCTCTTCTTCCTGCTCGAGCGGTTCGATCAGCAGCGCCGGGAGGTCCTGCAGACCGAGCTGTTCTCCAAGGTGCTGGTTAGCGACTACCTGTTCGCCAAGGACCGGATGTTCGCCTGCCTCACCCTCGACGCGCCCGAGCTGGTCCTGTACGAGCGGATCTACGAGGCGATCGCCCGGGAGGTCCCGCCGCCCGACCTGGTGATCTACATGACGGCCCGCCTCGAGGTGCTGCTGGAGCGTATCCGGCACCGGGGGCGCCACTTCGAGGCCGATTTCGACGCCGAGTACCTCGACGGCGTCCGCCAGATCTATCGTCGACACTTCGAGTACTACACCGAGACCCCCTTGCTCGTCCTGGAGACCTCGGGGATCGACCTCTCCGCCGCGGAGAGCGATCACTTCGAGCGGGTCCTGGCCATCGTCCGCGAGGGGTTCGAGGGACGCCTGGAGTACGAGCTGCCCGGATCGCTCTGCTGACCGGGACAGGGAGGCCCCATGACTGCGACCACCCAACCCGCCGCCCCCCCGCGGGACCGCGCCCCCAAGGTCACGGTTCGCACCTTGCGCCGCATGAAGGAGCAGGGCGAGAAGATCGCCATGCTCACCGCCTATGATGCGAC
>JAVEVO010000135.1:0-17922 GCA_034005005.1 Myxococcota bacterium
CCGCTCCCGCCAGCCCCGACAGAGCAGCCGACTACGCACTGACCTCGTCGCGTTCTCTACATCGCGCATGACTCACGCATAGCCGCGCTGCGGGCGGGGGGACAGACGGGGTCCGTGCAGCGGATACCTAGGGTCCATTCATCAATAAAGACAATCCACATATAAATCTATCATCACAAAATAATCCAAATTCCATGTTCAATTTAAAAACAGCACAACTCCATCACTATTTTATATTCAATTTACTAAATATAACCTGAAAAGATTTCAAACTTATTATAAAAACAACTTCAACCATCTATAAACATATTCATCCAACCAGGATTTCACATTCAATAACAACAAGGTAACCCAAAATCCACCAAGGGATGCCCCGGCCGCGCCCCTCCCGTCCCTCGACCCCCCTCCCCCGCCGGGGGAGGGGGCTGGGGGAGGGGGAAGGGAGGGGGAGCCCGAGGGGGCGACCGTAGGTCCCCCCTCGGCCTCGGCCAAAAACCACGGGAGGGAGTCCGGGAGAACCGCAGGTTCGCCCCCGCCCGGGCGCCAGCGCCCCGGGTCAGACGAACCACTCCTCGTACCAGCGAAGCCGCTCCTCGATCTCCTCGCTCGAGTAGCGAGGCCCCTTCCCGATGCCCGGACAGCGGTCGGCCATGAGCGGGCGGATCGCCGGATCGTCGAGCATCCCGGGGACGAAGGGCCAGGCGTGGCACTGGGTCGGCTTGGCCTCCTGGACCTGGCAGAGCCCCGCGGGGGTGAGGAAGCAGCAGCGGCCATCCTCGCCGTCGATCAGGTAGTGCTGCTGCCCGTCGAACAGACAGTAGCGCTCGAGGAACGTCGGCTCGTCCAGCTCGAGGAGCTCGGCCAGACGCTGGACGTCACGGCCGGTGAGGTAGACGTACTGGAAGTTGCCCTGCGTGATGCAGCAACGGCTACAGCGCTGACAGGCGAAGCGGAAGTCTTCCGGCAGGTTGGCGCGGGGCATGGCGGGTCGGGCCTCCCGGGGTGGCGCGCACCGCGACGGGGGACGGGGGAGCGGACCGCGGGTGGTCGGCTAGAGGATCCCCGCCTCGTCCAGATCGATGGCCGGCACGCCGACCTCCAGCAGGATGGCACGGTCCCATCCTTGGCTGGCCGCGTAGCCGGGCAGGATCTTCAGGAACTGCCCCCGCAGGGACTCCTTGCCCGTGGTCGGCAGGCTCGCGATCAGATCCCGCTGCTTCGCGAGCAGCCGGGCCCGGTCCGCGGGCAGCAGGGTCACCTTCTTCAGCTCCGTGCCCTGGCGCTTCCCATCGACGAACTTGGGGACCTTGCGCTCCTTGACCCCTTCGGCGAGCAGCCGATCGATCTCCTTGATCTTATCCTGAGCGCTCTGCACCCGCTTCCCCTTCATGGAGGCGAGGTAGCGGTTGAAAATGGAGCGCTGCTGACGGGTCTGGGTGGCCTTCTCCCGTGCACGAGCGGGGATGGTTCGCTTCTTGGCTTCGACTTTCTTACGCGGCGTCATGGATCACCCTCCTTGACTCGAGGACCATGCCACCATGATCCCCGGCCGATCCGGTGTCAAGAGGGGAAGAGGAGGTCCGATCTATTCAGCGATGAAGTCGACCGAGTAGGCAATGCCCGCGGCGGTCCCCCCGACGACCAGGTAGAAGGTCGGGTCGGGGATTGACTCGAGCCAGAGCTCCAGCGTGCCACTGACGACGCTCGCGGTGCCCAGGGGGGTGGTCCCGTCGGCCCGGTAGGCGATCGCGGAGAGCTGCTGCGGTTGCGCCGTGGTGAAGGTGAAGTAGAACAGCCCGTCGTCCCCCCGCTGGATCAGGAACCAGTCCTGATCGACGCAGGCCATCAGGTCGTTCAGCGCTCCGTCCAGGGGCTTGGCCTGGTCCCGGGTGTCGTTGGGTTCCAGCCGATCGCTGGTGCAACTGGGACCGACCTCGCCGAGGGTCACCAGCAGCGAGTAGTCGTTCTGATCGCCGTCGTAGCCGTAGAGCTGGGCGTAGTGCAGCCCGGTGGTGGTCGCGCGCAGGCTGATCTCCTCGAAGTCCTCGGCGCCCTCGGAGTAGTCCAGCACCCGTCCATCGGGCGCGAGGAGGTAGAGGTCGAGATCGCCGGCCGCGTTGTCGAACTCGGCCCGCACGGTGATCGACTGGTCCCGGGTCGCCTGGAAGGAGTAGGTGTCGACGTCCTCGGGGCAGATGTTGCCGGTGACCGGCGTGCCGGGGCTCACGGGAGTGGCCGCGGCCCGGGACTCGTTGGGCTCGCCGGGGTCCTCGGGGCACCCGCCCCCGCCCTCGACCTCGATGGACAGGGAGTAGCCGACGTTGGCGACGCCCGCGGGGACGTAGACCATGATCCAGATCCGGCTCTCGGCGACGCGGGCCAGCACCACCTCCTCGTCGTCGTCCGACGAGGTCGAGGCCCCCAGCGTCTCGCCACCGTCCTCACCGAAGAGGGCGAGGTCGATGTCGCCCTGCGCGTGGGCGAAGAGCGCACGCACCGTCAGCCGGGAGCCCACCGCGACCGGGACGCTGAACCAGTCGCGGTCCCGGCCGCAGATCCGCAGCCCGTCGGTGGATCCGACCGCGAGGGCCGCGGCCGTCGCCTGGTCGTCGTTCTCCTCGAAACCGTCCTCGACGCACTCGCCCGCGCCCTCGCCCTCGCCCTCGCTCGCCCCCTCGCCCTCGCCCTCGCCCTCGCCTCCGCCGGTGCCCACGGTCAGCAGCACCTCTTCGCGGTCGGTGAGGCTCTCGGCCGGGTTCTGCCGGACGTCGCTGACCTCGAAGATCACGGTGAAGGAGCGGTTGTCCTGATCCGCGGTCGGCGTCCACTGGAACAGCTTCCCGGTCCCCTGGGGGCTGGCGCTCAGGCTGGCGCCCGCGGGCAGGGTCCCGTCGGCGACCGCGAAGGCCAGCGCGTCGCCGTCGGGGTCGGTGGCGGTCAGCAGCAAGGTCAGCTTCTCGCCGACCGTGCAGTTGCGGTTGCCGATGGGCGCCAGCACGGGGGGGCGGTTGATGCCGCCCGAGCCGTCGCTGACGACGAAGCGGATCCCGAGCTGGTCCGTCAACTTGCCGTCGCTGACCTTGAAGTCGATCTCGACGAGCCCGACCTGGGCCGCGGTCGGGGTCCAGACGAAGAGGCCGACGGAGTTGAGGGTCGCGCCGTCGGGGGCCTGGCCTTCGATCATGTAGGTGAGCGCGTCGCCCTCGGGGTCGGTGGCCTCGAGCTGGAGCTGGAACTCCACCCCCACCTGGAGCGTCTGGTCGCCGAGCTTGATGAAGCGGGGAGCCTTGTTGCCCGTGGCCTCGGCGACGACGTCGAACATCACCGTCTCGAGGGCCTCGGCCTTGCCGTCGGACGCGGCGAAGGTCAGGTAGTACTTTCCGACCTGCTCCCGGGTCGGCGTCCAGCTATAGCGGCCCTGCTCCTTGTCGAACTTGGCGCCGCCCGGGAGCTGGCCGTAGACCGCGTAGGTGATCGGATCGAGGTCCGGGTCCACGGCCTTCAGCTCGAGGACGATCTGCTCCTCCGCGACCACCTGCCGGTTGCCGATCCGCCGCAAGACCGGGGGGTGGTTCGTGTCGACCTGGCCCTCGCCCTCGCCCTCGCCCTCGCCGGTCTTGTCGTCGACGGTCCCGAAGGAGCAGCCCTCGAGCCCCCCGAGCAGGATCACCAGGGCTCCGGTCAGGAGCAATCCCGCACCTCGTCCACTCCGCATCGTGCACCTCCTGCACTCTGCTAGCAGGGCGGCCGGGCCAGGTCAAGCCGGGGGGGGCCGCCGTGCTCTCGCCGTCATGTTGCGATCCAAGAAATGACGGGCATCCTTCGCTTGTCGGCTCGACCTGGCTTGCTGGGCGATTTGCTGCGATGCACAAAAATGGGGTTGACTCGACCAGGGCTCCGTCCTAGATTGGGACCGTCGGGGCGGGGAGGTCTCCCGGACCTGGACGATCGGACCCGAGCCAAGGAGAGGGATCATGGCCGAGAACGTCTTCGAGCAGAGCCAGGCGCAGGCCACCAAGTTCATGGATTCCCTGGTGCAGATCAGCCGCAGCCACCTCCAGACGCTGCGGGAGGAGACGGAGCGAGGCTTCCGCCAGGGGCTCGCCGGGGTGGAGTTCCTCCAGGAGGCGACCCGGCGGCAGGCCGAGCAGGGGTGGCGGCTGAGCCAGGCCGTGATCGAGCTGCAGCAGGACCTGCTCCACGGCCTCTGGCAGACCCTGCCGGGCGCCCTCCAGGCGAAGGGCTGAGCCCAGGTGGCTCGTCCCTGCTCTGCTGCGATGCAACAACCCAGGCCCCGCGAGGTGGGCGACCGGGAGGACGATCATGAGCGAGACCAGCAACGAGCGCGAGACCCTGTTCGTGCAGTGGATCAAGGCCTGGAACAAGGCCGCCGACGGGTTCCCCGGCAACAACGTCGTGCTGCAGGGCGGGGAGCTGATGAAGCAGTGGCAGGACCAGCTCCGCAAGATGCTGGAGGAGGTGGTGCGCAGCGAGGGCTTCCTGGCGAGCATGGGCAAGAGCATGGAGCTCGGCCACACGGTGAAGGCGCACGTCGAGGGGCTGCTCGAGAAGCAGCTCGCCTCCCTGCGGCTGCCCAGCCTCGCCGATCTCCAGGAGCTCCACGGCAAGCTGCGGACCCTGGACGACCGGACCGAGGCCCTGGAGCAGCAACTGCGGGAGCTCCACCTCAAGCTGGATCGGCTGCTGGCTGCCAGCACCACCCCGCCGACCGAGTAGCTCGACCCGCCCTCGCACCTGGGAGACCGAAGATGGACGAGACCCGGCCTCACCTCTTGCCCCGGACCACCGAGCTGCTCCCCTTGTGGCTGCGCACGCTCACGGGAGATGTGCCCGGCCCCGCGGCGCTGGTGCGTCCCTGGCTCGGGGGGCCCACCGTGCCCCTGGCCGCGACCCCCCACACCGTGGCCTACACCAAGGACGCGCTCCGGCTGCTGCGGTACACCCCGGCGGTGCCGCGCTACGCGACGCCGATCCTCTTCGTCTACAGCCTGATCAACCGCTACAAGATCCTCGATTTCCTGCCTGGCCGCTCCTTGATCGAGTTCCTGGTCGAGCAGGGGTTCGTGGTCTACTGCATCGACTGGGGCACGCCGACCCGCGCGGACCAGGATCTGACCTGGGACGACTACCTGCACCGCTACCTGGACCGCTGCGTCCAGGTGGTCCTGGCCGAGACCGGGTCGCCGCACCTGACCCTGTACGGGTACTGCATGGGCGGGACCATGGCCCTGAGCTATGCGGCCCTGCACCCCGCGCCGGTGGGCAACTTCGTCGCCCAGGCGGTGCCGGTGGACTTCGCCAACGACGGCATCCTCACCCGCTGGACCGAGCGCCAGTTCTTCAACGCCGACGCCCTGGTCGACGCCGAGGGCAATGTGCCGATCGCGTTGATGGAGAGTGCGTTCCGGTACATGGATCCCATCGGTACCCAGCAGAAATGGTTGGATTTCTTCAAGAAGATTGGTGATCCAGCCTTCGTCGAGACCTTCCTGGCGATGGAGGAGTGGGCCGGTGACAACATCCCCTTCCCCGGGGAGGTCTATCGGCAGTACCTGCGGGACTGCTACCAGACCAACGCCTTCTGCCGGGGGGAGATGCAGGTCGGTGGCCGGCGGGTCGAGCTGCGGCAGATCACCTGTCCGGTGCTGACGGTGATCGCGGACCGGGACAACATCGCCCCGCCCGCGTCGAGTGAGCCGCTGCCCCGGCTGGTCGCCAGCCCGGACACCGCGACGCTGCGCTTCGCCACGGGACACGTCGGGCTGACCGCGTCCTCCCGGGCCCGCCGGGAGTACTGGCCGCAGATCGTGGCCTGGCTCGGCCCCCGCTCCTCGCCGCTTCCGGGTGCAACCACGCCCGCCTGATGTACAATGCGCCGGTGGCGCGGGGCTCCCCGGTCCGGCCGGCCAGGCCCGGGCCGACCCGCTCCCGGGAGGCGGCAGCCCGTGGCCAAGCAGACCCTGATCAAGCGCTATCCGAACCGGCGGCTCTACGACACGGTCTCGAGCCGCTACATCACCCTCGACGACCTGGCTCTGCGCGTGCGGGAGGGCGAGGAGATCCGGGTGGTCGAGGCCGCGACCGAGGAGGACATCACCCGCCGGGTCCTCCTGCAGCTCGTGCTGCTCGAAGGGCAGGGGATCGCGGACCTGCTGCCGGAGGAGTTCCTCTACACCCTGCTGCGGCTGAAGAGCCCGGCCACGGTCGAGATGTTCTTGCGCTATCTGCGCAGCAGCACCGACGCCTTCCAGCTCGCCCGCACCCAGATGGAAGAGGGGCTCAAGCGCTTCGAGGAGCAGGCTCGCCTGACCGCTCAGCTCGTGTCCGGCTTCTTCCCCTTCGTCCCGGGGATGCCTGGTCCCGCGGCCTCCGGGCCGCCGCGCGCCGCGCCGCCCGCGCCGCCGACCGCGCCGCTGCCCGACGACGAGCCCCCGCCCGCGACCGGCTCCCGGGGCCCGGGTTGAGCAGCAAGCCGCGTCGGCGTCCGGCGGCTCCGGCCCGGGCGACCCGGGGCAGTCAGGCCCGGGCCTGGGACCGCCCGGCCGCGGGGATCCTCGCGGGGGAGCGCTGGGCGATCCCCGACCCGCCGCCCGCGGGCCCGCTGAAGGTCCTGCTGGCCTACCCCGACGACTACCCGGTCGCCGCGGCCTCCCTCGGCTACCAGACGATCTACCGGCTGCTGGCGAGCCTCCCCGCCGTGGAGGTGGACCGGGCCTGGCTCCCTGCCGGCCTTGGCCGGGGCGAAAAGCAAGGGGGCGAGCTGCGCGGCGTCCGCACGGGGCGGCCGGCCCGGGAGTTCCACCTGCTCGCGATCTCCATGGCCTACGAGCTGGAGGTGAGCGGGCTCGTCCGGCTGCTGCAGCTCGCCGGCCTGCCGCCCCGCCGGGCGGAGCGTGGTCCCGACGACCCCGTGGTGCTCCTCGGGGGGCCCATCACCACCGCGAGCCCGGCGTTGACCTACCCCTTCGTCGATCTGCTGCTCGCGGGGGAGGCCGAGGAGCTGCTGCCGCGCCTGATCGGGCTGCTGGACGCGGCCGACGGCGAGAAGGAGCCCTTCCTCCGCGCGGCGGCCGAGCTGCCCGTGGTGCTGGGCGCCGCCGCCCCCGGGGAGCTGCCGCCCCTGCAGCGCGCGCCGGACGTGTGGTTGCCCGCGGCCGCGGCCTGGGTCTCGCCCGCCGCGAGCTTCGCGGGGATGTTCCTGGTCGAGGCGGGCCGGGGCTGCAGCCGGGGCTGCACCTACTGCGTCATGAGCCGGAGCTGCAGCGGCGGACTGCGCGTGGCGCCCGCGTCCCGGGTGCTCGCGGCGATCCCCCCCGGCACCACCAAGGTCGGCCTGGTCGGCGCCGCGGTCACGGATCACCCGGAGCTCAAGGAGCTGGTGCGGGCCTGCGTCACGCAGGGCCAGCAGGTCGGCCTGTCGAGCCTGCGGGCCGACCGCCTCGACGAAGAGCTCGTCGACCTGCTCGTGCAGGGCGGGCTGAAGACCCTGACCACGGCCCTGGACGGCCTCTCGGAGCGGCTGCGCCGCAGCCTGCACCGGGGGACCTCGTCCCGGGGCGTGCTGGAGGCGGCCCGGCTGGGCAAGCGCTGCGGCATCCCCCGGATCAAGCTCTACCTCATGGTGGGGGTCCCCGAGGAGGAGGAGGCCGACCTGCAGGAGGGGATCGACCTCTGCCGGGAGGTCGCGACGATCCTCCCCCTGACCGTCACGGTCAGCCCCTTCGTCCCCAAGCCCCGTACGCCCCTGGCAGACGCTCCCTTCCTCGGCGTGAAGGAGCTGACCCGGCGCCTCGACCTGCTGGAGCAGGGGCTGCAGGGCAAGGTCAAGCTCCAGGCGGCCTCCGCCCGCTGGGCCGGGGTGGAGAGCCGCCTCGCAGCGGGGGGCGCGGCCGCGGGCGAGGCCGCCCTGGTCGCGGTCGCCCGGGGCGGGACCCTGGCCGCCTGGGGCGAGGCCCTGGGGGTCCGCTGAGCGATTGTCCCTCACGCCGAGGCGTGGTAGCCTGGCCCCCACCTACGGGTCGGCCCCGCCGGCCGACCGGGCCCCGGTCCAGGGGAGGAGCAGATGCCCCAGCAGGAGATCGTCGCGCGGGTGCGAGCGGCCGGCATCGTCGGAGCCGGCGGGGCCGGCTTCCCGACCCACGTCAAGCTCGCGGCCGCGATCGACACCTACATCGTCAACGGCGCCGAGTGCGAGCCCTTGCTCTACAAGGACAAGGAGCTGATGCGGCTGTACGCCGCGCGCCTGGTCCACGGGCTGCAGCTCGCGCAGGAGGCCACGGGCGCCCGGCGGGCGGTGATCGCGATCAAGGAGAAGTACCACGACGCGCTCGACGCCCTGCACGGGGCCGCCGCCGGAAAACCCATCGAGTTCAGGCTGTTCGGTAACTTCTACCCGGCGGGCGACGAGTACGTCATCGTCCACGAGGTCACCGGTCGGCTGATCCCTCCCGGGGGCATCCCCCTGCAGGTCGGCGCCGCGGTCAACAACGTCGAGACGCTGATCAACGTCTCCCTCGCCCAGGAGGGCGTGCCGGTGACCCTCAAGGCCTTGACGGTGGCCGGCGCGGTCGCGGAGCCCTCGTCCTTCGTGGTCCCCCTCGGGATCTCCGCGGGGGAGGTGCTCGCCCTCGCCGGCGGCGCGACGGTACCCGACCCGGTGCTCCTCGAGGGGGGCGCGATGATGGGCCGGGTGGTGACCGACCTCTCCCGGCCGGTGACCAAGACCACCGGCGGCTACATCGTGCTGCCCGCGGACCACGGGCTGATCCGGCGCAAGACGGCCCCGGACGCGGCCAAGGTGCGGATCTCCCGGTCCGCGTGCGACCAGTGCTCCCTCTGCACCGAGCTCTGCCCGCGCTACCTGCTCGGCTACGGCATCGAGCCCCACAAGGTGATGCGGGCGGTGGGTTTCGCCGGGGAGCAGGAGGCGGGCTGGAACCAGCTCGGCCTGCTCTGCTGCGAGTGCTCCTTGTGCGACCTGTACTCTTGCCCCGAGTCCCTGCCACCCAAGGACATGTGCATCCGGGCGAAGCGGTCCTTGACGGCCGGCGGCCAGAAGCCGGCGCTCCCCCAGGGCCTCGGCCACGTCCACCCCTTGCAGGAGGCCCGGCGGGTGCCGGTGCCCCGGCTCATCCACCGGCTGGACCTGACCCCCTACGACGTGCCGGCCCCCCTGGTGGAGCGCCCCTACGAGCCCGCCGTGGTGCGGCTGCTGCTCAAGCAGCACGTCGGCGCCCCCTGTCGGCCCCTGGTCCCGGTCGGCGCCGCGGTGACCGCGGGCACTCCGGTGGCGGACGTCGGCGAGGGGCAGCTCGGCGCGCGGCTGCACGCCAGCATCGACGGGATCGTGAGCGAGATCGACGGCGAGAGCCTCTGGATCCGAAGGGCATGACCATGACCAGCCGACCCGACCAGCCAGCCCCCCCCTCCCTCGGCCTGATCGAGCTGTCGAGCATCTGTCGCGGCATCGAGACCGCGGACCGGATGCTCAAGGCCGCCCAGGTCTCCCTGGTGCTCAGCCGGACCATCTGCTCGGGCAAGTACCTCGTGCTCGTCGCGGGCGAGGTCCACGACGTCCAGGCGAGCGTCGAGGCGGGGCTGGACCTCGCCCGGGAGTGCGTGGTCGACAGCTTCGTCATCCCCGACGTGCACCCCGACGTCTTCCCGGCGCTGACCTCGACGGGCGTCCTCACCCGCCGGGAGGCCCTCGGCGTGCTGGAGGCCTTCTCGGTCGCGGCCCTGGTCGAGGCCATGGACCGGGTGGCCAAGGCCGCGCCGGTGGAGCTCGTCGAGTGCCGGCTGGCCATGGCGCTGGGCGGCAAGGCCTTTCTCGTCTTCACCGGGGACGTCGACGCGGTGAAGGCCTCCGTGGCCGCGGGCGTCGAGGTCATCGCCGGGCGGGGGCTGCTGGTGAACCAGACCGTCATCCCCAACCCGCGTGAAGAGCTGTTCTCGACCCTGATCTGACGGTCCCGGCGCGACCTGGAGCGCCGGCCCTCCACCTGGAGCCGGCTCCCGCGCCCGTGGTCGCCGCGCGGGCAGCCGTGGCCGGGGGGCGCGGTCCGGGGCCCCTGTCGGGGGCGGCGCGCGACGAGCACCTCGAGCCGCTGGCATACCCTTTGCATCAACAGGAGTTCGTCGACAGGAACGGTTGCCACGGAGCCCGAAGATGGACCAGCTCTCCTCGACCCCCAGCCTCGTGCGGATGCTGCTGCTGGGGCTGCTGCTGCTGCTCGCGGCCCAGAGCTCCACCGGGTGTGCGGTCTCGCCGCAGGTGAAGCGGGCGGCCCAGACCCTGACGCCCTCGCCCCCCAGCACCGCGGGCAGCCCGGTGGAGAAGGGCCGCGTCCGGCTGTACGGCGGGATGGGCCCGGCCCTGAGTGACGTGTACGAAAGTCCCGTCTCCTCCCTCGGGGATGCGGGTCTGTACGTCCCTCAGTACCAGTTCCTCGGCGGGCTGCGCGTCGGCCTGCACCGCAACCTGGAGCTCGGCCTGAAGGGGGTCTACGCCACGTACGACTCGACGGAGCCCTCCACGGTCGGAGTGCCCCCCCTGGGGCCCAACGAGCAGGACGTCGTCGGCGCGGGGCCCACCCTCGCGCTCAACTTCCCCCTCGGCCAGTCGGGACGGGTCTTCGCGGGGGCGATCGTCGAGGCCCTGTGGACCTCGATCCCGTACTCGATCTGGCAGTGCCGCACCTGCACCGAGCCCCTGCCCTACCGGGATCACATCGAGCTGTACTCCCTGGTCGAGGAGGGCCGGGAGAACTACCTGATGTGGAACAACGCCCTGCAGCTCGGCCTCTACCTCGACCCCGCGCCGGTGACGGTCTTCGGGGGGGTGGGCATGCACTCCACCGTCCGCAACATCGGCTTCGACGAGCACCAGGACTACAGCTCCACCCTGGAGAAGGGCTCGCCGGTCGGGCTGTTCTTCCTCGGGATCGAGATCGCCCCCGTGGAGCGGCTCAACGTCCAGCTCCAGGGCTACCTGCCGGTCGGGCAGGATCTGGACGAGGGGCAGGTGTTCGGGCCGGGCTTCACCTTCAACGTCGGCTTGACCCTGTAGGGAGCCGCGGCTGGGGCCAGCCGGCTGTCGCCCACACTCTCCGGCCGGGGACCCGGCGCGCCGTGGCGACCCAGCCAGCCAGCCGGCCCTCTCTGCCGGCCCTCTCTGCCGGCTCGATGGCCTCCCGCGAGGATGGACGTCTCCAGCTTCCTGGTGCATAGATCGGTGGCTCCACCTGGTCCGGGAGATGCCGATGCGCCTGCGCCCCCGTTGGTCGTCGATGCCCTGGCTCTCGCTGCTGGCGCTGCTCGCCCTCGTTGGCCCGGGCTGCGCCGCTGCCGAAGATGGCCTCGCCGTCGGCGAGGGCGAGGGTGCCGAGGGCGAGGGCGAGGGCGAGGGTGGCGAGGGCGAGGGTGAGGGTGGCGAGGGCGAGGGCGAGGGTGGCGAGGGTGAGGGCGAGGGCGAGGGTGAGGGTGAGGGTGCCGAGGGTGAGGGCGAGGGTGAGGGCGAGGGTGAGGGCCTGGTGGCGGAGGACCCCGGCAGCCTCTGCCAGCCCTGCCCGGAGGGCCGCTGCCCCCGGGAGGAGGACCTGTGTCTGACCAACCAGAGCACGGGCGAGACGTTCTGCGGCCTCGACTGCCGCCTCACGGCGCGCTGCCCCCTGGGCAGCTCCTGCTATGACGTCGGCGACGGCGCCCGGCAGTGCGCGCCCGACACCGGCTCGTGCCAGGGGTGGGTGTTCGCCGGCTGGCCGAGTACCCAGGGGCGCCTCTGCACCCTGGCCGAGGAGCAGCGCACCTGCACGGTGGAGGCCCGGGACTGCTTCATCGGCGCCGCGGGCGAGGACACGGGCTACTGCACCCTGCGCTGCCAGGAGGGCGACCGCTGCGCCACGGGGTTTTCCCGCTGTCTCGACGGCCGGTGTCGGGCCGATTGGGAGGCGGGGCCCCAGGGCTGCGGCCTGCTGCGTGAGGGAGTCGGCGCGAGCTGCCTCGGGGGGTGCGTCGAGCCCGAGGTGTGCGTCACCGCGCTGACCGCCCAGCCCCTCCCCGACCCGCTGCACCCCTTCTGCACGCGCCGCTGCCTCACGGACGCCGATTGCCCCGCTCCCGCTCGCTGCCTCGCCACCGGCCTGCTCGACGGGCCCCTCTGCCTCTCCCCGGCCTGCTCTTGCCTCGCCCGCCCCGCTGGCGACTCGTCCCTCGTCGACCAGGCCCTGGCCGCGATCGGGCTCGATCGCTGCTCGGCCCTCTTCCGCATCGTGCACGGGGCCCTCATCGCCGATCGCGTCGAGTTCGATCCCTACCGGCTGTCCTGCTTCAACCCGGTGCACGACGAGCCCCTGGCCGCGCCCCGCTGGGCCCGCGCGTTCCTCGACCGGCTCCAGCGCGCCGCGGCGAGCGAGCTGCCGTTGACCGAGCTGATCGAGGAGGCCGCGGCCCGTCTCGATTTCCCCGTCTGCGGCGACCGCCCCGAGCTCGGCGACCCCTCCTTGCTCGAGGCTCTGCAGGCCCTCTGGCTGGCGGGCGGCGAGGAGCCGGGGCCCGCGACCAGTGCGGCCGCGTCCGAGCTGGCGCAGACTCTGCCCGCGGCGCTGGTCCCGAAGCTCGCCCGCCTCGTCGCGGCGCTGGCTCGAGCTCACGAGCAGCGCCAGGTCGCGCTCGGCCCGGTCGCGGACGATGCCTTGCTGCGCTGGACCCTGTTCCACGAGCTCCCCGGCGTGCTGATCCCCTTGCCCGATTTCAACGCCCTCAACCTGACGCGCGCCTCGCACCAGCAGGTCCTCGAGGGGGTGAGCTTCTCCTACTGCGACCTCTTCGCCGCGGGCCGGGACCTCGCGTTCGCCCTGGAAGCGCAGGACTGGCATGCCGGGCTGCCCGCCGTGAGCGACGTGGACGTCAGCCTGCGCACCCCCCTCGGCCGGCTGGTGATCCGTGGTACCGGCAACGACACCTACGAGGCCCGGGATCTCCGCCAGCCGCCCCTGCTGCTGCTCGACCTGGGCGGGGACGACACCTACCTCGGCGCGGTGGCGGCCAACGGCTCCGAGGATCAGAGCCTCTCCCTGCTCCTCGACCTGGCGGGCGACGACCTCTACGGCTACCCCGAGCTGCTCGCGGCCGGGGAGGCGGACCCCGATCCGAATCGGGTCCCCGCGGACGCGCAGGGGCGCTACCGGGGCGACCATCCCCAGGTCGGAGACCTCTACGGCCCCTTCTCCCTGTCGACCACCGCCCGGCAAGGAGGGGCCCGGCTGGGAGTGGCGATCCTCTACGACCTCGCGGGGGACGACCGCTACGTCTCCCACCGGCTGAGCCAGGGCTACGGGGGCCTGGGCGTCGGGGCCCTGGTCGACCGGGCCGGGCAGGACGAGTACCACGGGGAGAGCCTCTGCCAGGGAGCGGGGCACTTCGGCCTCGGCCTGCACCTCGACCTCGGGTCGGAGGGCGACCGCTACCTGAGCTTCAATGATTCCCAGGGCTTCGGAGGGACCCGGGGCCTCGGACTGCTCCTCGATCAGGGGGGAGACGACCAGTACACCGCGGTCGTGGCCAACCCCCCGGGAGGAGGTGGAACCTGGCTCTTTCCCAACCCCCAGAACCCGGACCGCGGCAGCAACACCTCCATGTCCCAGGGCTTCGGGTTTGGTCGGCGTGCCGACGGAAGCGACGGCGTCTTCATGTCCGGCGGGATCGGCATCTTGAAGGATGAAGGACCAGGAAAAGACCACTACCAGGCCGATGTGTTCGGTCAAGGTGCTGCGTACTGGTATGGGATCGGGCTTTTCAATGATGGTGGTGGTGACGACTTGATCAATGGTCGCTATTACGTCCAGGGATCGACCGCTCACTACGCCCTGTCGTTCTTCTTCGAGGATGGGGGCAACGACCGCTACAACCAGGTGCCCGAGGGCGTGGAAGGATCCTGGGTGATCGGGACGATGACCGGCCAGGGGCACGATCGCTCCCTCTCCTTCTTGATCGACGCCGCGGGCGACGACGTCTACACCGCACCGGGCCTCGGCCTCGGCGGGGCCAACGACAACGGCGCCGGGTTCTTCCTCGAGCTCGGGGGCAACGACAGCTACACCGCACCCGGGCCCGACGCCGCCACCTACGGGGGCTGCAACGTCACCGGCGACCTCGGCGCGGGCTGGGACGACCTGTTCTGCCTCGGGGTCTTCATCGACGCCGCGGGCGAGGACCGCTACCTCTCGTTCGGCGATCAGGGCCCCGACTTCCTCATCGGCAACGACCGGCTCTGGACCTTCGCCCAGCGCCGCCCGGGACGCCGACCCGGCGAGCAGGGCGTCGGCCTCGATGCGGCGGGGGGCGACCTCGGCCTGCCCGGCGCCTCGCCCACCGCCACCGTGATCGAGCCGTGAGGCGGGTCCACCGGCCCCGACCGGCCCTCGGTCCTCCCGCCGTGGCCCGGTTGCTCCCCCCGCGGCCGCGCTGCTATAGTCTGCCGCCGTGACCTCCGACCACCCCGACCCCAGCCCGCCCTCGCCCGCGACCGACCGCTGGGTCGTGCAGCCCGGCCGGCCCCTGGTCGGGGAGCTGCGGGTGCCCGGCGACAAGTCGATCTCGCACCGGGCCCTGCTCTTCGGCAGCCTGACCACGGGCAGTTGCCAGGTGACCGGCTTCTTGCCCGGCGGGGACTGCCTGGCGACCCTCGGCTGCGTCCGGGGCCTCGGGATCCGCGTCGACCAGCTCGGCGCGACCGAGGTGGTGGTGCACGGGCGGGGGCTCGGCGGGCTGCAGGCCCCCACGGAGCCGCTGGATTGCGTGCGCTCGGGCACGACCATGCGCTTGCTCGCGGGGCTCCTCGCGGGGCAGCCCTTCGCCAGCACCCTCGTCGCCGCCCCCCAGCTCGCGCGGCGGCCCATGGCCCGGGTCGCGGCGCCCCTGGCCCTGCTGGGCGCACGGATCACCACCACCGACGGCCGCCCCCCCCTCCGGATCACCGGCACTCCGCTGCATGGTGCGGAGGTCACCCTGCCGGTCGCGTCGGCCCAGCTCAAGAGTGCGGTGCTGCTCGCGGGCCTCTTCGCCACCGGCGAGACGATCGTCCACGAGCCGGGGCCCTCGCGGGATCACAGCGAGCGGCTGCTGGCCGCGCTCGGCGCGGACCTGGCCGTCCAGGGGCCCACCGTCCGCCTGCGACCGGGAGGGTCCCTGCGGCCTTTCTCGCTGGCGGTCCCCGGCGATCCCTCGTCGGCCGCCTTCCCCCTGGTCGCCGCCCTGCTCGTGCCCGGCTCCCGGCTCGCGGTGACGGGCGTGGGGATCAACCCGACCCGCACGGGCCTGTTCGACGTGCTGCAGCGGATGGGCGCCCGGCTCACCATCGTCCCCACGGGGGAGCAGGGCGGCGAGCCGGTGGGGACCCTGTGGGCGGAGCCGGGCGGGTCCCTGCGGGGGGTGGAGGTGGGCGGCGAGACCGTGGTCCGGGCCATCGACGAGCTGCCCCTGCTGGCCGTCGCGGCCTGCCATGCCGTCGGGGTCACCGTGCTCCGGGACGCGGCCGAGCTGCGGGTGAAGGAGACCGACCGGATCGAGACGATCGTCACGGAGCTCCGGCGGCTCGGCGCGGCCATCACCGCCAGCCCCGATGGCTTCGTCGTCCACGGCCCCTGTCCGTTGCAGGGCGGGACCGTCACCAGCCACGGCGACCACCGGCTGGCCATGGCCCTGACCGTCGCCGGGCTGGGCGCGGCCGGCCCCGTGACCGTGGAAGGCACCGCGTGCGTCGGGGACAGCTTCCCCGGCTTCTTCTCGGCCCTGGCCGCCGTCGGCGCGCTGGAGGGAGACTGTCGACCATGATCGTCGTGCTCAAGCCGGGAGCGACCCGGGAACAGGCGGAGGAGATCCTCCAGCACATCGCGGGCAAGGGCCTGAAACCCCTGTACTTGCCGGGCACGGAGCGGATCGTGCTCGGGGCCATCGGGGACGAGCGGGAGCTGGTGAGCCTGCACCTGGAGAGCCACCCCGAGGTGGAGAGCGTCACCCCGATCCTCAGCCCCTACAAGCTCGTCAGCCGGGAGCTGCACCCCCACGACACGCGGGTCCGTCTCGGCGGGCGGACGGTCGGCGGCGGGCAGTTCGCGGTGATCGCCGGCCCCTGCGCGGTGGAGAGCGAGGAGCAGTTGCTGTCCACGGCCCGGGCGGTGCAGGCCGCGGGCGCGACGGCCTTGCGCGGGGGCGCGTTCAAGCCCCGGACCAGCCCCTACGCGTTCCAGGGGCTGGGACTCGCGGGCCTGCGGATCCTCCAGCAGGTCTCCCGGGAGACCGGGCTGCCCGTGGTGACGGAGGTGGTCGAGGTCGCGGACGTGGAGCAGGTGGTGCAGCACGCCGACGCGATCCAGGTCGGCGCGCGCAACATGCAGAACTTCCGGCTGCTGCAGGCCCTCGGGCGCTGCGGCCGGCCGGTGATCCTCAAGCGGGGGATGGCCGCGACGGTCACCGAGCTGCTGATGGCCGCGGAGTACCTCCTCGCCGAGGGCAACGCCGACGTGATCCTCTGCGAGCGGGGGATCCGGACCTTCGAGACCGCGACCCGTAACACCCTGGATCTCAACGCGATTCCCTTCATCAAGCAGAAGAGCCACCTGCCGATCCTGGTGGACCCCTCCCACGGGACGGGGGTCCGGGAGCTGGTCGCCCCCCTCTCCCGGGCCGCCGCGGCCTGCGGTGCGGACGGGCTGCTGCTCGAGGTCCACTGCGACCCCGCGCAGGCCCTGTCCGACGGGGCGCAGTCCCTGTACCCCCACCAGTTCGAGGCCCTGATGCGCGGCCTGCGGCCGTTCGTCGAGGCCGCGGGGAAGAACCTGTGAGCCAGTCGCCGCTGCCTCCCGGCACCGCCCTGCCCCTCATGCGGACCCTGCCCGCGGTGGTCGATCCTCTGCGGCTGTTCGATCGCCTGACCCGGGGTGGCACCCTCCCGGACACCCTGCTGCTCGAGTCGGGGGACACCTCGACCCGCTATGGCGAGCGCAGCCTGCTCATGGTGCGGGCGGCCCTGCGGTTGACCGGCCGCGGGCGCACGGTCACGGTGCGGGCGCTCTCGCCGGGTGGCGCGGGGCTGCTGCCCTGGCTCGCGGCGGAGCTCGCCCCCCTCGCGACGGTGAATGCGCAGGCCGGGGAGATCGGGGTCGAGCTGCCGCCCGCCGCCCCTGGGGAGCTCGCCGCCCGGCTCGTGGCGCCGTCGCCCCTCGACGTCCCCCGCCGGCTGCTGCAGGGGCTCGGCCGCTCCCCCGGCGAGGAGGACGACCTGCCCCTGCTCGTCGGCTCCTTCGGCTACGACCTGATCGACGCGTTCGAGGAGCTGCCGCGGCCGGCCGGTGGTCCCAGCTCCTGGCCGGACTTCGAGCTCTGGCTGCCCGAGCGGGCGATCTGGCTCGACCACCATCACCTCACCGCCACGGTGCGGGTCCACACCTTCGCGGGCCCCGATCCGGACGCGGCTTACGGCGAGGGCATCGCCGGGCTGACCGAGCTGGTCGCGGCGGTCACGTCCACCCCGCCGCCCCCGGCCCAGCCCGCGCACCCGCTGCGCCGCCCGGGGTTCTCCGAGCACCTGGCGGTGACCGTCGACCGCAGCGACGCCGAGTACGCGGCGACCGTGGCGACCTGCCAGCGGCACATCGTCGCGGGGGACGTCTTCCAGATCGTGCCCTCCCGGACCTTCACCGCGCCCTGCTCCCGGCCGCTGGCCGCCTACGCCCGGCTCCGCCGGCTCAACCCGAGCCCCTACATGTTCTTCCTCCAGGGCTCCGCGGGCTGCCTGCTCGGCGCCTCCCCCGAGACCGCGGTGCGGGTCGCCGGCACCCCCCGGACCGTGTCCATCCGGCCCATCGCGGGGACCCGGCCGCGGGCGCGCCACGCGGACGGGCG
>JAVEVO010000136.1:0-4312 GCA_034005005.1 Myxococcota bacterium
AGCTGTACTGTGCACCCAAGACGCGCCTCCGGTCGTGTAGCTCTTAGAACTCACAATCCCAGAGATTACGCTGAGTTGGATGGCGCGTCTACCCCGATTTCGCCGGGGAAGGTGAATAAGGCGGGATGACTATCACAGCGACCGGCGTTGGCTCCTGCACCATCTTCACTGTCAGCAACGTCTCGTTCGATTACTATGGGGCAGCGCTTGCGGATCGGCCTGGCACGCTCAGCATTACCTGCACCAATGAATTCCCCTATAGCTGGTACGCCGAAAAGAACGCTGGCGATTTGAACAATAATGGGGACATCCTGGCCTACACTCTTACGTTTACCGACGATACGTCCGTGCCGGTGTTGGCTGACCCGCTCGAAGGCACTGGCACCGGCAATGCGCAGGAAACAACTATCCATGTCAATGTGGGCGCCAAGCCGACATACAAGGTGGGGGCCTACACGGACATCGTCACCTTCACGCTCACCTTTTAGCATCACTTGATTTCGAAACCCCTGATTTCTGCGTCTCTGCTCCTCCTCGGCCTGACCTTCGGGCTGGCCGGGGAGGCGCAGGGGGGGACGTTCAACGTCTCTCCGGTGATGTTCGAACTTGGCCCGGGTCGGGGAAGCCAGGTCGTGACGATCACTAACCAGGGAGCCGAGCCGGCCCGGTTCCAAGTCACCCTCAACACCTGGACCGACGGTGAGGACGGCGTCCAGAGCCTCACCCCCACCAAGGAGCTCGTAGTGTTTCCGACCCTCCTCGCCCTGCCTGGAGGAGCGGCTCGGAAAATCCGGGTGGGGACCCTGAAGCCTCCAGCGGGCCAGGGGCCGGAGAAGACGTACCGGGTGGTCATGGCCCAAATCCCCACCGAGGGCCGGGAGCTGGATAGCGGGGTGCGGATGCTGACGAACATGAGCCTCCCGGTCTTCGTGCAGCCGGCGAAACCCAAGGCCGCACTCGCGGTCGCCTCCCTCAGCGTCAAGGCCGGCCAGGCCGAGTTGATCCTGGAGAACCGGGGCAACTCCTACCTGCGCCTCAAGAAGGTCACGGTCACCGCGCTCGGTGGAGACGGCAAGGCCCTCGTCACGGAGGACCTCAAGGCCTGGTACCTCCTCGCGGGCAACCGGCGGGTCTACCCGATCCCCTTCAAGCCGGGGATCTGCCCCCAGCTCCGGACCCTCAAGGTGGTCGCGGAGTCGGACCGGGGGGGCAAGGTCGAGAAGACCGTCCCCGTCCAGCCCTCCGCGTGTGAGCCGTAGCCGGCGGCCATGGACCCCCTCCTCCTCCCCCTCCTGCTGCTCTTGACCGGGAGCCCTGCCCTGCCCGCGGAGGACCCCGATCTGGTGGTCCGGGACGCGGAGGCGGTGAGCGCGGGCCGGGGGGATGCGGCCAGGCGGACAGGGGGCAAGGTGGCGACGGGCACTCCGGGGGCGAAACCGGTGCTCCTCGCGGCCGCGACCCCGCCCAGGAAGGCCGGGAAGGGGAAGGGGAAGGCCAAGGCCGGGGGCAAGGGTCGGGGCGCGGGGGGCGACGTGGTCGCGGCTGCGACCGCGGCGACGTGGGGCAAGGGGGGGCAGGACCCCGAGGGCAAGGCCGCGACCGCAAAGACCCCGCGTCCGGACCCGGCCGCGGTCGGGCCGATCCCGCCCCAGGCCGAGCTGGCCCTGGTGACCTTCGAGCTCAACGGGGTCTCCCACGGCGAGATCCTCGTGGCCCTGCGCGGGGACGACG
Source organism: Myxococcota bacterium (assembly GCA_034005005.1). GTDB lineage: Bacteria > Myxococcota_A > JAVEVO01 > JAVEVO01 > JAVEVO01 > JAVEVO01. Next base: position 1,732 of record JAVEVO010000136.1, read on the forward strand.
TGCTCATCGACGCGGCCGCGCTCGAGGCCGCGGGGATCCCCCTGGGGGACGCGACCCGGGAAGAGCTCGACGACCGCTGGTTCGTGCTCCTGTCGTCCCTCGCGGCCCAACAGAGCGCGGGCCAGGGCCAGATGATCTCCATCGTCACCGCGGCGGACCAGGGCGGGCTCCGGGGGCAGCTCGACACCCGGGAGCTGGTGATGCGGCTGGTGGTCAAGTCCCAGACCCTGCCCACCACGGTGTTCGACCTGGGGCGCCGGCCGCCCCCGGGCCTGGTCCACCTCGCGTCCACCTCGGGGTTCTTCAACTACGCCTTGCGGGGGTACGGCACGGGCGAGGACCTGCACGCGTCGGGCTACTTCGAGGCCGGGGGGAGCTGGCGGGGCAACCTCCTGTTCTCGGGCCTGTCCTGGCCCTTCACCGGGGGGGATCTGGTCCGGGGGCTGTCGTACCTCGAGCTCCCCTGGCGGGAGCGCCTGCAGCGGCTGACCCTCGGCGACGCGAGCGCTACCACGGGGCCTTTGGGGGGCAGCGTCCTGGTGGGCGGGGTGACCTTCGCCAAGGGCTACGACCTCGACCCCTACTTCGACCGCTACACCTCCCTGGGCGTCGGCGGGTCCGCGCACACCCCCTCGACCCTGGACGTGTACGTCAACGACCAGCTCGTGCGGCGGGAGGAGATCCCCCCGGGGCCGTTCCGGGTGGACGACCTGCCCCTGACCGACGGGCTGGGCCGGGTGCGCTACGTCATCCGCAACGCGTTCGGCCAGGCCACGGAGCTGGGCCAGAGCTACTACTTCGCGACGGAGCTCCTCGCGCCCGGGCACCACGACTACCGCTACTCCCTGGGCCTGCGGCGGGAGGACGCGGGGACCGCGAGCTTCGGCTACGACGAGCCCCTGCTTCTGGCGCGGCACCAGCTCGGGGTCCACGAGAAGCTGAACCTCGGCGCCCGGCTCGAGGGGGGGCTCGACCTCGCGAGCGGCGGCCTCGACCTGCTCGCGGCCCTGCCCTTCGGCCAGGTGGGGCTGTCCGGGGGCGTCAGCGTGGACGACGGGGAGCTCGGGCACGCGGGGCTGCTGGTCTGGCTGCTGCGGCACCGCCGGGCCAGCGCCCACCTGCGGCTGCAGGAGATCTCGGACCGGTACGCCAACGCGTCCCTGCACGCCGGGTACGACCGGCCGACCCTCGAGGCCGAGGCCGGGGTCGGGTACTCCCTGCTCGACGCGGTCTCCCTGTCCGTGCGGGGCACCCTGTCCGAGTACCGGGACTGGGGGCGGGTCGTCATGGGGCAGGCCGGGGTGGGCGCGAGCCTGCCCGCGGACCTGTACCTCAACGTCACGGGCTCCACCCGCCAGGGGGAGCGCTTCCCCACGACCTACGACGTCTACGCGACCCTGTCCTGGGCCCTGCCCTGGAGCCACCACGCGTCCGTGGGCTGGCACGAGCCCGACCCGGGCGACGGCGAGGCCTACGTCGCCCTGCAGCGCTCCCTGCCCCCCGGCCCGGGGATCGGCTACGGGGTGCAGGCCCGGGGCAACGCGGACGTGCAGCAGGTCCAGGCCCGGCTCGACGGCCAGACCCGCCGGGTGCGGGTCGGCGCGGAGTACGCGTACCTCGGCGAGCAGCACACGGGCGGCCTGAGCCTCGCGGGCGGCGTGGCCGCGGTCCGGGGCGGGGGCGTGTTCCTCACCCGGCCCGTGGAGTCCGGCTTCGCGGTGGTGCGCGTCCCCGAGGCCGGGGGGATCACGGTGTACCAGGAGAACCAGCCCATGGGCCGCACGGACCGGGACGGCAACCTGCTGCTGCCGCGGCTTTTGCCCTACGAGGCCAACCGCCTCTCCCTCGAGGACCAGGACATCCCCTACGACCGGGCCATCTCGGTGCTGCACCAGACCGTCGCGCCGCCGAACCGGGGGGGCGTGCTGGTGCAGTTCGACGCGGACGTGACCCGCTACGCCCGGGGCCACGTCGTGCTGATGCGGGGGGGCGAGCCCGTGGTGCCCGCGTACGGCGAGCTCGAGATCCGCATGGACGGGATCCCCGTGACCTCGCCCCTGGGCGAGGCGGGCGAGTTCGAGCTCGAGGGCGTGCTGCCCGGGGAGCACGCGGCCTGGATCTTCTGGAAGGGCGACCGCTGCAAGACCGTCCTCACCGTGCCCGACTCGGAGGAGCTCTTCCTGGAGCTCGGCGAGGTGCGCTGCCCGCCCGAGGGTGCGAGCCCGCCCGTGGACGGGGGCGAGGGGGGAGCGAGGACCGGGCTGCCCACGCGGCCGACGCCCCTGGAGGAGATCGCACCCGTGGGGGCGGAGGAGAAGGGGCCGGCGGAGGACGCCGCCCCGGCGAAGGACGCTGCCTCCGACGAGGATGAGGTCCCGGCGAAGGACGCCGCCTCCGATCAGGACGAAAGTCCCACGAACGACGCCGCCTCCGACGATGCCGCCGCCTCCGACGATGCCGCCGCCTCCGACGATGCCGCCGCCTCCGACGATGCCGCCGCCTCCGACGATGCCGCCGCCTCCGACGATGCCGCCGCCTCCGACGATGCCGCCGCCTCCGACGATGCCGCCGCCTCCGACGA
>JAVEVO010000136.1:4322-17869 GCA_034005005.1 Myxococcota bacterium
ATGCCGCCGCCTCCGACGATGCCGCCGCCTCCGACGATGCCGCCGCCTCCGACGATGCCGCCGCCTCCGACGATGCCGCCGCCTCCGACGATGCCGCCGCCTCCGACGATGCCGCCGCCTCCGACGAGGACGAAAGTCCCGCGGACCCCGAGCCGGGTGGAGCGAACGCGGAGGACGAGGAATGAGCCGAGGCTGGACCGGGCTGCTGCTGGGTGCGTGCGTGCTGCTGGGCGGCGGTGCGGCCCAGGCCGAGTGCGTCGTCGCTGCCGCGACCCTGAGCTTCGGCCTGCACGAGCCCCTGACGGGCCAGCCCACGGACGTCAACGGCCACATCCTGCTGTCGTGCAAGGGGCCCGAGGGCTACGAGCTGCGGTTCGGGCCGGGCCAGCGCGGGAGCCACGCCCGGCGGCTGCTCCAGCACACGGGACAGCCCCACGCCACCCTGGGCTACAACCTCTACCGGGACCCGGGGCGCACGCAGGTGCTCAAGGAGACGGTGGCCCTCACGGGCAAGGCGGACGGCCAGGGGCAGGCCCACGTCGTGATCTACGGCCGGATCTACGGCCGGCAGCTCACCGCGCCCGCGGGCCACTGGCGGGACGAGGTGCCCATCTTCCTCCCCACGGGCGGCAAGGCGAGCCTCGAGGTCGCCGCGCACACCCCGGCCGACTGCACCGTGAGCAGCGGCAACACCCTCGCGTTCGGGGAGTTTTCGGGCGGCGAGGTCCGGGACGCGGAGGGGTTCTTCACCGTCACCTGCACCCGGCAGACCGCGTACACGGTCACCCTCGACCAGGGCCAGCACGCCCGGGGGGACCTCCGGCACATGGCCCGGGGGGACAGCTTGCTCGCGTACCGCCTCTACCTCGACCCGGGCCGCCGCGTCGAGTGGCGCGGCACCACCGGTCGCCGGGGCAAGGGCAGCGGCCTGCCCCAGGTCCAGACCGTCTACGGGAGGATCCCCGCGGGCCAGCGCGTCGCGGCCGGGGAGTATCAGGACGTCGTCACCATCACAGTGACTTACTGACTGTCATTGTGACTTTCTAACCATCACCGTGACCTGCTGACTGTCATTGTGACTTTCTGACCATCCTCTGACCTGCTGGTCCCCCTGGTTCAGCCCAACCCGCCAAGCCCTGGTGGCAGCCAAGCCCTGGTGGGTGCCGGCCGGATGCCTGGTGGGTGCCGGCCGACAGGTCGGCACCAGCCTCATGAGGATCAGGAGGCTGCTGGATTGATGCCTGGTGGGTGCCGGCCTCTGTGCCGGCACCAGCCCCTCACCCCTGGTGGTCCAGGACCTGGTGAGCAAGGAGGCCGAGCGACCGGCGCGGAGGCCGGTCGCCACCCGGAGAGGGCCGGTCGCCACCCGGAAAAGGCCGGTCTCCACCCTTCTTTCCGACTGGTGGGTGCCGGCCGACAGGTCGGCACCAGCCCCTCTCCCCTGGTGCTCGCGGACGACGGGACACGGTGGCGATCGACCTATTGCCGCGAGGCCACCTGGCCGCTGAGCAGCCGGACACCCCGGCCGACCAGGTGATCTCCGAGCTCGACCTGGCCGTGCTCACCCTGGCGCTGGTCGACCGGCTGAAGCTCCCGAACGAGGCCACCATCCTCCCTGTACGCAATATCATTGGGGTGCCGCCGGTCCGAGTGGGCGGATTCATGGCCAATCTTTTCCTGCACCCGGCTCGAGCTGCAAAATCTCTCGCCGAGCCGCAGAGTTCGCAGAGCAAAGTGCTCTGCTGGCCGAGCCCTCTGCGGCTCGGCGGCTCTGCGAGAAAATTCTTTTCGTGCGGGGAGTTGTGCCAAGGCCTCGCTGCTCGCTCACCGGGATGATCTGCACCCAGATCATTGCCGCGCTCGGCGGGTACTCGATGCACGACGGACCGCCGGGCGGGATCACCCTCCGGCGCGGCGATGGCGAGCTGCGGAGCTTGGTCGAGGGAGCACGAAGCGGCGTGGCCCTGGCGGGGCGAAAGGACGCATCCGCAAGGAGGTGATCCATGATGAGCACCGGCCCCCGTCGCGGGCCTGCTCGCGGAGCGCGCGGGTGGCAGTTGCGGACGGTCGGACGACAGATCGCCCCTCAGTGCAACGGAGCATTGCATTCGATGACGATTGGACGACTGATCGCCCGTCAGTGCAACGGAGAGTTGCATTCGATGACGATTGGACGACTGATCGCCCCTCAGTGCAACGGAGCGTTGCATTCGATGACGATTGGACGACTGATCGCCCCTCAGTGCAACGGAGCGTTGCATTCGATGACGATTGGATGACTGATCGCCCCTCAGTGCAACGGAGAGTTGCATTCGATGACGATTGGACGACTGATCGCCCGTCAATGCCACGAAGAGCTGTCCTCGAGGACGCGCAGCCGTCTCACCGGCTCATGATCCAACACATCTCGGCGATCGCCCTTTCAGCGCGGGGACGCGATCCTGGCGGCGGATCGCACCTCGGTGCGTCGAGCCCGCGGGGTGATCGCGCCGCCATTCGTCCTGGGGTGGGTCGCCAGGGACCTCGCTCGGACGAGGACCAGCGGGCGAATCCGGACCGCCCCGCCTGGATCGCGACGCCGTCGTTCCGCGCTCGCCGGGTCGGACTGCTGAGGCCGGAAGGCCCGGCGACGTCGGAGTTGCCCGCCCGTGTCGACGTCCACCTCGTCGAGGTGCGCGAGCGCAACCCGCCAACGGGGCAGGAGCCGGTGCGGTGGGTGCTGGTCACTTCTCTGCCCACCGGCTCCGTCGAGGAGATCCTGAGGGTCGTCGACGCCTACCGAAAGCGGTGGGTTATCGAGAGGACTTGGTGAGCAAGGAAGCCGAGCGACCGGCGCGGAGGCCGGTCGCCACCCGGAAAGAGCCGGTCGCCACCCGGCAAGGGCCGGCGCCGGGCCGCGACGTGGACATCCCCGGGCCGCCTGTGGTAGCGCGGGCTGGCGAGCAGACGAGGAGCAGAGCATGTCGCAGCCGGAGCAGTTTCTGAAGGAAGCGCTCGCCGGGATCCGGGAGCGGGAGTTCCCGGTGGCGCAGCGGTTGACCTACCTGAACCATGCGGGGATCGCCCCGTTGCCCTCCCGGGTGGTCCGGGCGATGACCGCGGCCCTGGAGGAGCTGCACCGGCACGGCGCGGCCCACTACGAGGAGCTCGTGGCCGGCTGCGAGCGGACCCGGGGCCTCGCGGCGCGCCTGCTGGGCGCGGCGGTCGACGAGATCGCCTTCGTGCCGAGCACCTCCCACGGGCTCTCCCTGGTGGCCTTCGGGCTCGACTGGCGGCCGGGCGACAACGTGGTGCTCAGCGCGCACGAGTTCCCCGCCAACGTCTACCCCTGGTGGGCCCAGCGGGACCGCGGGGTGGAGGTGCGCACCGCGCCGGCCCCCCGGGGCTGGGTCGGCCCCGACGACATCGCCCCGCTGCTGGACGGGCGGACCCGGGTCGTGGCCCTGTCCAGCGTGCAGTTCGCCCGGGGCGGCCGGACCGACCTCCCCGGCGTCGCGGCCGTCTGCCGGGAGCGGGGTGTGCTGCTGGTGGTGGACGGCATCCAGTCGGTGGGCGCGGCCCCCCTGGACGTCACCGCGGCGGGCGTGGACGTGCTGGTCGCGGACGGCCACAAGTGGCTGCTCGGTCCCGAGGGCCAGGGGATCTTCTTCTGCCGCCGTGCGGTCCTCGAGGAGCTGCGGCTGTCCGTGGCCGGCTGGCACTCCGTGGCCGAGCCCCTGCGCTTCGAGGAGCTGCGCTGGGAGCTGCAGCCCGACGCGTCCCGCTTCGAGCCGGGCTCCCTCGACCGCGTCGCCGCGGTCGGCCTGGGTGCGGCCCTCGAGCTGCTCCTGGAGGTGGGGCTGGACCGGGTCGCGGCCCGGATCCAAGAGCTCACCGAGTACCTGCTGGCCGGGCTCGACGCCCGGGGGATCCCCGTGCTCAGCCCCCGGGACCCTGCGGCCCGCTCAGGGATCGTCACCTGCGGCACGGGCCGCGAGGCCCCGGCCGCGGCCGTGCAGCGGCTGCACGACGTGGGGATCTGCGTCTCGGCCCGGGGCGGCGGGCTGCGCGCCTCGCCGCACTTCTACAACACCGAGGAGGAGCTCGACCGGCTGCTCGCCGGGCTGACGACCTCCTGACCGCAGACCGACCCCCCGCGACGCGCCACCGCCGCCCGCGCCGGCCGGCCGGCCGGTGGCGTCGGGCCCGCGGCCGGGTGCAGCCGGTCCGAGTGGGCGGATTCCTTGCCAATCTCCTCCGGCACCCGGCTCGAGCGGCAAAATCTCTCGCCGAGCCGCAGAGCAAAGTGCTCAGTTGACTGAGCCCTCTGCGGCTCTGCGGCTCTGCGAGAAAATTCTTTTCGTGCGGGGAGTTGTGCCAAGGCCTCGCTGCTCGCTCACCGGGATGATCTGCACCCTACTCCACCAGGCTCCGGTACAGCTCCAGATCGCCGAGGAAGGTGGGCCCGAGGGCCAGCTCGATGATCTCGTTGGGCAGGTGGAGGCCCCCCGGCGCGTTGAGCCGGTGGGCCGAGTGGAAGGTCACCAGGGTCGAGCCGGCGTCCCAGAGGCGGAACTCGACGCTGCCGACGTCGGTCTCGGTGGAGCCGTTGTCCGAGTGCATGACCCGCCAGTAGACCTTCGCACTGTCGGCGGTGTAGCGGATCACCTCGACCTTGGTCATGTCGTTGTTGCTCAGGGCCGACTCCCAGTCGCAGAAGAAGGGGCTGAGCACCATCCGCTCGAGCTGCCGCACGGCCCGCCCCGCCCCATCCTCCTCGTAGATCCGCACCTCGCCGCCCAGGTACTGATCGAGGTTGACCCCCCAGTGCTGGGGCGGGAGCCGCTGGACGAACGTCGCGTAGGGGACCTCGTACAGCATCCGGGTGACGTGCACGGCCATCTCCCGGGCCGGCTGGTCCGCGTACTCCCGGACCGGCTGCCGGAAGTGGGTCGACACACCGGCGCGCAGCTCCTCCCGTGGCCGCGAGAGCTGCTCCGCGGCCTCGGCGGGCGCGCCGGCCTGGAACGCGTCCACCACGTCGACGATGTCCCACTGCGCCTCGGTGGTGGGGAACCACCGGATCACGTAGTCGTCGCAGCAGAAGATCCAGCCGCAGACGTGCTGGCCCGGGTCGCACCCCCCGAAGGCGAAGGCGTCGGCCTTGCCCTGCTGCTCCACCTGGCCGCAGTCCTGCCCTTGCAGGGACTCGAAGCGGGCCAGGGTCTCCGGGGTGCAGGTCGCCTCCGCGGCCAGGTCCGGGTAGCACCGGGCCATCTGGTCCACCGCGGCCTGGCAGGCCGCGGCCTCCTCCTGGCTCGCGTCCGGCTCCTCGCCGCCACAGCCGACGGTGCAGAGCGACAGCAGCAGCAACGGCAACAGTGAACGCCTGGACTCGGATCGCATCGGGCAGCTCCATGTGGCGCAGGACGTGGACCACTCTAGCAGCCTTCGGGGAAGATGCCACCCTCCGGAAGCCACCACGGAGCAGATTCCCCAGGCCTGCAGGAGGTCACGACGATCCGTGGTGGGCAGGAAGAGCCCGCCGCGAGGTGGGGAGGCGTGGCGCCGTGCGGAGAGCACCAGATCAGGACATCCGAGGCGTACTCACGACTCCTTCGCGATGGGGTCCTTGGGTCTTTCGTACCAGAACCTCGGCCCGGGTCGCGGCGGTGAGCGGCGCGGTCAGGGCCGCCGCTGCCACCAGCCGCAGAGCACCCCCGCCAGCGCGCCGGCCGGCACGGTCAGCGGTCCGAGCAGCAGCAGGCTGCCGGCCGTCAGCACGGCGGCGCCCCAGAGCCCGTTGAGCGGGTCGATGGGCAGCTCGCCGAGCGAGCTCCGGCAGCCGTCCGTCGTCCAGGCGCAGAGGTTGACGCCGAGGATCATCAGGTACCAGCAGACGTAGTGCGCGACGGCGCCCGTGGCGGCCCCCACCAGCAGGCCGCGCCAGAGGCCGCCGGTGGGCCGGCCCGCCACGAACACCCGCCACGACAGACCGCCGACCCCGGCGGCGGCCAGCATCGCGGGCAGCCACAAGAGCTCGTAGCCGGCGCCGATGGCGTTCCAGCCGACCCCCGCGCCGAAGCCGGCGCCGAGAAGACCGCAGCAGAGCGCCATCCGGAGGGCGTCGCGGCCCGGGGAGCGCCCGTGGGCGCCTCCGGCGGCCTGCGCGCCGGTCGGGGGCATGCCCGGCGTCCGCTGGACCATGATGAACCTCCCGGGGTGAGCGATCACCCCCGGCCCTGCGCCGTGGGGAACCGGCCCCGCGGCCCGCCGGTCCTCCCGGCGCCCGCCTCTCCACGCTCGGCGCCCGGCGTGAGGCACGGCACCAGCGTCTGGCCAGCATATCCCCAGCGCGTCGGGCAGCGCCACCCAATCCGGGAGATCGGGCCGGGGCCTTTCTGTGACGAAAGTACCCATCTCTGTCCCTCGCTCCCCCTCCTCGGCTATGATGCTCCGGGAAGCCCAAGGAGCCGCCATGCCGCGCATCTTCAACACCGCCGGACCCTGCAACCCCGAACGCCACTACATGCTGCCGGCCGGCGAGCGGCTGCCCCTGGTGGAGCCGCTGGTGGAGCAGGAGCAGTACTTCGTGGTGCACGCGGCCCGGCAGAGCGGCAAGACCACCGCCCTGCTCGAGCTGGCCCGGCAGCTCACCGCCGGGGGCAGGTACGCGGCGCTGCTCGCGTCCTGCGAGGTCGGCGAGGCCGCGGGCCGCGACGCGGTGGCAGCCGTGCAGGCGCTGACTTACTCCCTCTGGCAGACCGCCCAGCGCGACCTCCCGCCGGAGCTCCAGCCGCCTGCGCCCGAGACGCTGGACGCGGTGAACCCGCTGAGCCGCTTCAGCGCCCAGCTCACCCGCTGGGCCGTGGCCTGCCCCCGTCCAGTGGTCCTCTTCCTCGACGAGATCGACGCCCTCCAGGACGAGAGCCTCATCGCGGTGCTCCGGCAGCTCCGGGAGGGCTTCGTGGGCCGGCCCGGGAGCTTTCCCCAGTCGGTGGGGCTCATCGGCCTCCGGGACGTCCGGGACTACAAGGTCCGCCTCGCGGTCCGCCCCGATGGCATCAGCCTGGGGACCGCGTCGCCGTTCAACGTGAAGGCCCGCTCGCTCACCCTGCGCAACTTCACCGCGGCCGAGGTCGCCTCGCTGCTCGCGCAGCACACAGCCCAGACAGGCCAGCCCTTCACGCCGGACGCGGCCGCGGAGGTGTTCACGCAGTCCCAGGGTCAGCCCTGGCTGGTCAACGCGCTCGCCGGAGTCCTCACCACCGAGCCGGACGCCCTGGTCCGCGACCGCACCGCGACGGTGACCCGGGCGCACGTGCTGCAGGCCCGGGAGATCCTCATCGAGCGCCGGGACACCCACCTCGACAGCCTCGTGGACAAGCTGCTGGAGCCACGCGTCCGACGGGTGCTCGAGCCGATCCTCGTGGGGCAGACGAGCTTCGACGCGACCTTCGACGACGACTTCGCCTATGCCCGCGACCTCGGCCTCGTCGCCCGCCGGCAGGGTACGGTGGCCATCGCCAACCCCATCTACCAGGAGATCATCCCCCGCATCCTGACGGCTCACGTGCAGATGGGCATCGCGGCGGAGACCTCCTGGTACCTCTTGCCCGATGGCACCCTGGATGTCCCGAAGCTCATCGACGGCTTCCTGAAGTTCTGGCGCCGCCACGGCGAGGTGCTGCTGCGGGGCATGCCCTACCAGGAGGCCGCGCCCCACCTGGTCTTCATGGCCTACCTCCAGCGGATCGTCAACGGTGGCGGGCAGATCCACCGCGAGTTCGCGATCGGCACTGGCCGCGCGGACCTCGTCGTCGAGCTGGCCGATCGCGAGGACGTCATCGAGCTGAAGCTGCTCCGGGACTCCGGGACCCTCCCCGAGGGCCTCGCGCAGGTCGCGCGCTACGCGGCCCGCCTCGGCCGGGACCGGGGCTACCTGGTCCTCTTCGACCGGGGCTCCGCACTGCCCTGGGAGCAGCGGGGCACGGTGGAGGAGGTCGCGCAGGACGGGGTGACGGTGGTGGTGGTGCGGGCGTGAAGCGCGGCGCCAGGACCGGCGCACCTTCGATGATGTCGGGTCCTCGTCAGATGCCCCCCATCCCGGTGATCCGGCCGTCCCGGCGGAGGGCCTGGGGGATGACCTCGAACTGGTCGCCCTGGACCCTCACCCGGGTGAAGGTCTGGGAGAGCTTCTGGGTGCGGCCGCCGGGCCGGAGCCAGAAGGGCTGGCCGGTGCCGGGGATGAGGCAGCGGTGGCCCCGGCAGTGCTGCTGGACCCGGCCGAGGCTGAGGGGGTTGTAGAAGCCGCCCGTGGCGGTGCCGACGGTGACCGTGCGCAGGGGCTGGCCGTGGACCGTGATCGTCTCGTCCCAGACCAGGTGCTCGTGGCCGGCGAAGTAGGCGTCGGCCCGGCCCCGGACCAGGGGACCGCCGAGCCGCACCTGGAACGCCCGGGGGCTGGCCCGGCCGACCACGGAGACCAGGGGGATGTGCCCGAAGACCAGCCTCAGGCGCGCCCCGGCGGCCGTGGCGAGGTCCTGCTCCAGCCAGCTCAGGACCTCGTCGGGCACCGTGCGGCTGGTGATGGGCAAGAAGACCAGGTGCACGCCGTGGACGTCGGCGGAGTACCGGTAGGGCAGCTCGCCGTGCAGGGGGGTGAATCTGGCCGCGGCCCCCAGCAGGCGCAGGCCGGCCTCGGTGTAGGCCTGGCGATGCTCGCTGGTATAAACGTCATGGTTTCCGGGGATGATGTAGAGCGGAATACCTGCCTGCTGGAGAGGCTCCAGGGATTGCTCGAGCCCGGCCCACCAGGTGCGGACCCGCGCGAGGGGCATCTTGTCGTTCTGGAAGCCGGAGACCGAATCCCCCGTGATGACGATGAACTCCGGCCGCATCTCGACGAGCTTGCCCACGAGGACATGGAAGCTCGGCTGCACGTTGCCGAGGCTGGTGGCATGGATGTCGGAGATCACCACGAACTCGAAATCCTTCGTGGGGACAGATGTCTCGATCGACCGGTCCGAGTGGACGGGTTGCCGGGGCTCTGGGTGCTCTGATGGGATGATCGAGAGCGAGAGAGCATCCGGTGGAAGAAATTCCGTAGTTTGAGCAGAAGAAATGGAGCTGAGAGAGGAGATCAGGAGGAGGACGAGGGCACCAAACCCGAGTATGGAACGTATCGCCGGAGGGGGACGGCTGACCGTCCGGTGGGGAATGATTCTCGGGAGGTGGTTGTTCATCGGCTCCTTGGGGGCCTCCACGAACCATTCTGGTGGAAGCTCCTATACAAAAGATAGGGACCGTCAGGCGGAAAATCAAGGAGTGGCCGGGACCGGCGCGGAGGCCGGTCCCCACCTGGCTGCCGGTCCCCACCCGGCTGCCGGTCCCCACCAGCGCTAGCGCCGCGCGACGGCCTGGGTCAGCAGGCTGGCGAGGGCCTCGACCCGGAAGGGCTTGGGGAGGACCGCGGCGAAGCCGTAGCCCGCCGGGTTGGCGAGGACGGGGTCCGCGCAGTAGCCCGAGGTGACGACCGCCCAGACGTCGGGGTCGAGCTGCCGGAGCTGCCGCAGGGTCTCCACCCCGCCGAGGCCGCCGGGCACGGTCAGGTCGAGGATCACCGCGTCGAGGGGGCGCCCGGCCGCCCGCTCCGCGGCGAAGGCCCGGACCGCGGCCGCACCGTCGAGGACGGGGACCACCTGCCAGCCGATCCGGGCGAGCGCGGACGAGAGGAACTCGAGCACCTCGGGCTCGTCGTCCATGACCAGAGCCCGCCCGCTCTGCGGCGTCGTCAGGGTGCGGCCGGGCGCGGGCTGGGGCCGGGGGGCCTCGGGCCGGGCCGGGAGCAGCACCTCGAGGGTCGTCCCCGCGGGCGAGGTCGCGGCGACGCCGATCCAGCCGGCGTGGCGCTGGACGATGGAGTGGCTGATGGCCAGCCCCAGCCCGCTGCGCCGCTCCTTGGTCGTGTAGTAGGGGTCGAACAGGTGCGGCCGGGCCGCGTCGGGGATGCCGCTCCCCCGGTCGATCACCTGCAACTGCAGGTAGGGTCCCGGGGGCAGCCCCCGGGAGTCGCCGTCCGCGAGCTGCAGGTTGCCCGCGGAGACGTCCAGCTCCCCCTGGCCATCCATGGCCTCGAGCCCGTTGAGCACCAGGTTCTGGACGACGCGGGCGAGCTGGCCCTCGTCGACCTCCGCGGGCCAGAGGTCCCGGGCCACGGTGATCCGGCAGCGGGCCTGCGACCCTGCCGAGGCGAAGGCCGCGGCCTCCCGGATGGGGCGCCGCAGGTCGGTGAGCTGTCGCACCGGCGCGCCGCCCCGGGCGAAGGTCAGGAGCTGCCGCGTCAGCCCCGTGGCCCGCTGGCTCGCGTCCAGGGTGCGCTGCAGGTCCGCATGGGCGGCCGCGGGCAGCCCGGCGCGGGACTGGGCCAGGGAGACGTTGCCGAGGATGCTCGTCAGCAAGTTATTGAAATCATGAGCGATTCCGCCGGCGAGCAGGCCCAGGGCCTCGAGCTTCTGGGCCTGGATACGGTCGGCCTCCCGCTGCCGCTGCGCGGTCAGGTCCCGCAGCACCAGGACGCGGCCGCCGGGCCCTCCTCCCGGGTCGGGCACCGGAGACGAGCGGATCTCCACGGGGAGCGTCGTCCCGTCCCGTCGCACCAGCTCGTGGCCGTCCGGAAACACCGGGCGCAGGGGCACGACCTCGGCCAGGGGGCGGCCCTGGGCTTCCTGCGGCCGTAGATCCAGGAGCCGCTCCGCGGCCTGGTTGAGCAGCACCACCCGCTCCTGGTCGTCCACGGCCACCACGGAGTCCCCGATGCTGCGCAGGGTCACGGCCAGCCGCGCGTCGCTGCGCTGGCGGGCTTCCTCGACCCGGACCCGGTCGGTGATGTCCAGGGCGTACGCCGACAGGTACTGCACCTGGCCGTCGTCCCCCCGGATCGGCCGGTAGACCCCGTGCGCGTGGATCCGTTGCCCTTGGGCGTCCACCAGGACCTCGTCGAAGGGCACGGTGGCGCCGCCTGCGCATGCCTCGAGGAGTGGTCGGTGCCGCTCCCCCAGCTCCCCGGTGACCTCGAGGTACGGGTGGCCCTCGATCGCGTCCAGGGGGCGCTGGAAGGTCTCGGTGTACTTCTGGTTGGCGATGAGGTACCGGCCGTCCAGCGTGACCAGGGCCAGCCAGCCGGGCAGGTGGTCGATGACCAGGCGCAGCAGCCGCCCGGCCTCCGGGGGCAAGGCCCCGCTGGCCGGCGCGCCCGGCTCCGGGGTGCCCTCGTCCGGCTGGCCGGCCGGCAAATCTCCCGTCTGGCTCATGGTCCTCCCCCTGGCCCGCGTGGACCCCGGTCGGGGCAGCAGACCGCCGCCAGCTACACCGGTCCAGTCCTCGGAGGCGACAGGGAGCATACCTCGGATCGCGCGTTCTGACGAGGCCGCGCGCAGCTTCCCGGAACAACCGGGACCCGCTGGCGGTTGAGACCAGAGCGGGTCGGTCCCCGGTCTGGACCGGCCCCGAGGAGCCCCCATGCCCTGGGTCCGTGGTCGTGTGGTCGCCGCGAGCGTCCTCGCCCTGCTGTTGGTCGCCACCACGGGGAATGCCGCCCCGGCCCGGCTCGAGTTCGCGGTCACGGACACCACGCTGGTCGTCCCCGGGCTCGATCCCGGGCTCGACGGGCTGCGCGTCGCGCAGATCTCCGACGCGCACCTCGGAGTCTTCACCCCCGACGACCGGGTCCGCCGGGCCATCGCCGCGGTCAACGAGGCCCGGCCCGACCTGGTCTTCCTCACGGGGGACTTCGTCACCTTCGGCCGCGGCCCCACGAAGCGGGTCGGGCAGGTCTTCGCGGGCCTGATCCCGCCGACCTTCGCGGTGCTGGGCAACCACGATCACTGGGTCGACGCGCCGCGGGTCACCCGGGAGCTCGCCGAGGTCGGGTACACGGTGCTCGAGAACGCGGCCCGACGGATCGAGGTGCGGGGGCGGCCCCTGTGGATCGTGGGGATCGGTGACCTTCGTACTGGTCATGATGACATGGACGCCGCCTTGCGGGACCTTCCTCCTGGTGAGTCCCGGCTCGTCCTGGCCCACGGACCCCGCACCGTCGAGAAGCTGCCGCCCGGCGCGGGCCTCGTGATGTTCTCCGGCCACACCCACGGCGGCCAGGTCGTGCTCGGCAACCTGACCCCGGCCATCGCCCGCCGGGTCGGCGAGCCCTACCTGAGCGGGCTGCACACCGTGCGTGGCAATCAGGTCTATGTCAACGTGGGGCTCGGCCACGGCCGCGGTGGTCCCGGAGTCCGGGTGGGCACCCGCCCCGAGCTGGCCTTCTTCACCCTGCGGGCCGGGCCGCCGGCCCCCCCGGAGGCGTCGGCCCTCCTCGACACTCCCGCGTCCGGGCCCGCGTCCGGGCCCGCGGCCGAGCCCGCGGCCGAGCCCGCGTCCGCCGCCTCTCGCCCCCGCGATCCGTGAGTCAGCCGAGGCGCACGGGCACCAGGCCCGTGGTCGCGACGCCCGCCGGGGTCACCGTGGCTCCCAGCGCGTAGACCTCGACTCCGTGGGCCGCGGCCTGCCGCAAGGCCTCGGCGTAGGCGGGATCGATCGCGGCCGCGGGCGCGAAGCTGCGCCCGTCCCCGCGCTGCACGAGGTACACCATCGCGGCCCGCTCCCCGGCCCGGACCCGGTCCGCGAGCACGCCGAGGTGCTTGCGGCCGCGGGTGGTCACCGCATCGGGGAACAGGGCGACGCCGGCCTCGACCAGGGTGACGTTCTTCACCTCGACCCAGCACGGGGGGAGGTCGGCCCGCCCCGTGAGCAGCAGGTCCAGCCGGGTGCCCGGACCGCAGGGGGCCTCGGGGCGCTGCTCGGGGTAGCCCGCGAGCGCGGGCACCTCGCCCGCGGCGATCGCCGCGGCCACCAGGCGGTTGGGGAGCTGGGTGTCCACGCCGACCCAGACGCCGTCGGCCTGCAGGGCCTTCAGGGAGAGGGGCAGCTTGCGGGCCGGGTCCCCGGAGTCCCAGAGCAGGGCGGCCGCACCCGCGGTCAGCAGGCCGCGCATGGACCCCGTGTTGGCGCAGTGGGCGGTCGTCTCCCGGCCGTCGGCCAGGCGCACGTCCGCGAGGAAGCGCTGGCGGCGGCGGAGGAAGGTCGCGTTCAGCAGCGGGCCCGGGAAGGGCAGGAGCATGGGGACCCCCACGGCGAGGCGCGCGGGGCTCCCGTCGCCCCCCGTCGGCTCGTCGACCGTGCTCTTCTCCTCGCCGGGCGGTCCTCCGTCAAGGAGTGGTGTCCGGCCCCCGGGTCGGCTACTCTCCCCCCGGACGATCCGTCCCGGAGGCTGGCAGAAGAGGGCTGCGATGCGCGCATGGTCGATGACTGGGTTGGTGCTGGTGGTCTTGCTCGCCGTGGGCGGGTGCGATGACTCCGGGGACCGGCGAGGTGGGGGCGAGGGCGAGGGTGAGGGTGAGGGTGCGGAGGGTGAGGGCGCAGAGGGCGAGGGCGAGGGTGCGGAGGGCGAGGGTGCAGAGGGCGAGGGCGAGGGCGGAGAGGGTGAGGGCGAGGGCGCGGAGGGCGAGGGC
>JAVEVO010000137.1:0-17848 GCA_034005005.1 Myxococcota bacterium
CCATGCTCGTCCGTGAGGGGAGGCGCGGCGGCCAGCTCGGTCGCCTCCACGCGGCGGACGCCGACGTCCACCGGGCCGTGGAGGGTCTGCCCGGCACCATCCCGGAACGTCCCCGAGAACTCCAGCCCCAGCCCATCCGGGCCCTGGACGATCCCGCCGGCCGCCGCGTCCGGCAGCCGCTGCTGGGTGGTCGGCGCGAGGGTCAGCCGCGCGGTCGCAGCCCCGGCCACCAGCTCGACCCGCTGCTGGGCCGTCGTCATCCCCGGGTGGCGCGCGGTCAGGGGCACCGTCCCGGCGTCGGGCAGCCCGCCGAGCACGAAGCGACCGTCCGCGTCGCTGGTGGTCTGCTGCGCGAGGGCCAGGACCCGGGCGCCGGCGAGGGGGGCGCCCGTCAGGTCGACGACCCGTCCCTGCACCGTGCCGAGGGCTGCCGGGGCCGGGGCGGGCGAGGGCTCGTCCCCGTCGCAGGCGCTGAAGAGGACACCGGACCCGAGCAAGCACCACGGCAGGACACGACGGAGCAGCGGCATGGGCGACGGACCTCCCTCTTCCCTGAGGCCGGCTTCGGGCAGGAGCGCTGCCAGGCACCGTGGTCAGGGAACGAGCTTCAGCGATGGCGGCCCAAGGTAGGGGATCTGGCGGTCGAGGACAAGCCTTCGCCGGGGCTCGCAGGCACTGTCGTTGGACGTGCCGGACGGTCGCGTGCTCTGGCGAGCTCTTCGTCGCCCGACGTCCGCAGCCCGCGGAAGGCCCGGCCCGATGAGGCAGCAGGCCGTGCTCCGTCACGACCTCGAGCTGCGTTCACACCTCCGGCCAGCGTCCGACAGGCGCCCGCGCGTGGTCTGCTGGTTGTCGGCCCGGCCAGGCGAAGCTAGACTGGAACAATCGTCCAGCCATCACGGTGGGCTGCAGGAGTTGGCCATGCCCCTGGAGCAGAAGGACCAGAGCTCTCTCGTGGCGGTGTCCCCGGACCATGACGGCGAGGGCACGGCCACGGCCCCAGGGTCTCGCCCGAGCCGGCGGCAGCGGCAGCTTGCGGGGTTGTCCTTCGAGCAGCAGCAGGCCCGGCTGGACCCGGCAGCGGACGAGGCGGGGGCGGGCGCGGCTGGTCCTGGCGACCCGGCGGTCACGGCCCGCGCGGGCCTGAGCGGCCCGGCCCGCGCGCTGCCGCACCTCGGGGCGATCCAGCGGGCTTTCGGCCGGCACGATGTCGGGCGGATCGCCGCGCACCTCGACGAGGCCGCCGCGCAGGCCTGCGCCGACCTGGGCGTGCGGGCCTATGCCCTGGGAGAGGAGGTCGCCTTCGGCGGCGCCCCCGATCTGCAGACCGTCGCGCACGAGGCCGCGCACGTCGTCGCGCAGCGGCTGGGGACCGCGCCCCCGGGCCAGCTCGGGCGGGCGGGTGATCCCTTCGAGCGCCGCGCCGATCAGATCGCGGCGCAGGTGGTGCAAGGTCGGTCGGTGGAGCACCTGCTCGAGCCCGAGGCTGGCGGCGCTCCCCAGCAGGCCCTGCAGTTCGAGTCCCTGGCTGCGGGCTCCGCACCCCAGAAGGAGATGCAGCAGGAGCTGGCCCGGGAGCTGCAGCTCATCGACAACGCCCGGGCCATCGTGGCCTGGGCAACCGCCCAGTCCAAGGCGTCGGCCGGCAAGAAGACCGACGGGAAATCGGGCAAACGAGCGGGCAAGAAGGCCGCCGAGCAGGCCGCGCCGAAGTCGAGCAAGAAGTCCGGCAAGCAGCCCGCGCCGGATGCGGCCGAGCAATCCAAGAAAGGTGCCCCGACCGCGGACCAGGCGTCGCCAGCGGCTGCCGCGTCCGGCGGCGAAGCCCTCGCACAGGCGGCCGAGTCCGTGCTCGAGGGGCTCAGCGAAGCGACCGAGACCGTGCTCACGGGGCTCGGCAAGACGGCCGAGCACCTCGCCGCCGGAGTCGACGAGGTCAAGAAGTGGCTCGCCCCCGGTCCTCTCCTCGAGCCGGCCGCGCTGCTGGCCGACTCCAAGCTGCGGGCCAAGCTCCGCCCCAAGATGCAGGCCCCGGCCGATCTCGAGCCGACCTTCCAGTTGATGGTCGATTACGGTGTGGTCAAGCCCGAGGGGACCGCCTACCGCCTCCAGACCACGGGCAAAGACAAGCTGCCGGCCACCGCTCGACTCGAGAAGGCCGGCGAGGAGGTCGCGGCCCTGGACAAGGATTTCCAGGCCCGCTTCCAGACCGGAGAGCGCAAGACCCCCGTGGTCGAGACGGCGGAGCTCGACGAGCTCGAGCTCAGCGCGGATCGGCCCTCCCGCCTGGCGGCGCTGGGCATCAAGGACCTCCACTCGCGGTTGGACGAGTTCGTCATCCTGCGCAAGCCCACCGCCAAGGGCAAGGCCCAAAAAGAGATCCTCCGCGTCGTCGAGCTCCCCACCACGGTGGACCCGGCCGCGGAATCCTTCGAGGTCGTCGTCAGCACCAGCCAGGTGGAGGCCAAGGACGGCGGGATCAGCTACCAGCAAGGGAGCCGGAAGAAGGTCAAGGTCAAGACCGCGGAGCTCGAGAAGGTGGAGCGGGTCCGGGATGGGGGGGAGGCGGTTACTCAGAAGCAACGGGACCGGATCAACGAGGAGATCGCGAAGCTCACACCGATCGCCGAGAAGGTCCTGAAGAGCCGCAAATGTTATCGCACCTTTTCAAAAGACGTACTAGACTATATTAAAAAGATTCGTGATAAATTTTCCGATTTTCGTGTTGGAACGTATCCTACTCATAGCTGGGGTGAATTTTCGGCCGATTTCTTCCTTGGTGGCAGCTACATGAAGGAAGGACCGCACAAGGGCTTTTACGATGGGCCCAAGACAGTAGAGTTTTACGAGGCCCTGGAGCAGGCCGCCGTCGAGAACGACTTCGGCTGGCAATCCTGCTACAATGATCAGCTCGTAGCGGATGAGGTCAACGCCAAGTTCAGTAAGAAGCGCGTGAAGACGGGAGTTCCCGGCCATGGTCCCGATCCCGGAGGCAAGCTGCACGTGCACGTCGACTTCAAGCCAGCCCAGCTCGCCAAGGACCAGGTCACCGGCTACACCATCGATGCCCGCGGCCGGGTCGTCCCCAATGCCGCTCCGTGAACCGGCTCGGGGTGGGCGGGCGCTGCTGTCCCCGCTGCTGGCGAGCCTGCTGCTCAGCGGACTGAGCGCGTGTGCGCCCGCACCCCCGACTGCCGCGCAGCCCGAGGCGTCCCGCGTCCCCCCGGACGCGGTCGTCCCCGACGACACGGGCTCGGCCGCGGTTGCGGCCCCGGCAACCCCGCCGGTGGCGCCAGACACGGCCACGGTTGCCGCGGACCCGGCCCTCCCCATCGACCTCGCCACCAACGAGGGAGCCCAGCAAGCGTACCGCCGCCGCTTCCCCGGGGACCGCAGCTCGGTGTGCGTCGGTCGGCCGACCCGCCGGCCCGGAGTGGTCGTGCTGGGATCGGCGCAGCAAGAGTCTTTCTGCACGACGCGGGGCGTGTTTCTTCCCGACGGCCGCTGGCTGGACCTCGAGCCGGCGGCCCGGGAGCTCCTCGGTGCCGCGTTCGGTGTCTCCTCGGCGCGGAGGCGGGCCGAGCTCGCCCGGGACTGGGTCGAGACGATCGCGCTGGCGTTCCACGAGGTGCTCTGGCGCCGTCCGGCGACCTTTGGTGGAGGCCCGGGCAGCCCCGCCTTCGCTCCTCCCCGGGCGCGGCCCCTGCCCGACGGCGGCGTGGAGGTGGTCCTCTGGGCTCGTCAGAGCGCGGCCGAGCAGGCCGACGTCTTCATGCGCTGGCGACTCCGCTTCGCCGCCGCTGGCGAGCTGAGCGACTTCGAATCGACCGCCGAGGTGATGCGTCCCTGGTACTGACAGGAACCCCCGCCCCCTCGCCTCAGCCCCCGTGCAGTCCCGCGAGCCGGCCCGCCCGGGGGTGGCGGGCCAGGGCCTGGCGGATCCCGGGGTCGGTCCCGGTGACGACGACGTGGAACGCGGCCCCGGGGGGCACCGCGGCGAGCCAGCCGTCGTCGTGGAGCAGCACCCGGGCGACGTCCGCGGCTGTCACGGGGGCGCCGAGGGCCCGGCCCGACAAGGCGGCGAAGCGCTCCGGCCGGTGGACGTGCGTCGCGTCGAGGGGGGCGCCGACGCACCAGCCGCCCACCACCGCGACCACGCAGGACGCCTCCGGGGCGATCACGGGCTCGTGGGGAGCGTGGGCCTTGAGCGGGCGCCCCGCGGCGCCGTCGGCCTCGATGAGCAGCAGGTCGGCCGCGGTTCGTAGGCCGATCGCCTCATCTGCAGCGAAACCCTGGCACTTTCCGTTCACGATTCGGCGAACGATCGTGACGAAAGGAAGGGGTCGCTCACGCAGGTCCACTGCCGCCGCGTCGTACTCCGCGACCCGGAGATCGGGGCACTGGAGCGGCTCGGGGGGCCAGATGTGAGTGGTGGTGGTGCACACCGCCCGGTCGCCCCGGGCGACCGCCGCGTGCGCGAGGCGGTACATCAGGGTCGTCTTGCCGCCGCCGCCCATGAGCCACAGATCGCCGCGCGTGGGCAGCGGCGATCCCTGCTCAGCGCCGTCCGTGCGCAAGGATCGCCTCGAGCACGCTCCCGCTGAGGGTGCGGCTCTTGTCCGACAGGGTGTGGCAGTAACGCGGCTCGCCACGCGGATCGACGTCCGCGAGCTTGAGGCCCGGGGTGGCGAGGGTCCCGTCGCGCAGCAGGCCCCGCACCACGCCGGCGATCTGGCTGGCCACCGGTACCTCGCCGACCATGGCGACGGTCTCGCCCGCGGCCACGGGGTCGCCGATGGTCCGCATTCCCCGCACGACCCCGGCCACGGGGGCCCGCAGCACCCGCGTCGTGTCGTGGCCGCCGATCGTCCCGGGCACGCCCGTGTCCGGGAGGGCGCAGCCCGACGCGATGAGCCGTCCGAGGTCGTGGCCCCGCTGGGTCTCGACCACGACGTGTGCGTCTACCCCGGCGCAGGGGCCCGGGCCGAGGCTGATCACCAGGGGGGCCTGCGCGACCGAGGTCGCCCCCGGCTGCTTGAGCAGCCGCGCGTCCACGAGCACGTCGGGGCGCCAGCCTTCCACCAGCGTGGCGTCCGGGTCGACCACCACCGTGACGCAGTCGGGCGCGGCAGGCAGGGCCGCGGCGAGGGGGCGGTGCACCGCCCGGACTCCCTCCACCACCACCTCGCCCTCCCAGACCGCGCTGCAGAAGGAGACCGCCCGGCGGACCGCCAGGGGCGCCGGGACCTCCGTCAGCACCACGGTCAGGCCGCAGCGAAACAGGCGATGGGCCGTGCTGGAGGCGTGCTCGCCCGCACCGAGGATCAGCACGCGCACGGGGCCGCCTCCAGGTCCGCCGGGGTGTCGAGGTCGCGGAGCACGCCCGGGTCCGCGACGGGCAGCAAGGTGACGGGGCCGGTGGCCAGCAGGGCCCGCGCCCCCTGATCGCCCCCGAGCAGCGCCAGCGCGGGGAGGTGGGCGGCGCCGAACACCACCGGGTGGCCGCGGCGCCCGTCGTGCGAGGGCGCGACGATGCCTGCCGGCCCGCACGGACGCCACGCGTCGACCAGGAGGTCGAGGGTAGCCGTGGTGACCTCGGGCATGTCCGCCAGCCCCACGACCACCGCGTCGGTACCCACGGGCAAGGCCCGGACCGCCCGGCGCAGGGAGGAGCCCATGCCCTCGTCCGCGTCCGGGTTGAGCACCACCTGCACCCCGGGGGGCGCGTCCGGAGCCCCCGGCCGACGCACGAGGAGCAAGAGGTCCAGCCTGGCCGCCTGCCACCGGGCGAGGGTCGCGGCGAGCACCGTCGTACCCCGCCAGGGGAGGGCGAGCTTGTCCCGCCCCATCCGCCGGGACGCGCCCGCGGCGAGGAGGACCCCGCAGATCATCACGCGTCCTGGGGGATCCGCCCCAGCGCCCGCAGGATCTTCTCCGGCGAGAAGGGCCAGCTCCGGATCCACACGCCGACCGCGTCGTGGATCGCGGCCGCGAGGCAGGGCGCGGCGCCATTGCAGGAGATCTCGGAGATGGACTTGGCCCCCAGCGGCCCGAAGGGGTCGTTGGTGTCGATGAGCACGGCCTGGAACACGTCCGGCAGATCGCCGACCTGCGGGACCTTGTAGTCCACGAAGTTCGGGTTGAGGCAGCGCCCCTGCGCGTCGTAGCGCATCTCCTCGTACAGGGCGTGGCCGATGGTCTTGAGCACGCCGCCGTAGATCTGGCCGAGCGCGAGCTCGGGGTTGATGGGCGTGCCCGCGTCCTGCAGGGCGTAGTACTTCAGGATGCGCACCTTGCCCGTGCGGGTGTCCACCGCGACCTCGCAGAAGTGCGCGCCGTAGGGGAAGGAGCCCTTGTCGGTGATGAAGTGGCCCGCGGCGATGAGCTGGCCGCCCCCCGTCCCGCTCTGGGTGCGGCGGGCGATCTGCTCGTAGCTGACCTCGCCCGAGAGCCCCCGGACCACCCCCGGCCAGGCCAGGGTGAGGTGGTTCTCGGGCTCGGAGAGCATGGCCGCGGCCTCGGCGAGGAGCAGCTTCTTCATCTTCAGCGCGGCGTTGAGCGCGGCCCCGCCGGAGAAGTACGTCCCGGACGAGGCGTAGGCCCCCACGTCGAAGGGCGTGGCGTCGGTGTCCGCGGCCATCACCGCGACGTGGTCCAGGGGGACCAGCAGCGTCTCGGCCGCGATCTTGACCGTGACCGTGTCGAGGCCGGTCCCGAGGTCCGTCCCGCCGGAGAGTAGGATGAAGGTCCCATCACCGCTCTGCGTGATGGCCGCATTGGACTGGTCCAGCGCGGGTAGGCCCGAGCCCTGCTGGATGATGGCCACTCCCTGGCCGATCTTCACGTCGGGGTCGTCGCTCGACGTCCTGTCGCCCCAGCCGATGAGTTGCCGGCCCTGCGCGAGGGCCGGCCCGAGGCCGCAGGTGTGGACGAGCTGGGGCGTCCCCTCCCGTCCTTCCCCGAGGCAGCGGAGGATCTCGAGCATCACGCCTTCCCGCACCCGGTTCTGCTCGATGAAGTCCAGGGGGTCCATGCCGAGCTCGGCCGCGAGCTCCGCGGCCGCGAGCTGCACCGCGAAGGAGCCCTTGGGCGCGCCGTAGCCCTGGTACGCGCCGGTGGGCGCGATGTTCGAGTAGTACGTGTGGACGTCGAACCGCACGTTGTCGCAGAGGAACAAGGGCAAGGACTTGGAGCACGCGTTCATGGGCACGGTGAGGCAGTGCGCGCCGTAGGGGCCCGTGTTGGCCTCGAGGTCCAGGTGCATCGCGGTCAGCCGCCCGTCGCGGGTCGCGCCGAGCTTCACCCGCATCTTCATCGTGTGGCGGGTGCGGGAGCCGACGAACTCGTCCTCCCGGGTGTAGCGGTACAGGACGTCGCGGCCCGTGATCCAGGTGGCCCAGGCGGCCACCTCCTCCAGCACCATGTCCTGCTTGGAGCCGAAGCCGCCGCCCACCCGCTCCTTGATCACCCGCAGGCGGCTCTCCTTCACCCCGAGGATCCGGGCGATGATGCGGCGCACGTGCCAGGGCACCTGGGTCGAGGCGTGGAGGATGAGCCGGTCGCCCTCCATCCGGCTGTAGACGATGTGCGGCTCGACGGGGGTGCACTGCACCTGGCTCGTCTCGTAGGTCCGCTCGAGCACCACGTCGGCCTCGGCGAAGCCGCGGTCGATGTCGCCGATCCCGCCGTGGACCGAGGCCGCGAGGTTGCGGTGCGGATCCGCGTGGATCGGGAACTGGTAGATGATCGTGCCCTCCCGCGGATCGACCCCCGCGTTGTACGCGTCGAGGTCCGCGGGCGCCCCGACGACGTACTCGACCCGGGCGTGGTGCACGACCGGCGCGCCGGGCCGCTTGGCCTCGTCGATGGTGAAGACGCCGGGCAGGACCTCGTACTCGACGTCGATGAGCGCGAGGGCGGCCCTGGCGATCTCCGCGGTCTCCGCGACCACCGCGGCCACCCGGTCGCCGACGTGGCGGACCTTCTGGTCGAACATCCGCCGGTCGTAGGGCGAGGGCTCGGGGAACCCCTGGCCCGCGGGGTTGTACCAGACGTCCGGGCAGTTCTCGTGGGTGATCACCGTGACCACGCCGGGCAAGGCCAGGGCGCGGGTGGCGTCGATGCGGCGGATGTACGCGTGGGCGTGGGGGCTCGTCAGCAGCGCGAGGTGGCAGTGGCCGGGGCGCACCCGGTCCTCCACGAACGCGGCCTCGCCCCGCACGAGCTGGGTGCCGTCGACCTTGCCGCAGGCCTTGCCGACGTAGCGCAGGCCCTCCCGGAAGCGCGGCGCGTCCACGGGGGTCGCCGGGTCGCTCTTGCGGGCCACGGCCAGCTCGACCGCCCCGAAGATCTGCTCGTAGCCGGTGCAGCGGCAGAAGGTCCCGGACAGGGCGTCCCGCACCTGCTCCCGGCTCGGCCGGTCCACCCGCTCCAGCAGCTCGGCGATGGCCATCAGCATCGCGCCGGTGCAGTAGCCGCACTGGACGACCCCCGCGTCGACGAACGCGCGCTGCAGGGCCGAGAGCTCGTGGGGCCGGGCCAGCCCCTCCACGGTGCGCAGATCGCTGTTGGCGACCTGGCCCGCGACGAGCAGGCAGGTGTTGGTGAGCCGGCCGTCGATGAGCACCGCGCACGCGCCGCAGGTGCCCTCGCCGTCGCAGCCGTTGCGGACCGACAGCACGCCCTCCCGGCGCAGCACGTCCCGGAGGTTGTCGCCAGGCTCGGCCTGCAGCAGGCGCGGGGAACCGTTCAGGGTGACTGGGACTGGCATCAGCGGGCTCCCTCGGCCGAGAGGAATCGGTGGACGGCCGTCTGCAGGGCCCGGGCCCCGAGCACGGCGGCGATCTGGCGCTTGTACGCGGCGCTGCCGCGCAGGTCGTCGAGGGGGTGGACCGCGGCCGCGATTCGGCGCTCCAGCTCCTCGAGCACGGGCAGCGGCCGGCCGTCGAGGGCCTGCTCGACCTCGTGCAGCCGGACTACGTGCGGGGCGACGCCGCCGACCGCGAGGATCGGCAGCCGCAGCGCCTCACCCTCCAGGGTCAGGGAGGCCGCGGCCGTGACGATGGAGACGTCGGCGGCGGTGCGGGTCTGGTGGCCGAGGCCGAAGCCCCGGGTCGTCACCGGCACGAACACCGCGAGGATCAGGTCCGGCGGGGAGTCGAGGAGCTGCTCCAGGGGCCAGTCCCCGTCCACCCGCGCCACCGTGGCCGACGCGGCCAGCAGGGCAGGGATGAGGTCTGCGCAGGAGCGGTTGGTGGCGAGGTGCCCGCCCACGGTCGCGCGGTTGCGGATGTTGCGGTTGGTCATCTGCCGCGCGGCCGCCCGCAGGAAGTCGGGCACGTCCGGGTGCTCGATGAGCTGCTGGAAGGTCACGCCCGCGCCGAGGCGCAAGCCCTCGGGGGTCGTCTCGATCCGCCCCAGGCCGAGCCCGGCGAGGTCGATCAGCGCGGCGGGCCGGGGCCCGTGGAGGTTGTTCACCTCGGTGCCGCCGGCGAGGTAGACCGCACCCTCGCCCAGGGTCGCCTTGAGCTGGACCGCCTCGGTGACGTCGGTGGGCCGATGGTAAGTAGGTACCATATTTACCGTCCTTGGGAGGTGCTTTCGTCCTCCGCCGGGCCATGGAGAGCCATCAGCACCCGCTCCGGCGTCAGCGGCAGCGATGGGAAGGGCCGGTCCTGGCGGACCGCCCGCAAGGCGTCGAGCAGCGCCAGGTAGGCGCCGATCCCGTGGATGAAGGGTGGCTCGCCGATGGCCTTGGAGTTGCAGACCGCGTAGGGGTTGTCCGAGTTCGCGAGCAGGGTGATCCCGACGTGGGCCGGGCCGAACTTGATGTCCGGGATCTTGTAGGAGTTCACCGTGGTTCGTAGCCGGCCGTCCGGGCCGGTGCGGAGCTGCTCGAGGGTCGCCCAGCCGATGCCCTGGAGCAGGCCGCCCTCGATCTGGCCGCGGTCGATGGTCTCGCTCAGGGGGCGGCCGGCGTCGTGCACCAGGTCCACCGCCTCCACCGCATAGGTGCCGCGCACGCAGTCGAGGAGCACCTCCGTCACCGAGGTGCCGTAGCTGTAGTAGGCGAACGGCCTCCCCCGCTCCACGGTCTGGTCGTGGTAGACGTCGGGCGTGGCGTAGAAATCGTGGCTCGAGAGGTCGATGCGGGCCCACTGGGCCGCCGCGACGAGCTTCTCCCAGCGGAGCTCCGTCGGCTCGCCGTGGACGTGGACGACGCCGTCGCGAATGGAGATGTCGCCGGGGCCGACCCCGGGCCGCCCGAGGTGGCGGGCCGCGAACTCCTGCAGCCGGGAGACCAACGTCGCGCACGCCCGTAAGGTCGCCATCCCGTTGAGGTCCGCGCCGGTGCTCGCCGAGGTCGGCGAGGCGTTGGGGACCCGGGTGGTGTCGGTGGTGTCGACCCGCACTCGCGCGGGGTCGATCCCCAGGGTGCGGGCCGCGACCAGCGCGATCTTGGTGTTCACCCCCTGGCCCATCTCCACCGCGCCCGTGGAGACCGCGACGCTGCCGTCGACGTAGATGTTCACCAGCGCGCTGGCCTGGTTCAGGGCGGTCTGGGCGAAGGAGATGCCGAAGCACACGGGCACCACCGCGAGCCCGCGCTTGGTGTCGGCGTGGGTGCGGTTGTACTCCGCGACCCGCTCGTGGCGCCGATCGAGGTCCACCTGCCGGTCGAGCTCCTCCCAGCAGCGGATCGCGGTGGGCTGCGCGAGGGTGACGCCGTAGGGCAGGGTGTCCCCCGCGGTGAGCAGGTTGAGGCGCTTGAGCCGGGTCGCGGGGACCCCCATGACCTCGGCGATCCGGGTCAGCGCGACCTCGATGGCGAAGGTCCCCTGGGGGACGCCGAAGCCGCGGAACGCGTTGTTCGGCGGGATGTTCGTGCGGCAGCTCAGCGCGGTGACCCGCAAGTTGGGGATGCGGTAGGAGCCGGAGGCGTGGAGCAGGGAGCGGCCGAGGACCGCCAGCGAGATGTCCGCGCACGCGCCCGCGTGCTGGTGGAAGGTCGCCTCGTAGACCAGGATCCGCCCCTCGGCGTCGACGCCGATCCGGTACCGGTAGCGGTAGCCGTGGCGCTTGCCGGTGGTGGCGAGATCCTCGGCGCGGCCGAGGACGAGCTTCACCGGGCGCTTCAGCAGGAAGGCCGCCAGCGCGGGGGCGACCACCCAGACCGCGGTGGACTCTTTGCCGCCGAAGGCCCCGCCGAGTCGCCGGATCTCCAGCTCGACGCAGTGCTGCGGGATCCCCAGCACCTCGGCGACGTGGCGGTGGAACGTGCCCGGGGACTGGGAGGAGGCGACGACCTTGATGGTGCCGAGCTCGCCGGGCAAGGCCAGGGCCCGCTGGGTCTCGAAGTAGAAGTGCTCCTGGGGGCCGCTGGCGATGGTCCCCTCGGCGACGTGCGCACACTGGGCCCACGCCCCGTCCGGGTCTCCGCAGGAGAGGGTCCGGGGCTGGCCGTGGATCAGCCCGCGCGCCGCCGCCTCGAGCGGGTCGAGGACGGCCTCGAGGGGGTCGATCTCGGCCGTGATGAGGCGGGCCGCCTGCAAGGCCGCCGGCCGCGAGTCCGCGACCACCAGCGCGAGGGGCTGGCCGACGTAGACGACCTCGTCCACCGCGAACAGCGGCTGGTCGGGCAGGACGTGGCCGACCTGGTTGAGGCCCGGCACGTCGCGGTGGGTGAGGACCGCGACCACGCCGGGCGCGGCCGCGGCCGCCTCGGTGTGGAGCGCCCGGAGGCGGCCCCGGGCCACGGGCGAGGTGAACAGGGCCGCGTGCAGGCAGCCCGCCGGGGTGGGGATGTCGTCCACGAACTGGGACGCACCCTGGACGTGCAGGGTCAGGTCGGTGTTCCTCATCGGCCGACCTCCCCGGTCACGGCCCGGCCGTGGGCGATGACGAGCTGGTGCAGCAGCAGCCGCTTGTAGGCCGCGCTGCCGCGCACGTCGTCGATGGGCTGCACCGCCGCAGCCACGACCCGCGCGAGCTCGGCGAAGGTCGCGCGGTCGGCCGGGCGGCCGATGAAGCCCTCGAGACCGCCGAGCAAGAGGGGCACGGGCGCGACGCCGCCCGCGGAGAGCCGGAGGTCGACGATCCGGCCCGCCTCGTCCCGGGTCAGCCGCAGGGCGCTGTTCACCGCGGCGATGTCGAGGATGGTGCGGTTGGAGACTTTCTCGAAGTGCAGCGTCGTGCCGGGCGGCAGCCGCGGGATGAGGATCTCCGCGATGAGCTCGCCGCAGGCCAGGTCGATCTGTTTGTACCCCTTGAAGAAGCGGTCCACCGGCACCTCCCGCCGGCCCCCGTCCCGCGCCACGAGCACCAGCCGGGCGTCCAGCGCCAGCAGCAGGATCGAGGCGTCGCCGATGGGGGAGGCGTTGACCAGGTTGCCGGCCAGGGTCGCCCGGTTGCGCAGGATCGCCGAGGAGTGCAGCAGCAGGTCCGTGGTCAAGGAGGGGAAGTGGGCGCGCACCTCCGGGGAGGTACGGAAGTCCTCGAGGGTCACGCCGCCGCCGACCCGCAAGGTCTCCTCGTCGACGCGGAGGGTGGCGAGGTCGCGGCGCCGGGAGAGGAAGCGCAGCGCGGTGCGCTCCAGCTCCTCCGGCCGCTGGACGAACAGGTCCGTGCCGCCGGCCACGAGCACCGCCCCTTCGCCGGCCTCGTCCGTTGGGACTTCCAGCCCAGCGATCCGCTCTGGAATGGACAGGAAGTACTCGGGGAGCACCCCGGCCTGCACCAGCGTCGCGACCCGCGTCGCCGGGTCGTGGTCGAGGGGCGCGAGGGCCTCGCAGAGCGCGTGGGCCGCCCGGCGGATCGGGACGTAGCCCGTGCAGCGGCAGAGGTTGCCGTCCAGCGCATCGAGGGCGTCGGCCTCGGCGAAGTCCGGGCTCGTGAGGCAGAAGCCGGTGAGCGACAGCACGATGCCCGGGGTGCAGAAGCCGCACTGGGAGGCGCTGTGCTCGACGATCAGCCGCTGGACGAGGGTCAGGCCGGCCTGGGCGAGCCCCTCCACGGTGACGACGTGGCAGCCCTCGACGTCGCCCACGGGGAGCAGGCAGGAGGCGCAGGCGCGGTACTCGATGCTCCCGTCGCGCCCGGGCCGCCCGACGAGGACCGTGCACGCGCCGCACTCGCCCTCACGGCACGCTTCCTTCGTGCCGGGCAGCCCGGCGACCTCGCGGACGAAATCGAGCAGCACGCTTCCAGGCGGTTGCAGGCAATCGACCCGCCGCTGGTTGAGGAGGAAGCTCAGCATCCAGGCTCCCCGGCGCCGTCGGAGGTGAGTGGGGCCGCCCCGGCAGAGCTCCGGCCGGGGCGCACCGTCCGCCGGCGGACGGAGGTGGTGCGGAGAACGCCCGGGGCGCCACGAACGTTCCTGCTCTGGTAACTAGGGAGTCGGCCCCGGGGAGTCAAGGTCGGGCGGTGCCCGGGCGCCTCGTCGGGGGAGCAGGCACCGTCCCGCTGGCGTGCACCCGCCGTCCCCTCCCCCGGGACGGCAGGCATCAGCGGCGAGGCCGCTGGCCTAGTACAGCGGGGCGGAACTGTCGATCCATGCCCGTGAGAAAACGGACCTCTCCTGCCCGGCATTTGCTGGTTTTACGGGAAGATATCTCTCGCAGAGCCGCAGAGCCGCAGAGGCGCGGCACGGGCCTCCTACCCGTCGTCAGGCAGGCCATGCACAACGTTCCCTCTGCGGCTCTACCGGCTCTGCGAGAGAATTCTTCGGCTTCGTCCCGTTCCGGCTTCGCCGCCGCCAGACCGCCAGGGGACTCCTCCCTGGGCCACGGGCTCCACACCGCGATTGACTGGAAGGGAACCCTTTTGCTAGACTACTCGTGGCTGTTGGGGAACGGGCCGGCACGTGCGGACTGCCTGGCAGCCGGGCCAACCTCGCGAGCCCGGGCCGAGGGTGACCTCGGAGATGCGGGCTCTGCTCGACCCGGCTAGCGAACCCTCCACCTCGGATGGGCTCGCCGGGGCAGTGCGGGGGTGCACATGGCTGCTCGGGGGGCGCTTCTCTCCACGTTCCTCTTGTGTTGCGCATCCTTGCCGGCTGCCCACGCGGCGCGCGTGGTCCTCGAGCCGATCGCCGTCACCGACCAGCAGGTCCCGGGGCTGGCGGAGGGCGTGACGTGGCAGCAGGCCGTGTCCGGTGCCCACCTGTTCAAGTCGACCATGAGCCACGAGGGCGCGGCGGCCTTCGCTCTGGAGCTGGCCGGCCCCGGGGTCGTCGCCTTCCAGAACGATCATGGGCTGTTCTACCGCCATCCCGACGGCCGGATCGAGCTGGTCGCCCGGCGGGGAGACCAGGCCCCCGGCCAGCCGGCCGACTCCCGCTGGTTCTCCTTCCTGCCCGGCGGGATCGCCGCGGACGGCACCTTGTTCTTCCAGGCCCGCCTGGACTGGCGGGACGGTCAGGCTGCACCCACCACCAAGGAAGAGCACTGCCTGGTCCGCTGGCGCCCGGGACAGGCTCCCGAGATCATCACCCGGGAGGGCGGCCCGGCGCCCGGGATGCCGGCTGCGATCCTCACGCCACTGCCCGAAGCCCAGTTCTCCACCGCGCTGGTGCCCCGGGTGTCCCGCTCGGGACTGCTCACCTTCTCGTTCGCCGTCACACAGGATGGCACGTCGCGCTACATCGTCTTCGGCCCGGACGCCGCCGGGGCCCCCGGCCCGCGGGTCGCGGCCAACCAGCGAGTCCCCGGACTGCTCGGGGGAGAGGTCTTCGGCGACATCGCCACCCCGGCGATCCTCGACGACGCCGGTCGATTGCTCATGCGCACCACGCTCGCCGCCAGCCCGGGGGGCACGCCCGTGCCGGCGAACGCCGACACCGTGGTCGTCGGCACGGACGCAGCCGGGGTTCCCGTCGTGCTGGCCCGCGAGGGTGATCCCGTGCCCGGCGTGGCCGGGGCGGTCTTCGCCAACTTCGACGCCACGGAGAGCACGGCCATCGGTGCCGAGGGGCGGCGGGCATTCATCGCCTACTTCGTCCTCGAGACCCGCTACCAGTGCGGTGTGTTCCAGACCGACGCCGCGGGCGCGCTGGAGCTCGTCGCTGGCGGTGGCCCGGCGCCCGGCTTCGCGCAGCCGGAGGCCTACCTCCGCTACTGTCGCTCCCTGGCGAGCACGGCGGATGGGAGGCTGGCCTTCGAGGCCGATGTCGAGGTCGGGGACGACACGTACGAGACCTTGTACGCCCAGGACGAGGACGGGAGCCTGGTCGTGGTGGCCCGGTGGGGTGATCCGGCACCGGGGACCGACGGCATCTGGTACGACTTGTACACGAGCTTTCACCTCAACGGCCGCGGCCAGATCGCGTTCGTCTCGACCTGGTGGTCGTTGTCGGAGAACGCCTCGGTCGCCGCGCTCTGGTTGTACACCCCTGGCGCGGGTTCCCAGCGCCTGCTCCAGGGCGGCGATCGTCTCTCCCTCGGCCCCGGGGACGAGCGGACGCTGAAGTACATCCGCCAGCCCTGGGTGCATCCCGCGGCCAGCGGCGAGGCGGACGGTCGACTCCTGGGGATCACCAATGACGGGGAGGTGTTCGTCGATCTCTACTTCCTCGAGCCGAGCATCAACCCCCAGCAGTACTCGAACATAGCCGTCGTGCGGTTGTGGGTGGAGGAGGGTGCCGACTTGCCTCCCCAGGCCGAGGCGGACTCGTGGCCCGCGGGCCAGGAGACTTTGCTGGCCATCGTCGCTCCCGGCGTGCTGGGCAACGATGGCGACCCGGAGGGCGCGGCGCTGCAGGCCCGTCTCGGGGAAGCGCCGGCCCACGGCGCGCTCACGCTGGCCGCCGACGGTGGCTTCGAGTACCTCCCGGACGACGGGTTCGCCGGCCTCGACTCCTTCACCTACGAGGCCTGCGACCCCGGGGGGAACTGCTCTCCCGCCGAGGTGACGCTGGAGGTCATGCCAGGGGACGCCTGCACCGTCTTCACCTGCGATGGCACGAACGGCTGCGCGGCCGCGGCGCGTCCTTGCGGAGACGACGACCCCTGCACCGTGGACTCCTGTGACCCGGCCACCGGCTGCCGCAATGCTCCAGCGCCGGATTGCTGCCGCTTCGACAGCGATTGCGTGGACGAGGACCGCTGCACCAACAAGGTCTGTCAGGATGGGCGTTGCGTGCGGACCCCCGTCACCTGCCCGGATCCGGACCCTTGTACCGAGGACTCCTGCGACCCGGCCGTCGGCTGCGTCCACACTCAGATCGCCGGCTGCTGCCGCTTCGACCTGCAGTGTGATGACCAGGACCTTTGTACCATCGATCTCTGCGGTGAGGATCGACGCTGCACCCATGCGCGGCGGGAGGGCTGCTGCGTCGTCGACCGCGACTGCCAGCCGGGAGCCCTGTGTCTCGCTGGCAATTGCGTCCAGTTGCTCTGCGCTGGTTGTCGGGTGGACCCGGAGTGCCGAGATCCTCGCGCTCGCTGTCGGGAGATGGCCTCCGGATCGTACTGCGTGGTGCCCTGCGACAATGGGTGTCCGGACGGGTTCACGTGCGTCGCGGAGGGGGACACGGCCTACTGCCTCCCCGAAAATGGCGACTGTCTCTGCGAGGGGCCGGCCTCTTCGCAGCGCTGCGAGGGCGAAGACTGGGTCTCGGTGGATAGCTGCGGGCAGGTGACGTCCGTGGTCGAGTCGTGCGTCCGGGGCTGCAGTTCGGTCGGCTGTTGTCCGCTGGGGACCCGCCTCGTCGGTGAGGACTGCGCGCCGGACCCCGTGGAGGACGCTGGGCCGCCACTGGATGGTGGCGGGGCCGAGGATGTCGGGACGGTCGGGGACGCTGGTCCGGGAGAGGACGCCGCGGGCCTACCCGACGCTGGTCCCGCGGTGGACGTGGCCATCCGTGAGGACGGGGGCGCGGCGGATCTCGGTCCGGCCGGGCCGGATGCGACCGTGCGCGACGACGCGGGTGCCGAGACGACCGACGGTGGTCGTCCGGCCGGGGACGTCGGCCCGGCCCGGGACGGCGCGATCGCCGGGGACGGCGCGATCGCCGGGGACGCCGCCGATGCAGCCTTGGTGGTGGCCCCCGACGCCGACCTCAGGAACGAGGGGGCCCCGGACGAGGGCTGCGGCTGTCGGACTCCCGCCGCGCCTGGCGTGACCAGCGGACATCTCGGAGGAGGCTTGCTGCTGCTGGGGTTGCTGCTGCGACGGCGGTTCTGAGGCCCGCTGGGGCTCGATCCCGCGGCCGCTCTGGCACCAGGACGGCTGGCGCAAGTTCGTGTCGCTCTCCGAGAGCCTTCGCGAAACCCTCGACCAGGTGCACTGGCCTGGCCGGTCGCCGGTCGGTTCGCGCGGCGCCTCACTCGAGGATGGGGACGCGCCCGGAGCGGTCGGCGAGGCTCGCTGTACGCCTGGGCCTCGTGACGAGGGCTGTCCTGGACTGTGACTTCCACTACACTGAGCCCGGGCCGGCGAGGGTCCGGCCCCGGGAGGATCGGTGATGAAGCGTGTGGTGGTCTGGATCGGGATCGGGCTGCTGTTGTGCTCCTGGCTGGCGGCCTGTGAGCCGACGCGGCGAGGGGGAGGCGGGGGGAGTGAAGGGGAGGGGGAGGGCGAGGCGAGCGAGGGCGAGGGCGAGGGCGAAGGCTCGGAGGGTGAGGGCGAAGGCTCGGAGGGCGAGGGCGAAGGCTCGGTGGGCGAGGGCGAAGGGTCGGAGGGGGAGGGCGACGGTTCGGAGGGTGAGGGCGAGGGCGAGGGCGGTGAGGGCGAGGGAGAAGGCTCTGAGGGCGAGGGCGAGGGCGAAGGGTCGGAGGGCGAGGGCGAAGGCTTCGAGGGCGTGGGCGATGGCTGCGTGGGCGTGGGCGTAGGGGTAGGGTTCGAGGGCGAG
>JAVEVO010000138.1:0-17762 GCA_034005005.1 Myxococcota bacterium
CGCCGTCCCCGTCGACCTCGGCTGCGACCCCTTCGCCCTCGTCGACCTCCCCCTCGCCCTCGCCCTCGCCCACGCCGTCGCCCTCGCCCTCGCCTTCCCCTTCGCCCTCGGCACCTTCCCCTTCGCCCTCGGCACCTTCCCCTTCGCCCTCGGCGCCTTCCCCTTCGCCCTCGGCACCTTCCCCTTCGCCCTCGGCACCTTCCCCTTCGCCCTCGCCCTCCCCCTCGCCCTCGCCCTCGCCCGCATCGGGGTCGAGGTGCTGTCCTCCCCCGTCGTCGTCGCACGCGACGAGGAACAGAGCGCCGAGGCCGAGCAACAGCGGGAACGGATGGATCGATCGCATGGTGTCTCCTGATCGCTGGTCCTGGGGGCAGTGTAGCGATGGACGGGCACGCGGACAGGGTAAAGTGCAGGAGGAAGCGGCCAGGCGGCCGCAGCCCCCTCAGGGATGCACGGCCTCGGGGACGGGTGGCTCCAGCCGCAGCTCCAGGGGCGGAGAGACCGCACCGCCCGCCCAGAGGCCGGGATCGAGCAGCCGGGCCCGGCAGCGCGCGTTCAGGGAGGCCCAGCGCGCGGCGTCCGGAGAACCTCCGGGAGCCGCGACCGGGGCCTCGGGCAGCAGCCGGTAGACGACCCGGTACGCGCCGGGGGGAGGCGGCGCCCAGCTCCCGCCGCTGCACCCCCAGTCAGCGAAGTCCAGCCGCCGCCGCTCCCCCGGTGCGAGGAGCAGCCGGCCGGGGCCCTCCCCGCCGGGCGGCGGTGCCTCCCCGAGCAGGGCCGGGCAGTCGCAGGGGTGGACGAGGACGTGCGCGGTCCCGTCCGCGGCCTCGAAGCGCAGGCCGCCGACCCCGGGCACCCAGACCGTCACGGGGAAGGCCGAGGGGTTGTGCAGGGTCACGGCCAGGGCGCCGGCCAGGGCCGGGCCGCGCTCCAGGGGCTGGCCCCGGAGCTGGTAGCGCACCAGGCGCAGGGGCTGGACCAGGGTCAGCTCGACCCGCACGGCCGGGTCGACCGCGGCGGGTGCGGGAGCAGCAGCCACGGATGCGGGAGCGGCGGCCGCAGGTACCGGGTCGACCGTCGCGGGGGTGGCCGCGGCGGCTGCAGGATCCCCGGCTGGTGCCGGACCGAGGACCGTGCCGATCTCCGGAGGGCCGCTGGAGTCCTCACCGGCGACCGGCGGATCGGCCGCGAGGACCGACGGGGCTGCGGCACCATCAGGAGACGAGAGGACGAATAGCCCCAGGGAGAGCAAGCCGGGGATCGCCCTCCACGCGCGCCTCGAGTTGCGCATCCCGCCCTCCTCCACGGCCCACGCATCCCCACGACCCCATGGTCGTCACCGTGGACCCGACATCGGGTCACGCCTCGCCAGCTCCTCGGTCGTCGTCGCCAGGTGCCCGCCCCGGGCTCGTCCTCCAGCCTACCTGGCCCCCCGCCCGGGGGCAACCGGTCCGCGCGAGGCCGGTCGACACCGTGCGGTTCCTTGTGCGGGCGGACCTTGCGCAGTAGAGTCGGCGCGGGGAGGCCTGCCGTTCGACCGCGCACGTCTCGAGACCTCGAGGGCAGCAGCCACGCCCAAGGACACGGTGGGCCGCGAACACCGCAGGATCGGCCCCGAGATGGTTGGACATGGACGCTGAAGCGGCCGCCGGCACCGTTCCTCCTCGATCGCGGCCATCACCGCCCGGGCGAGCGCACCGCCGGATCGACGCGCGATGAACTCGCCGGCCCCGCACCCACGCGAGAGCCCGGCTCTGCTGGCCCACACGACGACGAGCGGGATGTTGCTCGCCGCCGCAGCGACCCCCTTCGCCATCCTCCAGGAGAGCGCCGGCACGCTCCTGGAAGCCCCGGCCCTCTCCCTGGCAGCGGCCGCGCTCGTCGTCTCCCTGTCCTTGCTGGCCGCCTACCTGCTCCCCCACCGGACGCGTGCCGGACAGATCCTCGCGACCCTGGCGCTGCTGGGGGCGCTCGCGCTCGGCGCCCCGTTGCTGGTCCGCTCGCCCGCGGCCGCCCTCGCGGCCCTCGTCGCCACCGTGTTCGGCCTGGCGTGGTTGTGGCAGCTCGCGTCCTCGCTCTTCGACCTCCCGATGGGAGGACGCCGGCCACCCGACGAAGGACGCGCGCAGGGCGCCGCGCTCGCCGCGCTCGCGCTCTGGTCCCTCTGGGCCTTCGCCGACCTCGGTCGGGCGCTCCTGGACACCGTGGTCGTGGGCTGGGCGCTGGGGGTCAGCACCGTCCTGGGCCTGACCTGGGTGGTACGTCGCTGGCACGGGCGCCGGGGATCGGCCCTGACGATCCTCCTCGCCGGGGCTGCGGGCGGCCTCGGGGCGTGGTCCCAGCAGGGCCAGCCGTGGTGGATGCTGAGCAGCCTCCTCGGAGTGGCCGCCAGCGTCGCGCTGCTCGTCCGCCCGCCGCAGCCCACGGGGTTGGAGCAGACCGCCTGGTGGGAACCCCTGCTCGGTCACCCCGCCCGCCTCCTCGTTGGTACTTTCGCTGGCCTCTGTTTCGGCGGAATGGTCCTTCTAGCCCTCCCTCAGAGCGCGGCCACGGGGCACAGCATCGGGTTCCTCGACGCCCTGTTCACCTCGACCAGCGCGGTCTGCGTCACCGGCCTCGTCGTACTGGACACCCCGGTGGACTTCACCCTCTTTGGCCAGGTGATCATCCTCCTGCTGATCCAGGTCGGCGGGCTCGGGATCATGACGTTCTCGACCACCGCGCTCTGGGCCCTGGGCCGCCGGATGAGCTTGCGCTACGAGGGCGCCGTGGCGAGCCTGATCAGCCCCCAG
This sequence comes from Myxococcota bacterium, assembly GCA_034005005.1. Lineage (GTDB taxonomy): Bacteria > Myxococcota_A > JAVEVO01 > JAVEVO01 > JAVEVO01 > JAVEVO01. The sequence goes on from JAVEVO010000138.1 coordinate 2,793, forward strand.
GACCGGGGTCACCTCTTCGTGACGGCCAAGCGCATCGTGCAGCTCACGGTCTTCACGGAAGCGGGCGGGGCGTTGCTGCTCGCGGCCGCCTTCGCCGCGCAGGGCGATCGGCTCGGCATGGCCCTCTGGCGAGGCCTGTTCACCTCGATCTCGGCCTTCTGCAATGCGGGGTTCGCCTTGCAGAGCGACAGCCTCGTCCCCTACCAGCACTCCCCGGCCGTGCTCCACCTCGTGGCCTTGCTGATCATCGCCGGCGGACTGTCCCCCATGGTGCTGTTCGCCTTGCCGGGGCTGATCGGTCGACGCGCAGCCCCCGTCGCGGCGCAGGTCAAGCTCGGCCTGGTCGCGGCCGCCGCGCTCCTGATCGGCGGCGGCGGCGCCTTCCTCGCGCTCGAGTGGGCTGGCTCGCTGAGCAGCCTGCCGGCGGCCGACCGGCTCCACAACGCCTGGTTCCAGGTGGTCACCCTGCGCACGGCCGGCTTCAACTCCATCGACCTCACGACGGTCTGCCCGGCCACCCTGACCCTGATGATGCTGTCCATGTTCATCGGCGGGGCCCCGGGCAGCACCGCGGGGGGCGTGAAGACGACCACCGCGGCCGTCCTCGTGCTCTCGGTGATCCAGACGATCCGGGGCCGGCCGACGCTGGAAGCCTTCGGCAAGCTCATCCCCGAACGCACCCGGGCCAAGGCCGCGGCGATCGTCGTCGTCGCGGCGATCGTCGCCGTGCTCGGCGTGCTCGCGCTCCAGCTCACCCAGCGGCTGCCGACCCGGCTCGCGGCGTTCGAGGTCGTCTCGGCCCTCGGGACCGTGGGGCTCTCCCTCGGCGGGACCGCCCGGCTCGACGGGGTGGGCAAGCTCGTCATCGCAGGCTGCATGTTCGTGGGCCGCGTCGGCGGGTTGACGCTGCTGATGTTCGCCAGCAGCCGTGACGCCCCGCGCCCAATCGGACGCCCGGAAGAGGAGATCGATGTCGGCTGATCCACCCTGGAGGACGATGTGAAGAAGCAAGCTCTCGTCATCGGCCTGGGACAGTTCGGTCTGGCCGTGGCGCGCGCCCTGTCCGTCCGGCAGGCGGAGGTCCTCGCCGTCGATATCGACGAGGAGCGAGTGCGCACGGCCTCGCTCTTCGTGACCGAGGCCGCCTGCTTCGACGCGACCGACGAGGCCGCGCTGGCCCGGACCTCCCCGGAGCGACGGGACGTCTGCATCTGCGCCATCGGCGACGAGGCCAAGGAGGCCTCGATCCTGTGCACGGCCTTGCTGAAACAGCAGGGCGCCCGTCGCGTCATCGCCCGCTCGAACGACGACCTGCATGCCCGGATCCTGACCCTCGTCGGTGCCGATCAGGTCGTCAATCCCGAGCGCGAGTTCGGGGAGCGCTTCGCCAACCAGATCCTCCACGTGGGCATCCGCGGCGAGCTGCCCCTCGGCGATGGGCTGCTGATCAGCGAGGTGGCCGTGCCGCCGAGCTTCGTGGGCCCCACCCTCGGCGAGCTGCAGCTCCCCCGACGCTTCGGCGTGACGGTCGTGGCGATCCGCAAGCGAGCCAGCGGGACGGTCGTCATGCCCCGGGCGGACCTCGCCTTCGAGGCCGGGGACGTCATGGTGGTCGTCGCGGGCGAGCAGGTCGTGACACGGATGCTGGAGCGGAGCTAGACCATGGACCTACGGCGTGAGCTCCTCCTGGCGGTCGGTGGTCTCATCGTCCTGAACTTGCTGCTGGCCTTCGGGGCGATCGGACTCTTCGTCCGCATGGGTCCAGCCATCGAGCGGATCCTCCAGGAGAACGTCTACTCGATCACGGCGGCGGAGGAGATCCTGGCCGAGCTGGCTCGATCCGGGAACGACGCGCTGCCCGCGGAGGCCCGCACCCGGATCCGGGAGGCGTTCCAGAAAGCAGAGCAGAACGTCACCGAGGAAGAGGAGCGTCCCGTGCTGGCCCACATCGCCCGTCTCCTTCCTCCGACCCTGGAGGGGGACCTGCCGGCGCGCCAGCAGCTCCTCGCGGAGCTGGGGCGGCTGATCCAGATCAACCGGGCCGCCATGGCCGAGGTCGACGAGGAGGCGCAGCGGCTGGGCAAGGCGGGCGCCTGGGCGGCCGTGCTGCTCGGCTTCTCCTCGTTCCTGCTGAGCCTGCTCATCCTCGTCCTCCTCCAGCGCCGCATCGTCGGGCCGCTGCTGGACCTCCACGCGGTGCTCGAGGGCGCCCGCCAGGGAGACCGGCTGCGCCGTTGTCGGCTATCCCTGGCCCCCCGGGAGGTCGTCCAGGTGCTGGACTCGGTCAACTGGCTCCTCGACGAGCGCCTCGGTGCGACCTCGGGCAGCGCCTCTCCCGGCGCCTCCGCGGACGGTCGCGCGGCGGCCAACGCCCCGTGACCAGCGGTCGCCCCGCCCTCAGGGCCCGGCGCGGCGCTGCTTCTTGAGCCGGCTCGAGACGAGGGAGTCCACGAGGGTCACCTTCACCGGGATCTTGTACGGCTGCAGCCGGCCCTTGAGGGCTTGGCGCAGGCGCAGCTTGAAGGCCTTCTCGTCCTCGTCCGTGGCGAGCTGGACCCGGGCGACGACGATCTGACCGGTGAGCGCGTGGGCCTCCCCGTGGACCGTCGCCTCGACGACGCCCGGGAGCTGGAGCAGGGCCTCCTCGACCTCGCCGGGAAGTACCTTCTGACCACCGACGTTGATCAGCTCGGAGCGCCGCCCGAGGAAGCGGAGCTGCCCGTCCCGCTCCTCGACGAGGTCCCCGGTGTCGTACCAGCCGCCATCCCCGAAGCCCGAGGGCTCGCCGCCGAGGTAGCCGAGCATCGAGTCCGCGCCCCGCACCCACAAGGTCCCCTCCCGGACCGTGAACTCGACGCCCGCGGCCTGGAGCTGCAGGAAGGGGGAGAGCTCCCCACTGGACCGGCCCTGGAAGATGCCCAGCTCGCTCGAGCCGTAGAGCTGGACGAAGCGCACGCCGGGCAGAGCGGCTGCGGCCCGCTGCAGGGTCGTCTCGGGCATGACCTCCGTCCCATAGGAGACGACCTTCAGAGACGAAAGGTCATGGCGGCGCCAGGCCTCGGACACCAGCAGCAGGTTGAGGAAGGAGGGCGTCACCGGCAAGAGCTCGGCCCGGTGGCGCGCGATCAGCGCGCAGAGGGTCTCCGGGTCCCGCTTCACGGGCAGGATCAGGGTCCCCCCCGCGGTCAGCAAGGAGACCAGGGTGTTGATCCCCCCCATGTGATCGGGCAGCAGGAAGACCAGGGAGCGGTAGGCCCGGCGGGGCTTGCGGAACTTGTCGAACAGCCCGACCGCGTCGTGGAGGATCACCTTGGGGCGGCCGGTGGACCCGGAGGTGAGGACGATCACCCCGGCGTGTCCCCGCGCCCGGAGCTGCGCGAGCAGGGGGTGGTCGCGGCGCTCCCCGGGCGGCTGCCGGCGTCGCGGCGGCTCGTCCAGGGGGGCCGTGGCCGGGAAGAACCAGTCGCCGGGCACCGCGTCGAGGGCCCGCTGCAGCTCGGCCTCGCCGGCCATGGCCAGGGGCACCGCGACCAGCTCCTCGAGCAGGGCTGCGAAGAAGCGGACGACATTGGGCGTGCCGTAGTCCCCCGCGAACGCGAGCACGTCCCCGGGCCGCACCCCCCACTCCCGCAAGCGCGCCCGCAGCCGGGCGATCTCGCCGAGCAGCTCGGGGTAGGTCACCCGCCGCTCGCCCTCGAGCAGGGCCTCGCCCTCGCCCGCCCCTTCCAGGGCCTCCCGGATCCACTCGAGGCTCATGGGCTCTCCTCCACGTCCCGCCCCTCGGCGCCGCCCCCCGGCGTCACCTTCGCCGTCGCTTCCGCCGGGCACCGCCGAGCACCGGTGCGGGACCGGCTCAGACGCCGCCGAGGTACAGGGTCTGCCCGGTCAGGGCGCTGGCCTCCCGCCGGGCGAACAGCTCCACCGCGTAGGCGACCTCCGCGACCGTCGCCAGCCGCTGCTGGGGCAGCCGGGCGAGCAGGCGGTCGAGCTTGTCCCGGGGGACCCCGCGCAGCAGGTCGGTGGCCACCGGCGAGGGCCCGACCAGGTTGCAGGTGATGCCGTACGGGGCGAGCTCCGTCGCCAGGACCCGGGTCGCGCTCTCGAGCGCGGCCTTGGACGCGGCGTACGCGAGCTCGCCGGCCAGCCGCAAGGGCACCGCGACCGTCGTCAGGTTGACGATCCGGCCGTAGCCGGCCTTGCGCATCTTCTTCGCGACCTCGCGGCTGGCCGCGAACGCGGCGAGGCAGTTGAGCTCGAACGCGCCGCGCAGACTGCTCAGGGGGGTCAGCAGGGCGTGGTTCATGCTGGCCGCGCCCGCGTTGTTGACGAGCACGTCGATGCGCGCCCGCCGCTGCCAGACCCCCTCGATCCAGGCCCGCACCGCGGCCTCGTCCGTGACGTCGACCTGCGCCTGCCAGCCGCCCGCGTCCTCCGCCGGGGCCAGGGACCGGGCGCAGCCCGCGACCCAGGCCCCACGCTGCCGGAAGTGCTCCACCAGGCCGGCGCCGATCCCCCGGCTGGCGCCGGTGATCAAGACCGTCTGCCCGGAGAATCCTTCTAGATCAGCCACTTGCTCCTCCACGGCCGCGCCGGTTCAGGCCGGCCCGGCCTCCCCCAGCAGCTCGCCCAGGTACTCCGCGAGGGAGGTCAGGTTGCGGAAGGGGCTCTTGCTGCGCGACATGGCCCGCTCGTCCGCGAGGATCACCGGCTGGCCGTACCGGGCCTGCGCGGCCTCCTCGACGTCGGCGACGAACGCGACCAGCTCCATGGAGTCGAGGGGCGCGTCGGCCCCGAGGAGCGAGGCGTCGTCCGCGGGCAGGTCCCGATCGGCGAGGGTCTCCTGGAACACCTCGCGCAGCAAGGCGAGCAGGTCGGTCGGGGTCGGCTGGGTCACCTGGCGTCTCCTTGGTCACCGCCCGGCGGGCGGCGCGCGGCCGCCCCGCCGAGCACGGCGGACGGGCGGGCCTTGGTGCCGCTGGCGAGCAGCGGCTGGTGGGGCAGCCCCGGCGGCAGGATCGAGAGGATCGTCCGGGGGTCACGGATCAAAAAGTAGTCGTTGGGCACGCTGCGGCCCGGGCTGAGCAGGATGCCGGTGCCGATGCGGCAGCGGTGGCCGTAGGCCGACCCGAGGACCCGCAGCCCGGTGGAGTGGACCCGGCCGTCGAGGGTGACCTTGATCGGCGCGTCCCAGCTCAGGTCGAGGGTGCCGCCGCCCTTGGTGGTGACCGCGTCCCGACCCAGGACGCTCTGCTGGAGGATGTGCTGGCTCGCGGCCGAGCCCGGGTACAGCACGCAGGAGCGCACGACGCAGAGGTCACCGACGAGGCTGCCCGCGCCGAGCACCGAGAAGCTGACGCTGGCCCCCGGCATGACCACGGCCCCGTCCCCCACCTCGCAGAACGCGAGGCGGGCGAAGGGCCCGACGACCACCCGGTCCCCCAGGGTGCAGCCCTCGAGCACCGCGGTGGGGTGGATGTCGCAGCCCCGGCCGAGGTGGTTGAGCTTGCCGAGGATCTTCCACTTGTTCGTGGACAGGGCCCGCAGCGCGGCCCAGGCCCCCCGCAGCAGGAGCCGGCCCCGGGAGGTCCGCCGCAGGGCCACGCCGCCCACGAGCTGGTTGGCCCACAAGAGGTGGACCCAGTGGTGCAGGGTCAACACCAGCCGCAAGGGGACGCCGAGCTTCAGCACGTCGTCCCCGGTGTACTGGCGGGGCATGGGCACGTCGACGAGCCACTCCGCGGGGTCCACCACGACGTCCCGGGGCGGCGCGTCCTGACCGCTGACGAAGCGGATCGCCTCGAAGCGCCAGCCCGCGTCGACCCGGACCACCGCCGGCTGCACCGGGATCGTCCCCTCGCCGAAGCGGGAGTTGCCGAGCACGAGGACCGCGTCCTGCCCGCCGGCCCCGGCGACGAAGGCCGTCAGGGCCTCGGGGCTGGCGAGCAGGGTGTCGGGCACGACCAGGCAGGGGGGCTGCAGGACGTCGCACCGCGTCAGCCCCGCGTCGCGGAAGGCCGCGGTCTGCCACTCGTGCAGGGGACGGTTGCCGACGAGGACCTCGCCGACCGGATCGTCGAAGGGCAGGATGCGCCGGCCGGTCTGTTCGACGAAGACCCTGACCATGACCCCTCCGTGGGCGGGTGGGCCGGTTCTACCCCGGCGCCGGAGTGGGGTCAAGGCGCCCCGGGGGGCCGGAGCCGACCGGCCCGGCGCGCGGCCTCGGTCAGCAGGTACTCGATCTGCCCGTTGACCGAGCGCAGCTCGTCGCCGGCCCAGCGCTCCAGGGCCTCGTACAGCCGCTCGTCGATGCGCAACAAGAACCGCTTCTTCTCGCTCATGGGCCTAGTACAGGCTGCCCGAGTTGATCACCGGCTGGGTCTGGGACTCGGACACGAGCACGACCATCAGGTTGCCCACCATCGCGGCCTTGCGCTCCTCGTCGAGCTCCACGACCTTCTTCTCGGAGAGCCGCTTGAGGGCCATCTCGACCATCCCCACCGCGCCCTCGACGATCTGCTGCCGGGCCGCGACCACGGCCTGGGCCTGCTGGCGGCGGAGCATGGCCTGGGCGATCTCGGGGGCGTAGGCGAGGTGGGACAGGCGCGCATCGAGCACCTCCACCCCGGCGACGTCGAGCCGCTCCTGGAGCTGGCGGCGCAGCTCGGCCGCGATCTCCTCGGGGCTGCTGCGCAGGGAGAACGAGTCGTCGTCGTGCGCGTCGTAGGGGTAGCGGCTGACCATCGCCCGGATCGCGGTCTCGCTCTGCACCGAGACGAAGCTCTCGAACGCGTCGACGTCGAACAGGGCCCGGGCCGAGTCCACGACCTTCCAGGCCACCACCGCCGCGACCTCGATGGGGTTGCCGACGAGGTCGTTGACCTTCAGGCGGTCGCTGTTGAAGTTGCGCACCCGCAAGGAGACGTGCTTCTTGACCGCGAAGGGGTTGGCCCACCAGAAGCCCGCATCCCTTACGCTCCCCGAGTAGCTGCCCAAGAAGACCAGCACCCGGGCCTCGTTGGGCTGCACGGTGAAGAAGCCGGGCGTGCCCAGGGAGAAGAGCAGGGTCAGCCCCAGCCCCCACCAGATCAATGCATCGGGCGGCGCGCCGGGCAGCGTGGCCCGCGCCCCGAGGACGATCAGGGTGATCGCGGCGCCCAGCAGGACGAGCTCGATGGCGAAGGCCACGAACCCGGGGATCCGGAAGACCGGCTTCTCGCGAATCGTCATGACGCACCTCCAGCTCACCATCACGGTGATATCACGACGATAGCGATACAATGTCAGCCTGTCCAGGAGAATCGTCATGGCGGCGGATCCTCCCTCGCGGCCCGCCCCGAAGGCTGCTAGACTGGCCGACCATGAGCTTCGTCGACGACGACCGCTTCGCCATCCCCGACCTCCCCGACGGCGCCGGCGACTTCGGTCGCTGGACCGTGGACGAGGCCGGCCTGCCCGCGTACGACTACACCTGCGACCCCGCGACCGCCCCCTGGGCCGCGAGCTTCCGCACGGACGGGCCGCCTTCGGCGGACCACTGGCACCAGGTCGGCAACGACCGCCTCGTGGCCACCGCGCACGCGGAGGGGCCCCTGGTCCCCTTCCTCTCGGACCGGGGCAAGCTCTGGCTGTGCGCCCGCGACGGGCGACGCCGGGCCTGGGGCGGCGGCTTCGGCTGGCTGCGCGAGGGGGAGACGGTCCTCGGGACGAACCTCTGGTCCTTTCGTCCCAGAGACGCCCAGCTCCAGCGGCGCTTCGGGATCGGCTACTACGAGAAGACGCTGCGCACCGCCGGCCTCACGGTGCGGCACCGGGTGACGGCCCCCTTCGGCGACGATCCGGTGCTGCGGATCGAGATCGAGCTGACCAACCACGGGGACCGTCCCCGGGAGCTGGAGTGGGTCGAGCACTGGGGGGTCCGGCTGGAGCCCGTGCGGCTGCACCTGCTGGCCACCGGCTGGATCGCGCCGCCGGGTGGGCGCACCGCGAGCGAGCGGGTCGCCTGGCGGGTGGCCAACCTCTTCTCCGCGGCCTCCCGGCGGATCATGGCGATCCACCGGCGGATCGACGCGGCCTGCTACCGGTACCGGCTCTGCCAGCCGGAGGACGCGGCCACGGCCGCGTTCGTCCCCCGCTGGATCGGCCCCCGCCCCTCGCCCACGAGCCGGGCGGCCATCGACTACTACCCCCGGCCCCTCTTCCTGGCGCCCCTCGCGGGGGACGGGACCGCGACCGGCCACTCCCGCCAGGCCTGGTTCGGCCGGGGCGGGCGGGGGGCGCCCGACGGGCTCGGCCTCCCGGACGCGGGCCGCATCGAGCCCGGGCAGCCCTGCGGCGACCCCTGCCTGATCGGCCGGGTGCGGGCCGTGGTGCCCCCCGGCGAGCGCCGCCGCGCCAGCTTCCTGTTCGGCATGGCCGAGACGAGCGAGGTCGCCGGGCTGCGCGCGCGCCACCGGGAAGACACCACGCCCGCCCAGTGGTGCGCCGCGGTCCCCAGGCCAAAAGTACCAGAGATGCCCTGGCTGACCCGCGAGATCGCTTGGCACGGGGGGATGCTGCGCTCCCACCTGACCTGGGAGGAGTACTTCGGCAACCACGTCTGCGATCAGGGCTGCACCTACGGCTACCTGCAGGGGATGAACTCGGTCCCCCGGGACATGGCCCTGGTGGCCGCGCCCCTCACCTACCTCGCGCCGGAGCGCGCCAAGGAGGTGCTCCGGTACATCCTGCGCATGGTGAAGCCGGACGGGACGATCTACTACGCCACCCACGGGCGGGGGCAGGCCGGCTTCGCGGGCATCCACACCCACCCCTCCGACCTCTGGCCCATGGTCTTCTGGGCCCTCGCCGAGTACGTCGGAGCCACCGGTGACCGCGGGCTGCTGCACGAGGAGCTCCCCTTCTATCCGCTCGAGGCGGGCAGCAGCACGGTGCTCGCCCGGCTCCGGCTCGGGTTGCGCTTCTTGCAGGACCGCATCGGCCTCGGCGAGCACGGGCTGCTGCGGGTCGGCTCGGGCGACTGGTCCGACGGCATCCAGCTCATGGTGCGATCCCGCCACCGGTTCCTCGCCGCCGGCGAGTCGGTCTACACCGCGGCCCTGGCCGAGATCGCCTGCCGCCGCCTCGCGTCCCTGGTCGCCGACGAGGACGCCGGGTTCGCCGGGGAGCTGCGGGCCCTGGCCACGGGGCAGGGCGAGGCCTGGCGCAGCCAGTGGACCGGGGCCTGGTACCGCAGGGCCTGGGACGGCCAGGGGAACCCCGTGGGCGACGAGCGGGTCTTCCTCGAGCACCTGGTCTGGTGCCTGGTCGCGGGCGTGCCGGCCGAGCGGCAGGGGCCCCTGCTGCAGACCATCGCCACCCGGCTGCAGCGTGACAGCCCCATCGGCGCCCGCCTGGTCGATCCGCCGACGCGCACCCGCTTCGGGATGCTGACCCCGGGCTGGGACGTCAACGGCGGCGTCTGGGCGGCCATGAACGGCATCCTCACCTGGGGCCTGGGCCTCGTCGACCCGGCGCGGGGCTGGGCCGAGCTCGAGGCCAACTCCCTGTACCGGCACGCCACGGCCTATCCTCGGTGCTGGTACGGCATCTGGAGCGGCCCCGACGCCTACAACGCCGTGGGCAGCGACCGCCCCGGCGAGACCTTCGTCCACCTGGCCTCCCCCATGACCGACTTCCCGGTCATGAACATGAACCGCCACTCCTCCACCCTGCTCGCCACGTTGCGCCTGCTGGGGCTCGACGCGGACGGCGACGGCCTGCAGATCCACCCCCGGCTGGCCGACCCGTCCCGGCCCGTCGGGGTCCGGCTGCCCCTGGTGAGCTACTGGCGCGAAGGTGGCCGGCTCACGGGTGAGTACCGGTTCGTCGTCGACGGGACCCAGCGGCTCACCGTCGCGTCCCCGCCCGGGGAGGGGGCGCTCGTGGCGACCGTGGACGACCGGCCGGTGGAGACCGCCGGGGGCGAGGGGTCGGTCGTCTTGACCCTGACCGGACGCGCCGGCGAGACCCGGCGGTTCGGGGTGGCCCGGCGGGCCTGAGCCACGCCGGCCAGGCACCAGGAGCAGAGATGGCCGTTCGGCTGACAGTCTTCGCGCCGGGCCAGGAGGAGGAGCTGGTGCGCGCCGGGCCGCTGATCACCCTCGGCCGCACCGACGACAACGACCTGGTCTTGCGCGACGCCCGGATCTCCGGGCACCACGCCCGCCTCGTGCGTCGCGGCGAAGGCTACCTCTTCGAGGACCTCGGCTCCCGCAACGGCTCCCTCATCGAGCGCCGGGGGGTGCGGACCGTGGCCCGCCCCGGCGAGCCCGTGGCCATCGGTGCCGGGGACAAGCTGCTGCTCGGCGATCTGGTGATGCCGGTCATCATCGGCATTCTCGACACGCCGGCGGTCGGGATCGGTCCCGACCAGGGGGCGACCGTGGTCGCGCGCCGGCGGATCAGCGAGGGTGAGGACCTGCTCAACGAGCTGGACCGGACCACCCTGCGCGCCCTGTTCCGGCTGCTCGGCGACCTCGGGGCGCGCAGCGAGCCGAGCGAGGTCATGGCCCGCATCTCCCAGGCCGCGTTCGAGCGGTTCGCCGAGCTCTGCTCCCTCGACGTGCTGATGGTGACCCCGGACGGGACGTTCTCGCCCGAGTTCGTCCGCCGCAAGGGCGACGACCCACCCTGCGAGGGGCTGCCGAGCCGGACCCTGCTGCGCGAGGCCGTGACCCACGGCGAGGTGCTGCTGTTCGCCCCGGGGGCGGCCAAACCCGGCGGGCCGCCCGGCACCGCACGGGCTGCGCTCGTGCCCTTGCTCTCGGGCCGGGACGTCATCGGCTTGCTCCACCTCCAGCGCCGCGCCGGCAGCTTCGCCAGCGAGGACGGGGCCTGGCTGTCCATCGTCGGCATGCACACCGCGGCCAGCCTGGTGCGGGCCCACCGCTTCCAGGGGCTGCAGCGCGCCGAGGCCGACCTCCGGCAGGAGAACTCGACCTTGCGCGCCGCGGCCGCGCTGCCCCGGCCGATCCTCGGCCGGAGCGCCGCGTTGCGGGCCAGCCTCGACCAGCTCCAGCGAGTCGCGGCGTCGTCCACCTCGGTGCTGCTCCTCGGCGAGACGGGGACCGGCAAGGAGCTGGCCGCCCGGTTCCTGCACGCGTCCAGCCCCCGCGCCAGCCAGCCCTTCGTGGCGATCAACGTCGCCGCGGTCCCCGCCCCGCTCCTGGAGAGCGAGCTGTTCGGCCACCGCAAGGGGGCCTTCACCGGCGCGGTCAAGGACCACCGGGGGATGCTCGAGGCGAGCGACCGCGGGACGGTGCTCCTCGACGAGATCGGCGAGATGCCGGCCGACCTGCAGGTGAAGCTCCTGCGGGTCCTCCAGGAGCAGGAGGTCCGGCCCGTGGGGGCTACCCGCGGCCTGAAGGTCGACCTGCGGGTGGTGGCCGCGACCAACCGGGACCTCAAGGCCGAGGTGCAGGCCGGGCGCTTCCGCCAGGACCTCTACTACCGGCTCGCAGTCTTCCCCGTGGTGATCCCGCCCCTGCGGGAGCGGGACGAGGACATCGAGCTGCTGGCCGAGCACTTTCGGGAGGTCTTCTGTGCCCGACATAGTACCTGGGTACCAGGATTCACCACGGAGTCCCTGCAGCTCCTGCGGCGCTGGTCCTGGCCCGGCAACGTGCGGGAGCTGGAGAACGTCGTCGAGCGGGCGGTGATCCTGACCCCCGAGGGCGAGCCCATCGGCCAGGAGCACCTGGGGGCCCTCGTCGGGGCACCTCGTCGACGCGAGGCGCCGCACCCCGCACCAGAAGCAGGGGAAACCGTTGGCGAGCTGCCCCGAGGCTCCCTGCGGGAGGTCCTGGACCAGCTCGAAGAGCAGGTGATCCGCCGGTGCCTGGCCGAGAACGGGGAGAACCGGACCGTCGCGGCCAGCCTCCTCGGGATCAGCCGGCAGGCCCTCCAGGCCAAGCTGGCCCGCTGGCGCGATCGGGACGCGGCGGGCTGAGCCTCCGGGAGCAGAGCCCGGGAGCCGCTCCCGCGCGGCGGCGAGGACCGCCCCGGCGACGCGCGCCGCTGCCCCCTCCGGAGGACAAGCCCGTCACCGCGACCTGACCCCCCACTGGATGACTGTCAAGCGCGCGCGACAGGACCAGCCCGAGGCCGTGGCTGCAGGCCCCGCGCCCCCCTGACCGAAAAACGGCACCGGCTTTGTCAAGGCAGCTTGACAGTCCCTGGCGGGCAGGCGTCCAGCCCGGGTGAACAGACCGACAACCTCTCGAAGTTCAAAGGAAATTCTTTTTTGGCGCGACGCGGCACGCCTGGTACGCCTCTTGCTAATAGTTCTGCCTGGACCGGAACGCGAGGGGGGTCAGGGAAGAGGAGGTTCGGATGCGCAAGGGACTGGTCGTCACGTTGTCCTCGGCCGCGCTGCTCGTCTTCGGGTGTGTGGAGGCGCCTCCCGACGATGTCTTGACCGGTTCCGCGGACCTCGACGACGCCCAGCTCGCCAAGGCGGCCAGCGAGATCATCGGGGGCGCGACGACCTCGGGCTACCCGGCCGTGGGGGCCCTGACCTACGACGGCGAGCCCTTCTGCACCGGCACCGTCATCGCCCCGCGCAAGGTGGTCACCGCAGCCCACTGCGTCGTCGACATGCTGCCCCGCGAGGTCAAGTTCGTGCTCGGCGCCAACGCCTACTCGCCCGACACCGTCCTCTCGGTCAGCGCCTTGCGGGCCCACCCCTACTACGACGACTGGTCCCTCGACAACGACATCGGGCTGGTGACCCTCGCCGCGGACGCGCCGGTCGCCCCGGTGGGCTTGCTCGGCGACATGGACGGCTCCTTCATCGGCGAGCGGTTCATCTTCGTCGGCTTCGGGGTCTCCAACGGCTACCGCCAGACCGGCGCCGGGGTGAAGCGGGCCGTGACCATCCCCATCGCCGAGGTCGCGCCGACCCAGTTCACCACCACCGCGGCCGGGGTCAACACCTGCAGCGGCGACTCGGGCGGGCCGGCGTTCTACACCCACCCCTCGGGCACCTTGCTGCTCGCGGGGACCACCTCCTACGGGGACGAGTACTGCGTCGAGTACGGCACCGACATGCGGGTCGATCCGTACCTGAGCTTCCTCGGTGTCGCGGCCTGGACGCCGCCGGCCCCGGACGCGGGCGAGGGCGAGGGCGAGGGCGCGGAGGGTGAGGGCGAGGCCGCGGAGGGCGAGGGCGAGGCCGCGGAGGGCGAGGGCGAGGGCGAGGCTGCGGAGGGCGAGGGCGAGGCCGCGGAGGGCGAGGGCGAGGCTGCGGAGGGCGAGGGCGAGGCCGCGGAGGGCGAGGGCGAGGCTGCGGAGGGCGAGGGTGAGGCCGTGGACCCCCTGGCGGACTCCCTGCTCGAGGTCGAGCCCAACGACGACCGCCGCGACGCCACCCCGATCCCCGAGCCGACGCTCTTCCACGGCTGGATCGAGGACCCGGACGACGAGGACTACTACCGGATCGTCCTGCCTGCCCAGGCCACCCTGGAGCTGTACCTGGTCATGCCGGAGGACGTGGACTTCGACGTCGCCCTGTACAACTCCAGCGGCAGCCGGCTGGCCCGCAGCCAGAACTACGCCGGCGTCCCGGAGGATCTCCGCTACCAGAACACCGCCAACGGCGAGCGCGTGCTCTACCTGCGGGTCTACGGATACGGCGGCGACTGGTCCCTGACCTCCTACGCCGCGGCCATCTCCTGGTAGCCGCGCCCGGCAACCATCCACCACCGGACGGGATCCACCCCGCCAAGACACTTCCAGGCCAGAGAATCGGTCGTGGCGGCATGTAGCTGCTGGAGCACCGATCGGAAATCAAGATTCTCGTTCAATTGTTACCGCCACCAACTTACTGATTTCCTTGTAGATCTCGAAAAAACCCAAGGGGTTCAGGAACGAGGGAAGCATTTTCGCTGGGTCCCCGATCGCCGCTCCAGTCGAGTGAATCCCTCGCCCGACCAGCAATTCTGGTGGCGACCGGCTCCTTCCTGGTGGCGACCGGCCTCCGCGCCGGTCGTGCAGGTGCTGATCACCATCGCCCGACCAGCAATTCTGGTGGGTGCAGCCGGTCCGAGTGGGCGGATTCCTTGCCAATCTCCTCCCGTACCCGGCTCGAGATGCAAAATCTCTCGCAGAGCCGCAGAGTTCGCAGAGAAAAGTGCTCAGCTGGCCGAGCCCTCTGCGGCTCTGCGGCTCTGCGAGAAAATTCTTTTCGTGCGGGGAGTTGTGCCAAGGCCTCGCTGCTCGCTCACCGGGATGATCTGCACCCAATTCTGGTGACGGCCGGTCGACACCGGAGACGCGGCCGGTCGCCACCGGACCGGAGGAGCCGATCCCCCTTGCCAGGGGAGTTTAAAGTGCTACAGGGAGCGGCCGGTCGGGCTCTGGGTGAGGAGTGGACGGCATGTGGGGACTACGAGTCGGCAACTTCCTGGGCATCCTCGTCGGTGCGGCGGTCATGGGCCTGGGGATCAACATCTTCAACCTGGCCAATCACCTCGCCGAGGGCGGGGTCACCGGCATCGCCATCCTGCTGAAGCTGGGGCTGGACTGGGACCCGGGGCTGGTGACCTTGCTGGTCAACATCCCCCTGTTCCTCGTCGGCTGGCGGCTGCTCGGGCGGACCACCCTGATCTACTCGGTGTTCGGGACCCTCTGCCTGTCGGGCTCCCTCTGGCTGTTCGGCTCCCTCCGGCTGCCCCTCGACGACCTGCTGCTCGCGGCGCTCTTCGCCGGCGTCGGGGTCGGGGTCGGGCTTGGCCTGATCTTCCGGTTCGGAGGTACTACCGGCGGCACGGACATCCTCGCTCGCTTGTGCCAGAAGTACCTGGGCTGGAAGATGGGGCGGACCCTCTTCGGCGCCGACCTCGTCGTGCTGGCGGTCTCCCTGGGCTACCTGAGCATCGAGCAGGTGCTCTACACCGTGGTCGCGGGGTTCGTGGGCGCCCGGATCATCGTCTT
>JAVEVO010000306.1:0-3729 GCA_034005005.1 Myxococcota bacterium
CGGGTAGTTGGCCGTGGCCACCGGGGCGATCAGGGTGTAGCCGTAGGAGTTGCGGAGGGCCACGAGCCGTCCCGGGGTGAAGAGCGTGCGGAAGTCCGCCTCGGAGAGGAGGGTCGCCCCCGCGTCGTAGGGGTTGGCTCCGCTCTGGGCCGACACCTGGAGGGTGACCCGCTTGTTGATGGCGTTGGCGAGCGCCGGGAAGGGCTTGGCCGTCGAGAAGTTGCCGGTGATCGTCAGCTCGTCGGGCAGGATGAAGGAGTTGAACTTGATCTCGTCCTTGCCCGCACCCTCCTGGACCGCCAGCCCCTGGACCCGCAGGCCACCCACGGTGCACGCGTAGGGGTCGATGTCGGAGTTGGGCGTCGCCCCGTACCCGGCCCGGCGCAGGTCGGAGATCAGCCGGTCCATGCCCGTGACGAGCTGGTACTGGGCCCCGGCCACCTCCTCCTGGGTCTGGAAGACCGTGGTGGAGCTGATGAACATGTTGTAGACCGCGGCCAGCAGGATGCCCGTGAGGGTCAGGGAGACCATCAGCTCGACCAGGGAGAAGCCTCCCTGCCCGCGCCGGGCCCCGGGGCGGCCAGGGGGGGAGCACGGGGCACGCCGGGCGGTCATTCCTCACCCCGGTGGCGGAAGATCGAGCCGGCGAGGGTCACGGCCCGCGCGTAGGGGATGTTCTCCGTCGAGTCCATGTCCGTGGGGCAGCGCGCGAAGGCCGCCTCCTTGCCCTGCCGGCGGGGCCACATCACCCGGACCTCGACCTTGTAGGTGCCGCTCCCCACGCCACCCAGCTCGCTCGTCCGGTACTTGACGCAGTAGCGGGGCGGGGTCGTCGGCATGGTGGCGGGGAGCTGGAGGGTCGTCAGGCCGTCCTTGTCGATGGGCAGGCTGTTGTAGCGGACCCAGGACGAGCCGGCCCCTTGCTGCAGGCTCGGCGGCTGGATGCCGGCGGTCCAGGTGGTGCTGTCCCGCCGGAAGCCCTCCAGGATGCGGGAGGCGAGGTTGGTCGCCTCGGTGATCTCCCGCGCCTCGGCAGAGCTGGCGATGGTCACGACCTGCATCGCGTAGACTCCCATGATCCCGATGGAGAAGATGAGCATCGCGATCATCAGCTCCACCACGGTGAAGCCCGGGGCGCGGCCCGGGGGGGAGGACACGGTGCCCATGACTAGCTCCCCCCGCCGGGGAGGGTGACGGTCTTCGCCAGGGTCGCCACTCCCATGTTGGTCAGCTTGACGTACAGGGGCCAGCCGACCTTCTCTTCACCGCCGCTGTCGCCGGCGCTCGGCTTGAAGCGCTGCAGCTCGATGCGCAGCTCACCGGTCAGGGGGTTGGCCGTGGCCGCGTCCGCGGCCCGGCCGTTGGGCCGGAAGCAGACCTTGCTCATCGCGAGGGGGGCTTGCTGCTCGTTGCGGAGCGCGGTGACGCCGGTCCAGGGCGTCAGGCGCGCGGTCATGACCGGGTCGCCCTGGGGGCTGGAGCAGCGGGTCGAGGCGTAGCGCCGGACCACGACCGCGCCGCCCGAGGAATCGGGGCTGGTGGTGATCGTCACCTCGTGGGCCTGGTTGCGCATGATCGACTGGATCCGGGCGTAGGTCATGGTCTCGACCACGGCGCGGGTGCTGCGATACAGCCGGGCCTCGCCGAGGCTGTCGCTCATGGAGGGATAGGTCAGCAGGGCGATGAGCGAGATGATCACCACGACGAT
Source organism: Myxococcota bacterium (assembly GCA_034005005.1). GTDB lineage: Bacteria > Myxococcota_A > JAVEVO01 > JAVEVO01 > JAVEVO01 > JAVEVO01. The sequence goes on from JAVEVO010000306.1 coordinate 1,709, forward strand.
CATCAGCTCGAGCAAGGTGAACCCACGTGGTTGTCGCATTCGCCCACTTCCTCGGAGGCCCTCGCGTGCCGCGGAGCCCTGCCCCGCAGCGACGCCGAGGCCGCTCGACTCCTACACGGATGCAACTTGCGTGCCCTGCTGGCCGCCGGCTGTGTCCCGAGCCCCCGCGAGCCAGGGGGCACCGCCGAGCTTGCGATCGTAACCGGTTCGGGCCGGCCGGTCACCCCCCCCGCGCTGGCGGCGAGGGCAGGCCGCTATGCATCTTCTGCAGAGTACGAAGAATGCTGCGTGGTCTCGCCACGATGGACCTGCCTCGTGGCCTGCGCTAGTCTCCGACGATCATGGTCGCCGGGAATCGGCTGGCGCGCTCCGGGAGAGCGCCTGTTGGCGGGGCGGGTGCCGGTCGGTGGGGAGGACGCGTCCTCCTGCCGATCGGGTGTCTGCTGGTCTGGCTCGGCGGGGGGGAGCCGGGGGTCGGGCCCTCGCCGGCGTGGGCCCTGCAGGCGCGGGTCGCGTCCAGCACGAGCCTGCTCGTCGACGAGCTGCAGGCGTGGGACGGTTCCCTGCTCCCGCGCCGGGAGCTGGCCCACGAGCTGCGTCTGGGCCTGTACGACCTGGCCGGCACCGACCGGCTGCAGCTCCAGATCGTCGGCCGGCTGCTCATCGCGGGCGAGCTGGGCTTGCAGGAGGGCGAGACGCTCGAGGCCGACGCGGCCCGCACCCTCGACGTCCCCTACCTGTCCTTCGAGGCGCGGGAGCTGCTCGGGGGGCACCTGGACCTGCGGCTCGGCCGGCAGCTCGAGCTGCTCGGCAGCGAGTTCTTGCTGTTCGACGGCGCCCACGTGCTGCTGCGCGGGCCGCTCCACCTGGCCGTGGAGGGGGTCGCGGGCTGGCCCGTGCGGCGCCTGGTCTCCCCCGTCGGCCTGGAGCTCTTCGAGCCCGACGGGGTCCCGCTGGCGACGACCTCCACCTTGCTGCTCGGCGGCGGCGTGCTGCTCCAGGGGTTCGAGCCGCTGCGGGTCCGCGTCGTGGCCCTGCAGGAGGGCGAGCAGGGCACGCTGAGCCGCCAGGTCCTCGGTGGTGGCCTCGACTTCACTCCCCGATCCGGGATCGCGCTCGACCTGCAGGCCGTGTACGATCTGGTCTGGCGTCGCCAGGAGCAGCTCCAAGCCGGCCTGCGGCTGGAGGGGCCGGCGGGCCTCACCTGGACGGCGCGCTTCGACGAGCAGCGGCCGCGCTTCGACCTCGGCTCCATCTTCGCGGTCTTCCCGGTGGAGCCGCGGCGCAGCTTCTCCCTGCGCACCGAGCTCGTCGCCGGGCCCTGGCTCTTCGGGCTGACGGGGAGCCGGCTGAGCTACCTCCCGGCGGAGGAGGTCCCGGGGGCCGCGGGCACGGTGGTCGAGCTCGCCGCACCCGCCGCGCTGCCCGGGAGCGAGGGCGGCGGGCAGCTCGAGGTCGCGCTGCGGCTGCGGCCCGACCTGCACCTCCAGGCCGCGGGCGGTCTCCGGGCGGGGTATGGGGGGAGTCGGCGCTCGGCCCGGGTCGGTGGGAGCTGGCTGCCCCGCAGCTTGCCGGACGGGCGGGTCGAGCTGCTCGCTCGCTGGATGCGCCTCGCCGACGATCTGAGCCCCTGGCACGCCGGCGACACGTTCGCCCTGGACCTCTCCGGCAGCTTCGTGCTCTGGCGGCGGGTGCGGGTCTCGGGGGTCCTCGAGCAGGCCGCGACGCCGGCGCGTCCCTGGTGGCTGCGGGCGCTGGCCCTCGTCGACCTGGAGTACTGGCGATGAGGGGGGCGCGCCGCGTGGCCGGCTTCGTGCTGTTGCTGCTGCTCCTCCTGGTGCCGGGTGGTCGGGCCACGGGCCAGGGCGGGGGCCTGGCCGAGCCGCTGTACCCGCGCCCCCGCTACCCCTTGCCCTTCTCGCACCTGGCCCACCAGCAGGAGCCCGCCGCGGGCTGCCTCGCTTGCCATCCCGGGGCCGCCACGAGCGAGGCGGCCGCGGACCTGCTCTTGCCCACGCCCG
>JAVEVO010000139.1:0-17686 GCA_034005005.1 Myxococcota bacterium
CCCGCCGCCCCATCCCGGCCCGACAGGCCGAAGCCGAGAGTCGAGGGGCAAGCGAAGAGGGTCCGCTGCTCGTGCCAGACGTCGCCGAGGAAGCCGACGCGGCGCAGCTCCGCGTTGGCCGCGCCCCCGAAGAGCTCTGGCAGCAGGGCCGCGGACAGGCTGCGCGCCACGTCCTCGCCGTCGAAGACCGAGTTGTAGAAGACCACCGCGGCGATGGCCGCGACGTCGCGCAGCCCGAAGGGCTTCATCAGCTCGGCCGGCCGGGCGACCCCGAGCAGGGCACCCGCGAGCTCGATCTCCGCGGGCAGGGGCAGCTCGCCCGCCGTGGCGAGCTGCTGGAACGCGTTGATCCCCGCCGCGAAGCCCGCGAGGTAGTCGCCGAGCTCGCCGCCCGTCGCCGCGACCAGGCGATCCGCGACCAGGGTCATGCCGGTGCCCCGGGACTCGAGGTCGAAGGAGAGCGCGGCATCGCCGAGCAGCTCGGAGAGGGTCCCCAGGCCCAGCCGACGCTGCAGATCGAGCAGGAAGTAGCGGTCCCGGGCGAGGACGAAGCCGACGGCCCGCCCGAGGTCCCCGATATCGGCCGCGTAGAGATGGGGGATGCCCGCCTCGGTGCGGACGACCTGCACCGGCCGCCGCAGGCCGGGGATCGGCCAGGCGCCGCTCAGGGGGAGCCCGGCCAGGGCAGCCTGCTCCGGGGTCAGCGGCGGGCCGCCGTCGCCCCCGTCGCCCCCGTCGAGCGCCCCGTCGCCATCGTCACCCCCGTCGCGCACTCCCTCCTGGTCCGCGAGGTCGGCCACGGCCGCGAGGTCCCGGTCGGCCTCCGCGCCCTGGTCCGCAGCCGCGCCGTCCGTGGGAACCCCCGTGTCCGCCGGCCCCTGGTCGACGGCCGTGCGCGCGGAGTCCTCGGCCGCAGCGCAGCCCACGGCCAGCCCGAGCAGCAGGGCCAGGGACACGCCCACGGGCCACCAGCCCGGCCCTCGCGAGGCGCACCGCCGCAGCCCCGTCGACCGCGTCTCATCCCCCTGCCCGCACCGCGGACGGCTAGGAGCGTGTTGCGGAAAAGTCCGTCGCGAGGCGGTCGAGGCGCGGCGCAGGGAAGGAAGCACCGAGCCGAGACGCCGCCGGCGTACTCGAGGTACGTCGAGGACGGATCGGCCGGTGCTGACGCACCATGCGCCGATGCATCGGCCGCCGCAGCAGAACGCTTTGCGCAACACGCTCCTAGCTCCTGCTTGCACCCTGCCTCCCTGACGAGCCACGCCGGCACGGCGCCTGGCGGCTCCACGACGCTGCGTCTCTGCACGCGCCTCGCCGAGCCTACCGCCTCCGGTTGCGCGAGGGCAAGAGCGCCAGGCCCGGCCCCAACCGCCCGCAACCGCCAGCGACGAGGCTCCGCCGGATGGCCGGCGTGATCCAGCCATTTGACTCGCCCGCGGCATTTGCGCACAATGTCGGCATACCGCACGCTGAGGAGCTGCCATGCGCACGGGTCCGGTCCTGGTCCGCCTCATCGCCCTCACCCTGCTCGTCCTGCTGCCCGCGACCGCCTTCGCGGTGGACGGCGTCATCGAGATCAACCATGCCCGGGCCCTGGCCGGCAACGTCACCCCGGGGGACACGCCGGGGTACCCCGTGACGGTCAGCCTCCCGGGCAGCTACCGGCTGACGGGGAACCTGACGCAGGCCAATGCCGGCACCCACGTCATCGAGGTGACCGCCTCCTCCGCGACCATCGACCTCAACGGCTTCGGTCTCCGTGGCGCGACGACCTGCACACGGGGGCCGGGCCCGACGACGTGCGCGCCCGTCGGGCAGGGTCATGGCATCAAGGCCACCGGGGAGGTGACCGTGCACGGCGGACGGATCGAGGGCATCTCGGGCCATGGGGTCATGGGCGGGTCGAACGCAACGCTGCGCGTCTCGGAGGTGACCTTCACCAATATCGCCGGGACCGCCATCTACAACACATCCTCCAGTCCTTCGCTGGTCGAACGGTGCCTGGTGGACGGGGTCGGGATGATGGGCATCGCCATCGGCAGCGGGATCGTGCGCGACTCCGCTGTTGCCTATTGTGGCGATTATGGGATCGTCGCGAACCGGGCGAGCGTGGTGAGCGGCTGCACCGTCGCCTTTGCCGTGGGCGGGATCTATGCCGATGGCGCCCTCGTGCACAACTGCAGCGTGTATTCCACGAGCGAGGTCGGGGTGAACGCGCGAGACGCCCTGCTGGTCGAGACGCTGGTCCGGAAGAGCGACGGATACGGCATCGAGAACGATGATGGGGTGACGACCCTAGGCAGCAACGTGATCCTGGAGGCCACCCAGGGGCAGATCCAGGCTCCCGGCAAGGTGGTCGTCACCGCACCGAATTCGTGCCCGTCCAACAACCTTCCGGCGTTCTGCCCTTGAGCCGCCCCTGCCGCTTGCGGACTCCCGGACTGGCTGCAGCCACCCCGCTCGGCCTGTTGCTCCTGCTCGCCGCGGCCCCCCCCGCCTCCGCCGCGGTCCGCACCGTCTGCCCCCCGGGCTCGCCCCAGGGGCCGTGCGACTTCCCCTCGCCCGGGGCCTGCGCGATCGGCGACGCAGAGGGTGACGGGGTCGGCGACGGCAGCGGGATCGACAACGGCGACACCTGCCTGGTGAAGGGCGGGGTCTACCGCGAGACGGTGACCTTCCAGACGACGCCGTCCATCGTGCAGCGCACCAAGCTGATCTTCCAGTGCGACCCGGCCCTGTCCTGCCGGATCGAGGGCGATCGGGTGCGCGAGAACGGCTTTTACGGCTACACCGGCTGGCAGATCCGGGGGTTCGAGGTCACCGGCACCAAGGGTGACGCCATCACCTCCCACTCCAGCCGCTACCTCACCGAGGTCAGCGGCTGCTGGGTCCACGACGTCGGCGGCAAGGGCATCGCCAACGTCAGCGTCGACGCCACCGCGGCCAACAACCGCATCAGCGGCAACCGGATCGAGCGCACCGCGGACGCGGGGATCAACTGCGCGGCGGTTCCCCCCGCGCAGGTCGTCAACAACCTCGTGGTGGATGCGGCCTGGGCCACGGGGTACCCCATCTCCTGCGCGGCGGGCCGGGTGGAGCACAACACCGTGGACGCGGGCGCCCTGACCGCGTCGCTCTACGGCCTCCAGGGCAAGGAGACGCGCTACAACCTCGTGCGCGGCGCCAGGACCAGCCTGCGCGCGGAGAGCCTCTCCGCGTACAACCGCGTCTTCGGGTGGGAGACCGCGTCCTACGGCTACGGGACGGGCGTGGTCCCCGAGGAGGACGCCACGGGGGACCTCCGCTTCCTCGCGAGCGGCGACTACCACCTCGATCCCTCCTCCGCGGCGGTGGACGCCGCGCTCAGCTCCACCGAGCCCTTCGACCTCGCGGGCCTGGCCCGGATCGGCGTGCCCGACCAGGGCGCGTACGAGCTCGACCTCGCGCACTTCGCGCAGGTCGATCCCTGGCAGCGCCGGGAGCAGGTGGTCCTCCCCACGGCGGGGGGCTCTCCCGCGGTGGCCTGGACCCTGGACGGCCCGGTCGCGGCCTGGCTCGACCCGACGGCCAAGACCGTGCGCTTCGCCCGCCGCCAGGCCGACGGCGTCTGGCGGGTGGAGACGGTGCAGACCAACGTCGACACCGCGTGGGTCAACTTCGTCCCGCCCGCCTACCGTGGGCTCGACCTCGCCCTGGAGCCCCGCAGCGGCAAGCCCGTGCTGGCCTGGGTGGAGCACACGGCCGCCGGCCGCCGCCTGCGCTACGCGGTGCGCGAGGGCTGGGGCTGCGGCCAGGGGTGTGCGAGCACGCAGTGGTCGGGCTGCAGCGACGCGCCCGTGCTCACCCTCGGCGTCGGGGAGCGCTCCTCGTTGCGGCTGGCCTTCGACCCGGGCACCCGCGAGCCCGTGATCGCCCTGTTCCGGGAGACGACCAACGGCTGCGGGCTGAACGTCTACGGGACGTCGGTCCTGTTCTTGTCCCGCAGCGGCGGGGCCTGGCAGCAGACCGTGGCCCTGAGCAGCGCCTGCAACGCCGACTGGCTCGGCCCAGCCGTGGGCCTGAGCCAGGACCCGGTGTCCGGCCGGTGGGAGATCGCGGCCGCGGTGCGCACCACGGTCACCATCACGAGCAACGGCGCGCTCTGGCTGGCCACGGGCGATGGGACGCACCCCTTCGTCACCAGCGTGCTGCCCATCGGCGCGGGCAACGTGATCTACCTCGGCGGCAAGGCCCAGGTGGACCTCGCGCACGCGCCCGACGGCCGGCTGGGCGTCGCCTACACCGCCCGACTCGCGGACGCCACCCTGGGCGCGTACCTCCTCGAGCGCACCGGCGGGGTCTGGAGCGGTCGGCCCACCCAGATCGCGCCGGCCATGGGCAACGCCACCACCCGCGGGTTGCGGCTGGACTACACGGCCGACAGCGAGCCCGTGGTCGTGGTGGGGCAGGACGACGTGGTGCAGCTCGTCCGCCAGCAGGGCGGGGAGTGGACCCTGCGGGGGATCGACCTGCAGCGCGGCGGCCACGACTGGCTCGACGCGGCGCTCAACGCCCAGGAGGAGCTCCTCGTCCTGACGCAGCGGGCCACTCCCGACCGGGCGATCCTCCTACGCTCCTCCCTCGCGGACCCCGGGGGCATCGACCCGGAGACCGTCGACCCGGACGCGTGCGACGGCTGCCCCGGGGACCCGGCCAAGACCGACCCCGGCGTCTGCGGCTGCGGCGTGCCCGACACCGACCGCGACGGGGACGGGGCCGCGGACTGCGTCGACGGTTGCCCCGACGACCCGGCGAAGCATGCCCCCGGGCAGTGCGGTTGCGGCAAGCCGGAGGCGGACCGCGACGGGGACGGGACGCCGGACTGCGCCGACGGCTGCCCCGACGACCTGGCCAAGATACAGCCGTTGCTGTGCGGCTGCGGCGTGGCCGAGGACGACCGCGACGGGGACGGGACCGTGGACTGCCTGGACGGCTGCCCGGACGACGGGGCCAAGGTCGAAGGTGGCGTCTGCGGCTGCGGCCGCCCCGACGACGACCTCGACGCGGACGGCCTGCTGGGCTGCGAGGAGGTCGAGCTCGGCACCGACCCGGCCGACCCGGACAGCGACGACGACGGGCTCGATGATGGTACCGAGGTCCTGGATCTCGCCACGGATCCCCGAGATGACGACTCGGACGACGATGGCCGTGACGATGGTACCGAGGTCGATCAGGGATCCGATCCCCGGGTCGCGGCCCTCCCGTTCTCACCCCTGCTGCTCTCCGCGGATATCACCGTGGTGGCCGACGGGGTGACCCTCGACGACGGCCAGGTCGCGCGCTGGGCCGCGGGGGAGGCGCCCGCGCCCGTGCCGCCGGCGGACCTGCCCCCGGACGTGGACCTCGTCGCGTTCCACCAGGACGTGGAGCGCCGGGCCCTGCTCGTCACCGACGTCACCGTGGAGCTGACCGGCGGGGTCGTGGCCGGCCCCCGGGACGTCGTGCAGCACACCGACGCCGGCTACGCCCTCTTCGCCACGGCCGCGGCCCTCGGCCTGCCCGACGGGGTGGCCATCGACGCCCTGACCCTGCGCGACGGCAAGCTGCTGCTCTCCCTGGACGGCAGCCTCCGGCTCGGGGAGCTGGACGTCGACGACGAGGACCTGTGGAGCTGGGACCCGGCCACGGGCGTCGCTCTGGTGTTCGACGGCTCGGCTGCGGGCGTGCCGCCGGAGCTCGACCTGGCGGCCGCGCACTGGGCCGCGGACGACGAGGTGCTGCTGCTCGCCTTCGACGGGGCCGGGGCGGTCGGCGAGGTCCGCTTCACGGCCCAGGACGTGCTGCAGTACACCGCGGCCGGCCCGGAGCAGGCGGCGACCTGGGAGAAGCTCGCCCCCGTGCCCGGCCTCGCGGCGGCCTGGGGCGGGGCCCGCCTGGATGCGCTGTCCCTGGTCCCGGTGGAGGCCGACGCGGACGACGACGGGCTGCCCGACTGGGAGGAGCTCGCGCTGGGCACCGACCCCCACGCGCGGGACACGGACCACGACTCGCTCTCCGACGGCGAGGAGGTGCTGCGATACGGCACCGACCCGCTGGACGAGGACACCGACGACGACGGGCTCGACGACCGGTCGGAGCTCGACCTGGGCACCGATCCCCTGGAGGCCGACGGCGACGACGACGGCCTGATCGATCCCGACGAGCTGCTGCGGGGCACGGACCCCTTCGACGGGGACAGCGACGACGACGGCCTCACGGACGGCGAGGAGGTGCACGTCCACGACACCGACCCCGTCCGGCCCGACTCCGACGGCGACGGCCTGGGCGACGGTGCGGAGGTCCACGACCACGGCACCGACCCGCGCCTGGCCGACACCGACGGAGACGGGACCGGCGACGGCCTCGAGCTGGATGCGGGCCGCAACCCCAACGTGGCCCTGGTGCCCGTGCGCCAGCTCACCGTCTCACCGGACGTCGACCTCGCGGTGGGCGCCTTGACCCTGGCGGACGAGGAGCTGCTGGAGCTGGCCGCGGGCGCGGACCCGGCCCGGCAGGCGGTGGGGCTGCCGACCGAGGCCGACCTCGCGGCCTACCACCGGCTGGCCGGAGGCGAGGAGCTGGTGGTGCCGGACACGACGGTCGCCTTGCCGGGCGGCCTCACCGTCACCCCGCGGGACGTGGCCCGGCGAGAGCTCGACGGCACGTGGACCCTGGCCCTCGACGGGGGGGCCGCGGGGCTGCCCGACGGGGCCGCCATCGACGCCCTGACCGTGACCGGCGCGGGGAAGCTGGCCCTGTCCCTCGACGTCACCGCCATCCTCGGGGAGCTCACCGTCGGTCCCGCGGACCTCGTCGTCCGGGAGACCGAGCCCCCGGGCTGGTCCGCGCTCTGGCGCGGCGCGGCCGCGGGCGTGCCTGCCGGAGCCAACCTCGACGCCGCGCACCTGCTCGGCGACGGGCTGCTGCTGCTGTCCTTCGACGTCGCCGCGGCCTTCGGGCCCGTGCGCGCCGAGGCCGGGGAGGTGCTGGAGCACACCCTCGCCACCGGGAGCTGGGAGAAGCTGCCCTTGCCCGCCGGGGTGCCGGTTCCGGCGGGAGCCAACCTCGACGCGGTGTGGGTCGGCGGCCTGCCGGTGATCGAGCTGTTTGCGGCCACTCCCCCGACGATCCGGCTGGGCGAGACCGCGGAGCTCGCCTGGCGCGTCCGGGGAGCCGACTCCGTGACCCTCGAGCCCGGCTTCGCGCACGTCGCGGCCGAGTCCACGGTCCAGGTCGGCCCCCGGGCCACCACGACGTACCGGCTGACCGCGACCAACGACGTCGGCGAGGTCTCGGCGACGCTGGCGCTGACCGTGGTCAACGACCCGCCCGTGCTGCTGGCCTCCGCGGAGCTGAACGTCGCCGGCGACCTGGTCGACGAGCTGCTGGTGACCTTCACCGACGTCGGGGACCCCGGCCCCCACTGGCCCGGCGGTGCGGCCGGCACCGCGGTCCGCTGGACCCCGGACGGGCCCTTCCTCGCGGACGGCCTGACCCTCGTGGAGCCCCAGGCCGGCGCGGAGGGCGAGCTGCGCGCCCGCCACCTCTTCCCCGAGCCGGGGCGGTACCCCGTGACCGTGCGGGTCTGCGACCAGGCCTCCTGCACCACCCGCGACCTGACCGTGGTGGTCTTCTGCGGCTCGGCCGGATTGAACCAGCCCTGCGCGACCGGCGTCGGGGCCTGCCGGGCCGCGGGCCGGACGTTGTGTCTGCTGGAGACTCGCACCGTCGGCTGCGACGCCAGCCCCGGCGCGCCCCTGGACCTCGTGGACGGGACCTGCGACGGAGTGGACGACGACTGCGACGGGCAGGAGGACGAGGAGTACCAGCCCGTCGAGTGCGGGCTGGGCGCCTGCCTGGCCCGCTCGAGCTGCCTGCTGGGCGTGGAGCAGGCCTGCACGCCCGGCGAGACCGGGGGGGGCGAGTCCTGCAACGGTCTGGACGACGACTGCGACGGGACCGTGGACGACGGGCTCGAGCCCGACGACTGCATCTCGGCCTGCGTGCTGGCCGGCGGCCAGCCCGTGGACTTCCCCGTGGAGCAGTGCTGCGGGGACGACCCGCTGGAGGGGCGGCCCTACGAGGCGGCCGAGTCCTCCTGCGAGGACGTGCGGGACAACGACTGCGACGGGCTGCTGGATTGCGCGGACCCCGACTGCGCGGACGCCTGCGCGGTCGAGGTCGACGGCGGCGGCGTGGTGGAGGACGCCGGCGTCGACGCCGGGACACCCGATGCCGGGGAGCGCGACGCGGGGGCGCCCGATCTGGGCGCGCCCGATCTCGGCCCGCCCGACGCGGGACCCTCCCCGGACGCCGGAGGCCTCGCGGACACCGGCCCAGCCGATGGCGGCAGCCCCCCGGACCAGGGCCACCCTCCCGCGGACCTGGGGCCGTCCCCGGACACCGGCGACCTCCCCGACCTCGCGGAGGAGCCGGACCTCCCCGGCCTCCCCGACGGGGGCTCACCCCCGACGGACCAGGGCCCGCCGCCCGCGGACCAGGGCCGGCCACCCGCGGACCTCTCCCCAGCCGACGCCGGCGGTCCCGCACCGGTGCCCGAGGACGAGGACGAGGACGGCGGCGGCGGGATCTGTCAGCTCCTGCCTGGCGCCGGCCCTCGGCCTCCCGCAGAGCTGCTGCTGCTGGGGCTGGCCCTGGCCCTCGGACGGTGGCGGGCGTGGCGCTGGCGCCGTGGGGGGACTGACCCAGGGGTGGAGGTTTCGGTCGATTGAATGGAACGATAGTACCAGAAACGGGCCAGCAGACCAGAACAAAGGCACCAATACCTTCCCGGCTTGCTCCGCGGCCTCGCGGATCTCACCCCGAGCGAAGCTGGGAGCCGATTCCTGGTGCTTCCGGGGGGCGGCGCGTGCTGGCTTCCCTGCCCCGTGCTCCCAGGCACGCCGCGCCCACGCACGCGCTCGCCGCAACACCAGTCGCTCGCCGCGCCGCTGTTCCGGGGCCCTGGACTCTCTGCACCCGGTCCATTAGGCTCGGATGAAGCCAGTGCTGGTTTTCGCGACGGCCGCGTCGGGTCATGCCGCTCGGAGGGGGAATTCCATGCGCCACTCGTGCTCCGTGGTCCTGTTGCTTCCCTTGCTGCTGGGCCCGCTCGCGGGCTGCGACGACGACACGGCCTGTCGCTCCTACTGCGGCGACCACCGCCGCACCTGCAGCGAGGAGTGCGACGACGGCAACCAACGGGACGGCGACGGCTGCTCGGCCAGGTGCCTGCTCGAGGAGCCGGAATGCGGTGACCACTGTGACCTGGGTCTCCGCCACGATGCGGGGCCGGGCAGTGACCTCGGCCCCGCACCGGACCTCGGCCCCCCACCGGACCTCGGCCCCGCACCGGACCTCGGCCCCCCACCGGACCTCGGCCCCGCACCGGACCTCGGCCCCGAGCCGGACGGCGGACCGGCAGAGGACGCCGGCGCGCCGGATGGCGGACCGATAGAGGACATCGGCGCGCCGGACGGCGGCCCCGCACCGGACCTCGGCCCCGAGCCGGACGGCGGACCGGCGGAGGACACCGGCGCGCCGGATGGCGGACCGGCGGAGGACGCCGGCAGGAGCGATCTCGGCCTCGTGGACGGCGGCTGCCCGGAGGGTTGCGACGTGGGTGCGGAAGGCGACGGCGGCCTCCCGTGCCGCGACGAGGACGAGGACGGCCAGACGACCTGCCAGGGGGACTGCGCGGATGACGACCCGCGGCGGGCCGCCGGAAGACCCGAGATCCCCTGTAACGGGATCGACGACGATTGCGATCCCCGGACGCCCGACGATCTCGACCTCGACGACGACGGCGTGTCCGCGTGCGACGGCGACTGCGACGACGAGGAGCCCGGACGCTCACCGCTGCTCGACGAGCTTCCCTGCAACGGGATCGACGACGACTGCGATCCCCGGACGCCCGACGATCCCAACGCAGACGGCGATCCGATCTCCCTCTGCCAGGGAGACTGCGACGACGGCGATCCCCGGCGCTTTCCCGGGGCGCACGAGCAGCCCTGCAGCGGGATCGACGAGGACTGCGACGAGGCCACGCCAGACGGCGAGGACGCGGACGACGATGGCGTCAGCCTCTGCGCCGGGGATTGCGCGGACCAGGATCCGACCCGGCGCCCCGGGCTCCCCGAGATCGCCTGCAACGGCCGGGACGACGACTGCGACCCCGCGACCCCCGACGACTCCAACCGGGACGGTGACCCGGCGTCCGTCTGTGCGGGCGACTGCGCCGACGACGACCCGCAGGCCTACCCCGGGGCGCGGGAGATCCCCTGCAATGGCCGGGACGACGACTGCGACCCCGCGACGCCCGATGCCCCGGACGCCGACGGGGACGGGGTCGGCCTCTGCGCCGGCGATTGCGACGACGACGATCCGGAGCGGAGTCCGCTTCACACCGAGCTGACCTGCAATGGCCGCGACGACGACTGCGACCCTGGCACCGCGGACGACCCCGACCCGCGTGACGAGGATGGAGACGGCGCCACCGCCGGATGCGGCGGCGACTGCGACGATGGCGATCCCACGCGCCACCCCGGGGCCGAGGAGCAGGAGTGCGACGGAGTCGACCAGGATTGCCGCGACGACACTCCGGACGACCCCGATCCGCGCGACGAGGACGAGGACGGCTACACCGTGGGCTGCGGCAAGGACTGCGACGACATTCGGCCGGAGGTCCACCCCGGGGCACCCGAGCAGGGCTGCAACGGGCGAGACGACGACTGCGACCCCGGCACCGCGGACGACCCGCCGGACGGCGACGGCGATGGGGTGAGCCTCTGTGACGGGGACTGCGCGGACGACGATCTGCTGCGCTACCCGGGCAACCCCGAGGTCCCCTGCAACGGCCGCGACGACGACTGCGACCCGGCCACCGCGGACGGGCCCGATGACGATGGCGACGGGGTCAGCGCCTGTGGCGGGGACTGCGACGACGAGGATCCCCAGCGGTACCCGGGCAACCCCGAGGTCCCCTGCAACGGCCGCGACGACGACTGCGACCCGGCCACGGTGGACGCCCCGGACGTGGACGGCGACCAGGTCGGCCTCTGCGCCGGCGACTGCGACGACCGCGACCCCAACCGCTTCCCAGGCAACCTCGAGGTCCCCTGCAACGGCCGCGACGACGACTGCGACCGCAGCACCGCGGACAACCCCAACCGGGACGGCGACCCGGTCTCCCTCTGCGCCGGCGACTGCGACGACGAGGACCCGCAGCGCTACCCGGGCAACCCCGAGGTCCCCTGCAACGGCCGCGACGACGACTGCGCGCCCCTCACCCGCGACGCGCCGGACGAGGACGGAGACGGGGTCGGGCTTTGCGCCGGCGATTGCGACGACCGCGATCCGGCCCGCACCCCCGGACGCCTCGAGCTGACCTGCAACCTGCGCGACGACGACTGCGACCCGCAGACTCCCGACGATCCCAACGAGGACCGCGACCCGGTCTCCCTGTGCGCCGGCGACTGCGAGGACGAGGATCCGCTGCGCTATCCGGGCGCCGCGGAGCGACACTGCAACGGCTTCGACGACGACTGCGACGCGGCCACCGCTGACGATCCCAACGCGGACCGGGATCCGGTCTCGCTCTGCCGGGGAGACTGCGACGACGACGACCCGGCTCGCTACCCGGGGAACCCCGAGACCCCCTGCAACGGCCGGGACGACGACTGCAGCCTGGTCACTCCCGACGCGCCGGACGCGGACCGCGACGGCGTCACCCTCTGTGCCGGCGACTGCGACGACCGGGACGCCACCCGCTTCCCGGGCAACCTCGAGACCCCCTGCAACGGCAAGGACGACGACTGCGCACCGCTGACCCTCGATGCGCCGGACGCGGACCGCGACGGCGTGACCCTCTGCGCCGGCGACTGCGACGACCGGGACGCCACCCGCTTCCCAGGCAACCTCGAGACCCCCTGCAACGGCAAGGACGACGACTGTTCGCCGCTCACCCTCGATGCGCCGGACGAGGACGGCGACGGCGTGACCCTCTGCGCCGGCGACTGCGACGACCGGGACGCTGCCCGGTTCCCGGGCAACCCCGAGGTCTGCGGGAACACCCGGGACGACGACTGCAACGGCGCGGCGGACTGCGACGACCCTGCGTGCGCGGCCGCGCCCGTCTGCCAGACGGTGAGCTGCCAGGCGCCGTTGCAGCTACCAGGCTCGGGCAGCTACGTCTTCGAGGCGAGCCAGCTCGCCGACGCGCAGCAGAGTAGCTGTGGGACGGGGGCCGGCGGCGAGATCGTCGCGACCTTCGAGCTGCTCGCTCCTCGCGACCTGCACCTCGACACCCAGGGTTCCGAGTTCCCCACCGTGCTCTCCCTGCGCCAGGGCGACTGTGCGAGCGGCAGCGAGCTCGGCTGCAGCCAGGGGCTCGGCCACGCGCCGAGCTGGGGCCGCATCGAGCGGCTGAACCTGCCCGCCGGCCGCTACCACGTGCTCGTGGAGGCGGCCGCCCCCGGCCTGAGCGGTCGCGTCGCCCTGCAGCTCGCCCTGGCCCCACCGCCAACGGCCGGCCCGGCGGTCGCGGCCGACCCCTTGCTGCGGATGCCCGGCACGCAGCCGGACCAGGGAGTGGCGCTGGAGGCTCCCGGGCGCTGCCTGAACTGCCACGCGGGCTACGACCCGGCCGTGGAGCCCGGACGAGGCTGGCGAGGAAGCATGATGGGCCACGCCGCCCGCGACTTCCTCTTCTGGAGCGCCTTCGCCGTGGCCGTGCAGGATTCGGCCTGGGTGCTCGGCAACGGCAACGCCGGGGACCTCTGCGAGCGCTGCCACTTCCCCAAGGGTTGGCTCGCGGGCCGCTCCGACCCGGCCAATGCCAGCGCGATGACGGGCGCCGACTACGACGGCGTGCAGTGCGACTTCTGCCACCGGATGTACGACCCGCACTTCGAGGACGCGGCGGCCGGGCTGCGGGAGGGACAGGCGACCGCGGCCTACTGGGACGAGACCGACCGCAGCTCGCCCGGCTCGACCAGCGCGCGGCTGACGACCCTGCAGGAGGACCGCGCCGAGACCGTGCTCACGAAGACCTTCGACGGTCAGAGCTTCTTCGGCGCGGACTACCGCCCCCGGGCCGCGAGCTGGACCGAGGCCACGGGCGGGCAGTACTTCGTCGCCCTCGCCGGCGGCAAGCGGGCCTCGTTCGCGGACGACACCGCCCGGCACGTCTCGCTGTACAGCCGCTACCACAAGAGCCGCACGTTCTGCGCGACCTGCCACGACGTCTCCAACCCCGTGCTCGCGAACCTCGAGCACGCGGCGGCGCGCCCCGGGGACGGGGGCGGCCTGCTGCCCACGGAGCAGGCTCCGGCCGGCAGCTACTTCCACGTCGAGCGGACCTACTCCGAGTTCGCGCTGTCCGCCTACGCCCGCGGCGACGGGGCGCTGGGCCGGGGCGCCTATGCGCCGGACCGCTTCGCGACCTCGCTCCCCGGGGAGCGGATCGGCCGCTGCCAGGACTGCCACCTGCCGGACGTGCGGGGCCGTGGCTGCGACAAGAACGATGCGCCGGTGCGGCCCGACGGCAGCCTGGAGCACCCCGCCTCGGGGCAGCCGCTGCACGACCTGGCTGGAGGCAACGCCTGGGTGGGCACGGTGCTCGCGAGCACGGTGGCCGGCGCGCCCAACTACGACGCGACCAACGCCGCCCTCCTGCGTAACCGGCAGGCCACCTTGACCCTCGACCTGGCCCAGGGTGAGCTCCTCGACGCCGCGATGCTGCTGGAAGGCGCCCAGCGGGCCCTGGTCCAGCTCCGGCAGGCGGCGCGCTTGACCGAGCTGACGTACGCCCCCGCCACGGGGCTGCTGCGCCTGAAGGTGATGAACGACACCGGGCACAAGCTGATCTCGGGTTTCCCCGAGGGGCGACGGATGTTCCTCAACGTGCGGGCGTACCAGGGCGAGGTGCTGCTGCGGGAGGTGAACCCCTACGACGCCGCGGCCGGCACCCTCAAGGGGCTCGACCCCCGGCGCTCACCGGCCAGCCCGCCGCTCGCGGCGCACGAGCAGCGCGAGGAGCTGCTGGTCTACGAGATGCACCCCTCCTCGTCCCTCACGGGCGAGGACGAGAGCTTCCACTTCGTGCTGGCCACCGGACGGTACAAGGACAACCGCATCCCGCCGCTGGGCTTCGACGCGGCCGCGGCCCCCACGCGGCAGGTGCAGCCGGTCTGGCACGGCGAGGTCGCGCCCGACCTGTTCGACGCCGCGGAGTACGCCGGCGGCTACGACGCGGTGCAGCTCTCGCTGCCCGCGGGTGCGGACCGCATCGAGGCCCGGCTGTACTACCAGACCACCAGCCGGGAGTACGTCGAGTTCCTCCGGGACCAGCTCACCGGACGGGGACTGACGCTGGACGCGCCCACCCCTGCCGGCGGCGCGGTGGCCTACCGGGCGGTCGCCGGCGACCCCTTCTTCGCCCGCCTGGTCGGCTGGGGAGAGACGCTCTGGCAGCTCTGGGAGCACAATCGCCACCTGCCGGGGGCCGCGCCCGTGCTGATGACCGAGGCCGTCTGGGTGCCCTGAAGCCCGCCGCCACGCCCTGCCGAACAGCCCTCCCCGAGGATGGCACGCCGAGCCGCCGCGCGGGACGACAGCAAGACGGCCCAGGCCTCGTGGCAGGTGAAGTAGGGGGGCCCGGAGCGAGGGCTATGCTCCGGGTGTCGCGGATCCGTCCGCGGCCGCGAGGAGCCGAGGATCCTGGGGGTCTGTCTCCTCCCAGCGCTGGCGCTGCCGGTCGGCCTCCTCGGCCGAACGGTGGCGGTAGACGCCCGGAGGAAAGCGGCGGGACGAGCAGCGGGCAGCGAACTCCCACACGGAGCGGATCGCCTCGGCCAGGCGTGGATCCTCGGGGGAGCGCCAGGTGTCGTCGCTCATGTCCTGGATCGAGCGGTAGCGGTAGACCGGCATCAGGGCACCTCGAGCCGGAAACGGCGCCGCAGCGCGTCCGCGTCTGCTCGGTCCTTGAGCCGGACCGTGTCCCGCTTCATGCGGTAGAGCGTCTCCGGTGTGGTGATCACCACCTCGACACCCTCGAAGAGCACCCGCTGCGCGACGAGATCAGCGAAGGTGAAGGCTTCCCCCTGCCGCGTGAAGATGTCGACGTGGAAGTCACCTTCGGGGGGCACGTACTGCACCGCGGGGTAGTCGCCGAGCAGATCGTCGGCGCGGATCTCCGCGATGCACGGGTCGTGGAACACCGAGTCCAGCGCGGCCTTGAGGCGCTCGACGTTCTCGGCCCGCGGGGCGATGAACAGGTCCAGATCTTCGGTCGCCCGGGCCAGTCCCAGCAGGTTGAGCGCGACGCCACCGCAGATGACGTACTCGACCTTCTCGGCGGCGAAGGCGGCCAGCAGCTCTCGAACACGGTCCGCATTCATGGTTCAACAGTAAGGATGCGGTCTGGCCGGGGCAAGGGAGCGACGCTGGCAGGGCTCGGCGCGGGCTCTCCAGTCCGGGAGTGCCCAGGGCCCGCGTCTTCGTAGCGTAGGCACGCCTAGTACCTCGACACAGCGAAGATGACCGGTCGAGCTTCGGGTGGCGACCGGCCTCCGCGCCGGTCGCGCAGGTGCCGACCTGTCGGCCGGCACCCACCAGAGCAACTGATCAAGATCCCCGTGACGGGGTACTAGCCGGAAATCCCGAGGAATCCAGGGGTGGTAGCGTTCCCCCCGGACGAGACGGGTAGCTGCGCGTTCTGGGGCTTCAGTTGGACGTCGAGAACGCGCTTAGGCTGCGGAATCTTGAAGGATTCGAGTCCGATGTGAGCCGGACTCCCGATTCGGGCACCGGCTGCCCGATGGCCGAGTCGTCTACCGGCTTGCCAGGCCTTGGCCAGGGCCGACTGGCCGCACCGAACTCGTCCTCGAGCCGGTCGACCTGCTCCGTCGTCTCTCGGGCTTTCCCGAGGGGCGCCGGGAAAGAGCGCGGGGCGCAGCCGGACGGTGGCGGGCGGGGGCCCGGGTCAGCCGCCGAGGGGGCAGCCGGCGAACTCGCAGGTCGGGTAGTTGGGGTCTCCGATCTCCGTGACGTAGCAGGTGATGCTTCCCGTCAGGTGGTCGAAGCACTTCCGGCACTCCTTCGGGAGACAGAACTCCCCGAACTTCGGCGAGTCGATGTGGATGCAGGCCAGCCCGGCGCCGCACTCGTCATCGCTGGTGCAGGTCTCCTTGCAGAGCTGTATGTCGCCGCAGGCCGACAAGGAGAGGAGCACCGGGAGGATGGCGACGGCCAGGCACGAGGCTAGAGGTGAGATCGTCCGGCTCGTGCTCGCCCGGGGACGGATCACGGCGTGCTCCTGCTGCTCCCCCGGCCAACCGGCGCCGGGCGGCCACGAGACCAAGGTACCCGGGGCTGCCGCGGCGGGTCAAGGGGAGGAGCCCGGGGCTCCCTCGGGACGGGGCGGTCGTCGCGCGGGCGGCGAGGGATCCGCGAGGCTCCGGCGCGACCCGGCAGCGGGTCGCCGACCCCGCCGCGCCCGTCGTCGGCCCAGCTTCCTGCGCTGGACGAACGACCACCCGCAGCGCGCCCGGGGCCGGAGCCCGGCCGCTGACCTGGCCGGACCGCGAACCTCTTGAACTGAACTTAGCCGCCCGATGAAGCTCGAGAAGCATCCTCACGGTCCGCGTCCTTGACGAGGCCTGCGCCTGCAGACAGGATGCCGCGCATGTACGCGCTTCGATACGCCCGTCCCGACGATCTCACGACGATCCAGACGATCGAGCAACGCGCCGCCACCCGCTTCATCGCGCTCGGGATGCCGGCCGCGGCGGAGCTGCCGGTGCAGCCGCTCGACGACCTGCGGGTCGCCGGCGAGGCCAGACGACTCCTGGTCGCGGTGGACCGCACGGACGCCCCCGTGGGCTTCGCCCTGTTCGAGGCCGTCGACGACGCCGTGCACCTGCAGGAGCTCGACGTGCTGCCCGAGCATGGTGGTCGTGGGCTCGGTCGCCAGCTCGTCGAAGCGGTGGCCGCCTGGGGCGTCGCGGAGAAGCTCGGGACCATGACCCTCACCACGTTTCGCGACGTTCCCTTCAACGCGCCCTTCTATGCGCGGGCAGGCTTTGGCATCCTCGACGAGCACGAGCTGACGCCGCGACTCGCCCGCATCCGCGAGGAGGAACGGAGCCACGGCGTCGACCTGGCGCCACGCGTCGCCATGTGCCGTCGCCTGTGAGGTCCGCGGCCACCTCGTACCCCATCGCCGGCCACCCCAGAACCACGGCCCGTCAGCCTCCGCACATGCTCCGGCAATAGTTCGGGTCCGGCTCGGGGCGGGGATCGCCGGCGCAGCACTCCCGGCAGGCCGCGCGCACGAGCTCCTGGACCGGCTCGATTTCCAAGCAGCCGGCGGTGTAGCCCACGCACACGATGGTCCCCTCCGGCGCCGGGCAGGGCACGTGCTCGGTCGGCCGGAACCCCCCGTCGGTCTCGACCCCGCTACAGCAGAACCAGGTGCCCAGGCGATCGGGAGTGGCCATCGTCACGACGTTGCGCGCGCAGGTACGGATGTGCGCCTGCTCGCAGCCGTGGACGTAGCCGAAGTTCAGCAGCTCGCACTCGTCGTCCTTCCAGAGCGGATGCGCACCCACCGAGCAGCAGTCGGTCTGGCCCGTCGGAGCGAGGCAGGGGTCCTCCCCCTCCCCCTCCC
>JAVEVO010000140.1:0-17672 GCA_034005005.1 Myxococcota bacterium
CTCGCCCTCGCCCTCGCTGGCCCCTTCGCCCTCGCCCTCCCCCTCCCCCTCCCCCTCCCCCTCCCCCTCGCCCTCCCCTTCCCCGATCTCCCGGCGCTCCTCCGCACAACCGGTCGGGAGGCCGACCAGGAGGAGTCCCAGCAACGCGATCCAGGGCAGAGACGAACGGCTGCACATCGCGGACCCCCTCGACGCCAGGCCACCCCGGCGCGGTGGACCGGGGAGACCGCTATGGACGGATCACGGAGGAGGCGAGTGTACCGAGACCGACGCCGAAGGACAACGCGGGACGGACGAGGAGCTGCAGGCGGCGCTCGACCCGGTCCCCGACACCGGGGTGGCGATCGGGAGCCTGCTGCCAGGTGGGTGCCGGCCGACAGGTCCGCACACGGACGACCGTCGCAAAGGCCGGTCGCCACCAGACGGGTGACCGGCCATCTTCGATGTGACGAGGGACTACGCCACAGACCCGCACTCCGACAGGTAGCTCTCCAGCATCCGCCGCTGATCGGGGAACAGGAACTTGAAGCGCATGCCCGTCCGCTCGAGGGAGAGCTCCTCGTCCTTCTGCCGGTGGACGACCTCACCGAGCGCGTGGATGGGCTTCGGGCAGCCGGGGAGCCAGAAGCGCAGCCAGGCGTGGTTGCCCTGCGCGCTCGGCTCGTTGCGGGCCAGGGAGATGACGGTCATGCCGTTCTTCGACAGGTCGAGGGACATGCAGAGGCGCTGCTGCCGATCGTTGTACTCCTGGTTCACGAACAGGGAGACGGGGAGGCGACGGCTGACGCGCTGCTCGGAGGTGGCCATGGGTGCTCCTGCTGCAGGCTCTGGCCTGCGGACGACGATGCACCCACACTAAACCACAATGTAGGACATGTCAACAAAGGACGCACCCTCGGCTGCGGGCCGCGCCCGCACGCGGATCAGGGCGCGTCGTCCTTGATCAGCTCGTTCCACAAGGGCTTGGGGTTGCCCGTGGAGCGGACGAGGCCGGCGTAGCAGAGCTCCCGTGGCCCGCCGAGGCTGGTGGCGAAGCGCCCGCAGCCCTGGTCGGTGAGGTCGACGAAGCGGGGCCAGACGACGAAATCGAGCCGGAAGTTGCCGGCCAGGGTCCGGAACTTGCGCAGGAAGGCCTGCGCGTTGGCGAAGTCGTCGCCCTTGGTGCAGCGCCAGTAGGCCGGCAAGAACGCGACCGGCTCACCGGCGGGCAACAGGTGGCGCAGCCGGTGGAGGTGATCGTCGGGGATGGCCTCGACGGTCTCGTAGCGGGCGCTGGGGATCGTGCGAAAGGCCCAGGGAGCGACCTTGCCCTCCAGGCCGGACACCAGGTCAGCGAAGCCGGACGCGTCGATCTCCTGCTGCTCCACCGCCTGCTTCTCGGGGTCCTCGAGCTCCGTGGGCGGGGGCAGGGTGGCGAGGAAGCTCTCCCAGTCGAGCGCGGTGGTGACGAACGGCGTCCGACCCGCCTCCTCGACCAGCTCCACCAGCTCCGGCTGGAGGTGCTCGGTGTAGAGTTGCTTGAACGCCCCGAACTCGGCCGCGCCGAGCCGGTCGACCCCCGTGCCGACGACGAAGACCAGCCGGGTGGAGGCGGGCACCGCGGCGAGCAGGGAGGTAGCGGCGAGCTTCAGTTGCTGGAGCACGTGCTGCGAGTAGCGGGCGCTCTCGCCCTTCTGGAAGCTGCGGTCCGTGGCCCGGATCGTCGGCGGGGCCACCAGGGCCCCCTGGTCGAGGGTCAGCAGATCGAGGACGACGACCAGGGTGTGCAGGGAAGCCCCCGGGCTCGCGAGGTAGGTGGCGGCGAGGGACTCCCATTCGGCGACGATCCGCACCGCGAAGCTGCACTCCTCCTCGGTGACCTCCGGGGTGCAGAAGAACTCGTCGTGGAGCTGACGCGCGATCACCAGGCGCGGGAAGAGGCCGAGGACCGTCGCAGGCGACTCGGGGAAGGACGTCTGGACGACCGCGACCTCCCGGGAGTCCACCGCCAGGGCCCGCACCTCCGCGGTGAGGGCGATGGGCGTGATCACCTCGGGCTCGGGGGCGGGGTCCCCGTCGTCGCCGCAGCCCACCGCCAGAAGGAGCGGCAGGCAGAGCAGCAGGGAGCGGCACCACCCCCCGGACACGGTAGCGGCAGGCAGGGGCTGGCAGCAGCGTTCGGACATGGACCTCTCCTTCCCGCCCAGCAGCGGCACGAGGCGGCTCCCTCCCTGGCCGCGGCTGCTGGCCGGAGGGCCGGGTCGGCTCGCCGCCGGGAGCGCCCCGACGACCCGACACTAGTAGATGATGGGCCCCTTCGGGTCAACCGCCGGGCGGCCGCCGCTCCCCCCGGCCGGCGCGACGGGAGGACCGGGCGTGGGGGCCGGCGTGGACGAGGTGGCCGGCTGGAAGTCGTCCTCGGAGACCGGCATCTCCTTGACGACGTCGACCTTGGTGGGCGCACCGAGGATCTGGTCGAGGATGTCCGCGTCGGGCCGGGTGGTCGGCGTCGTGGCGATATCGTCGATGAGGGTCTGCATGGCCGGGTCGGACGCCTCGCCGGTGGTGGCGCCAGCGGTCCCCGCGTGCCCGCGCAGCTCGGCGATCCGGTCCTCGAGGGAACGGCTGGAGAGCGTGAGGACGTAAGTACCAAAGAAGGGCATCTGATCGGTGAGGCGCAAGCGGTACTCCGCGTCCTGCCAGACCAGCTCGGCGAGCACGTCGATCTCCTCGCGGCGGGAGCGGCGCGTCTCCTTCTTCTGCTGGAGAGGTGCACCGAAGCGGGCGGTCAGCTCGTCCAGCGTCTGCGAGAAGGGCTTGTCCCGGACGTGGGAGGCGTTGTAGGCCACGAGGTACTTCCAGAGGCGATCCTGGATGAAGAAATAGTACCTTTGGGCCTCGACGTCGTCGAAGCGGAAGATCGACTCGCCGGTCCCCGTCTGGAACTCGGTCTCGACGATGGAGACCCGGTAGGCCTCGGTGCCGGGCTTGAGCTCGACGTAGTTCTGGCGCATGGCCGTCACCTCGTCGAGGGTCCGACGGCGCAGGCGCTCGATCTCGAGCACGTCGTCGAGGGTCTTGCGGCGCTCGTCGAAGGCTTTCCAGGCCAGGCCTTCGTAGTAGGCCATCACGGCCTCGTGGTTCGCCTCCCACTTCAGCCCGGGGAGCAGCGCGGCGTACGGGCTGACCGGGGGCGGGGCCGCCGGGGCGGGGCTGGCGGTTGCGGCCGGGCCCACGGGCGCAGCCGCGGGGGCGCCAGCGCCAAGCAACAAGAGGGCCACCACGAGCCCGGCGCCCCCGGCGACGGAGGAGGCCGAGGTGAGGGAGGCACGGTTCGACGAAGGCATGGCGTTGAGCATCTCCTCGGTGAATCTTCCCAAGTGTATTGGACGTTCGCTGGCGCTGCAACCGATCCTCCGCGGCCGACGATTGACGGCGGGGTGAGACGGCTGCAGAGTAAGTGGACGGGGAGCGCTCCCGGCCGTGTCCCCCATCCGGGCGGGTGGGCCAGGGAGTCGCCGGGCTTGTGCGTCGAGATCGGCGAGGCCGCGGGCTCGTCGAACACGGAGAGACGGTGAGGGTGAGGGTGAGGATGCGATCGCTGGGCACGACGGCCATGGGCCTGGCCCTGGCCCTGGCCGCCTTTTGCCTCCTCGGCGCCCTGCCGGTCAGGGGCGAGGGGCTGCTGCGCGGCGACGACCGGGAGTGGCGCGCCTGGGAGTGGACCCGCACCCAGTGGGATCGCGAACGCCACGAGCTCGGTCACCAGCGCAGCCAGAACGAGCGGCTGCGCCTGGCCTCGGGCCGGGTCGCCCTCCCCCACCGACCGGCGTTCGCCGGCCGCTGGTCGGGCCCCGGCGCCGCGGCCGGCGGCACGAGCTGGCAAGCGCCGGCCACCTCCGCGAGCCCGCCCGCGCCCAGCTCCTGGAGCGGCCAGCCTCCCCGGGAGCCGGCTTCCGGGGGTCCCGCTCCGGCCGGGAGGGACTGGCAGCAGCAGGAAGCTCAGCGCCAGGCCGAGCTGGCCCGCCTGCGCGCCCTGGAGGCCGCCCGCCAGCAGCAGCAGGCCCAGCAGGCCGCCCGCCAGCAGCAGCAGGCCCAGCAGGAGGCGGCGCAGCAGTGGCAGGCGACCCAGCAGCTCCGGCAGGCGGAAGAGCAGCGCCAGCGTCTCCTCGAAGAGGCCCGGCAGCGGCAGGCCGCGGAGGCCCAGCAGCGGCAGTGGGAGGCCCAGCAACGGCAGGACGAGGCGCAGCGCCGCCAGCTCGAGGCCCAGCAGCTCCAGCTCGAGGCCCAGCAGCGGCGGGCCGCAGAGGCGCAGCGGCTCCAGCTCGAGGAGCAGCGCCGGCAGCTCGAGCAGCAGCGGCTCGTGGAGGAGGCCCGCCAGCGCGCCCTGGCCGAGCAGCAGCGCCAGCAGCAGGCCGAGGCCCGGCTCCGGGAGGAGGAGCGGCTGCGCCAGCTCCAGGCCGAGCGGGCCCTGCGTGAAGCCGAGCAACGACGGCTGGCCGAGGAAGCGCGCCGCCGGGAAGAAGAGAAGCGACGCCAGCGGGAGCTCGAGGAGCGGCTGCTGCGGGAGAGCCTCGACGAGGATGGCCAGGCGCAGGACAGGGAGGCCGACGACGAGATCGAGACCTTGCCCGACGACGACTGAGCCACGCCCGCCTCCCCGCAGCCCCCCCGAATCCCGCCCTGTCCAGCGGGGGAGAGAGCCCACGATGCGCTGCCCGTACTGTGGCCACGACAACCTCGTCCAGTTGCCGCGCTGCGGGCGCTGCAACTCGGACCTCCCACCACCCACCTGCGTCCGCTGCGGGATCGCCGTCGGCTGGGGTGAGAACCTCTGCTTCCGGTGCAGCCAGCTCAGCCGGAGCCTGGAGCCCCGAACGCTGGAGGGCCCGACGGGCGGCTGGCGCTTCCAGGGAAAGGAGACGCCCCTGGTCGGCCGGGCGCGGGAGCAGCACCTGCTGCGGGAGGCCTTCCGGACCGTGGTCGAGCTCCAGACCACGGCCCTGGTGACGGTCACCGGTGCCGCCGGCCTGGGGAAGACCCGCCTCGCCTCGACGTTCCAGGCCCAGCTCGGCGCGCACTGCGATCGGTACACGGTCGCCCGGGGCCGGGCCCGGGAAGGGGAACGGGACGACCACTCCCTGTTCCGCAGCGTCATCGCCGACCGCTTCTACATGGGCAGCTCCCTCGACTCGGAGACGGTGAAGCTCCGCCTGCGCGAAGGGGTCGCCAGCATCCTCGGGCCGGACGAGGCGACGGAGCTGGCGCACCGGATCGGCCACCTCGGCGGCCTCGACTTCCCCGACAGCCCGGTGACCAGCCTCTTCGCCGCGGACCCGAACAAGCACACCGAGCAGGCCTACGACGCCCTCGCCCGGCTCTTCAAGGCCGACGCACGCCAGGCCCCCCTGGTGCTCGTCCTCGACGACGTCCACCTCGCCGCGGACGGCAGCCTGGACCTCATCCAGTACCTGCTGACCAGCATCCAGGATGCGCCCCTGCTGATCCTCTGCCTCGCTGCGCCGTCCCTGCTGGAGCGCCGCCCACGCTGGGGCGCGGGCAGCTACCTCAACACGACGATCGAGCTGACCCCGCTGGCCGATGCCGAGACGGAGCAGCTCTTCCGGGCGCTGCTCGCCGACTTCGTCGAGCTGCCGGCCGCCCTCGTCGACCTCGCGGTCGCCCGGGCCATGGGCAACCCCGCGACCCTGGAGCAGGTGACCCGGATCCTGCTCGACAAGGGGGTGCTCTGCTCGACCTCGGCGGGCGGCGAGGTGCACCTGGACCGGCTCGATCCGGGCCAGATCCCCGGGACGCTCGGCGATCTGCTGCGGGCCAGGCTGGAGGGGCTGAGCACCGAGGAGCACCTGCTGCTCCAGCAGGCGGCCATCGTCGGGCTCAGCTTCTGGGTCGGCGCCCTGGTGGTGCAGGACCGCCTGGATACCGACAAATGGCCGGAAGACCGGAGGTTTTGGCGCTCGACCCGCCGCGAAGAGCGGCTCGCCCAGCTCCTCGCCGAGCTGGAGCGCAAGGACCTGATCCGCCGGGTGCGCGCCTCCCGGGTGATCCACGACAGCGAGTATCAGTTCAAGCACCGCGCCGAGCGGGACCTCCTCTACCAGCAGGTCGAGCCGGCCCGGCGGCTCGTCGGCCACAAGGTCTGCGCCCAGTGGCTGGAGATCGGCGTGGCCAAGCGAGCCGATCCCCTGATCGAGCTGATCGCCGCGCACTACGAGCAGGGTGGGTGCCCGCGCAAGGCGGCCTTCTCGTACATCCACGCCGGCGACCGCGCCCGGGAGCGCTATGCCAACGAGCAGACCGTGGCGTTCTACGAGAAGGGGCTGGCCCTGCTCGACGAGGACGAGGTGGGCGCACGCATCGAGGTCTGCCGCAACCTCGGCACGGTGCTCGCGCTCATCGGCCAGCACGAGGACGCGCTCTGCTTCTTCCGGGAGATGCTGCGCCTGGCCTGGCGGATCGGCGACCGGGCGAAGGGCGGCGTGGCCTACGAGAAGCTCGGGCAGGTCTACCGGACCCTCGGCGAGCACCGCTTCGCGATGGACAGCTTCCAGCGGGCGCGCGAGCTCTTCGAGCGGGACGGGGACGAGCGGGGGATCGCCGCGGTGCTCGGCGACATCGGCCGGGTCCACTGGCTGCAGGGTCACCTGGAGCTGGCGGAGCAGAACCTCCAGGAGAGCCTGCGGCGTCGCCGGGAGCTGGGCGATCCCCGCTCCATCGCCCTGGCCCTCGGCCAGCTCGGCGGGGTGCTGATCGGGCGCGGGCAGCTCGCCGAGGCGATGTCGACCCTGCGCGAGTCCCTGGAGCTGCGGCGACAGGTCGGCGACCGACGCGGCGAAGCGGAGAGCCTCAACGCGTTCGGGGCGATCTTCTTCGAGCGGGGCCACCCCGAGCGGGCGACGCGGCTCTGGAGCGAGGGCGTGACCCTCTGCCGCGCCACGGGAGACCGCGAGATCCTGGCCTACCTGCTGAACAATATTGGTGAAGCCCACATCGAGGAGGGGCGGCTGGACGAGGCCGTCACCTCCCTCGACGAGGCGCTGGCGATCTGCAAGGAGACGCAGAGCCTGCGCACCCGGGCCACCGTCCTGCGCAACCTGGGGCGCGTCCGGCTGGGCCAGGGAGACGGGGCGACGGCCCGCCAGCTCGCGCAGGAGGCCCTGGAGATCGGCCGCCGCGTCGGCCTGCGGGTGGTGGAGGGGCAAGCCCTCTGCCTGCTCGGCGACATCTCCAGCCAGACCCTCTTCGCCACCGATGAGGGCCCGCCGCCGGAGCAGGAGGCCGAGGGCTACTTCCGTCAGGCGCTCGAGGTGTTCGACGAGGTGGGCGACCTCGCGGAGCAGCGGCGCTGCCTGCAGCAGGCGATCCGTTTCCTCGGCGAGCGAGGACGCACGCGGGAGGCCAGCGAGCTGCAGACCCGGCTCACCGCGGTGAGCGAGAAGCTGCAGCGCTGAGGCCGGCTCCGGGGGGCTCCCCCGCCTCGGTCAGTCGAGGAGGTCCCCCACCTCCGCCAGGGGGCGCAGGGGGACCGCGGGCTCCTCGTCGGCCGGCTCGGCGGCCTCGGCGGGAGCAAAGGGCGGGGGCAGGCGGTCGCCGAGCAGCAAGCTGCGGAAGGGCGTCCCCTGCGCCGTGAGGAGGCTGGCGAGGGTCTGCAGGCCCTCCTCCGGAGCCTGGAGCAGGTGGACGTAGCCGCCGACGTGCACCAGGGGGCGCGGCGCGACCCGGGCCAGGTGGCCGGCGATCACCCGTGCGAGCTGCGCGCCCCGGCGCGCGAGCTGATCCCGCTCGGCCGGTCGCAGGTGCCAGGGGAAGAGGTGCGCGTCGCGCAGGTACTTCCGGGCCAGCAGGACCTGCTCGATATGGGATCGAGTGAGCCGAAAGTCATCCTCGACGAGCTGCTCGAGGTTCTCCGGCTCGCAGGCCTCGACCAGCTCGGTGAGCAGCTCGTGGCTGATCGACGAGAGGTCGGCCGGGACGGCCAGCACCCCCTCCGGGGCTTCGGCGCAGTAGCGCTGCGCGGCCCGCCACTCGAAGGGCGGGAGCAGTTGCTGGCGGAGAGCCGCCAGCGCCTCGCTCGCCGCCGCGTGCTGCGCGCCCACGGCGTCGAGACGCGCGATCAGGGCCGGCGCCTGGCGCTGGCGGAAGAGCAGCCCGTAGCGGCTGACCTCGACGGTGATGCACGCGGGCCGGACCTGGTGCAGCAGGGCGAGCAGTTGCTCCTCACCCTGGGGGGCGAGGTGCACGGTGCCGACGAGGAGCAGCCGGGGCTGGGAGGCCAAGGGGCTCAGCGTCCCGCGAAGCGGATCTTCCAGACGTTGACCAGGGCCTCGAGGAAGATCTTGCGGCTCATCTTGCTGGCGCCGCGGGTCCGGTCGGGGAAGACGATGGGCACCTCCTTGATGCGGAGGCCTGCCTTCGAGGCCCGGTAGTTCATCTCCACCTGGAAGCCGAAGCCCTTGGACTGGATCGTCTCCAGTTGCAGCCGGGGGATGGCCTCGGCCCGGAAGCACTTGAAGCCGCCCGTGACGTCACGGATGGAGATTCCGAGGATCGTCCGGGAGTACAGCGACCCGCCGCGGCTGATCAGCTTGCGCGCCAGCCCCCAGTTCTCCGTCCCGCCGCCCGCGACGTACCGGGAGCCGATGACCAGATCGTGATCCGCCGCGGCGGCGAGCAGATCGGGCAAGTACTTGGGATTATGAGAGAAATCGGCATCCATCTCGATCAGGAAGCCGAAGCCGCGCTCGATCCCCCAGCGGAAGCCGGCGATGTAGGCGGTGCCGAGCCCGAGCTTGCCCTCCCGGTGGAGGACGTGCACCCGCTCGTCGGCCGCCGCCAGCCGATCGGCAAGCGCACCGGTGCCATCGGGGCTGTTGTCGTCCACGATCAGCAGGTGCGCGGCCGGCACCTGGGCGTGGACGGCCGGGACCAGGGCCTCGAGGTTCTCGATCTCGTTGTAGGTGGGGACGATGATCAGGGCACCGTCGCCCTGCGCAACCTGGCTCATGGTCGCCTCCGGAGTGACCGGCCGCGGGGCCGGCGCGAGGACCCCTCGCCGGGAGGGGTCGGGTCTGGACGGCCGGCCAGCGGTGGCCTGGCGGCCAGCCCCGGCGCGGCGAGACGATCGAGCGCGGTGAGTAGCTCCCCGGGCTGCCGGATGAGGAGCCGGGCACCGGCCGAGGTCAGCTCCCCGACGCCGCGGTAGCCCCACAGCACGCCGACGGAGACCATGCCCGCGGCGCGGGCGGTCTGCACGTCGACGGCGGTGTCGCCGACGAGCCAGCACTGGGCGGGAGGGATCCCCAGCCCCGCGACGATGGCCAGGGCCTGGGTGGGGTCGGGCTTGCGCGGGCCCTCCGCGCGCTGGCCGTGAACCGCGACGAAGGGGACCGTCGGGAAGAGCCCGGCGACCATCTGGACTGTCTCCTGGTGGGGTTTGTTGCTCAGCACCGCGCAGGGCAGGCCCCGGTCCGCCAGGTGGCCGAGCAGCTCCGGGATCCCCGGGTAGGGGCGGCTGTGGCGGAGGCTGCTCGCGGCGTACTCTTGCAGGAAGAGGCGGCGGAGCTCCGCGGCGAGGTGCTGCCGACGGCTGGGCAGGACCCGCTGGACGAGCACCGCCACGCCCTCCCCGACGAAGACCCGGTAGGCCCAGGGCGGCCAGACCGGCAGCCCCAGCCGGGCCAGGCTGACGTTCATGGCCGCAGCCAGGTCCTGCAGGCTGTCGACGAGGGTCCCGTCGAGATCGAAGATCAGCGCCCGCGGGCAGGAGAGCCCGCCGCCAGACAGGTCGTCACCAGGGGAGGCGGAGGAGGTCAGCGCAGCGGGGCCATGTAGCCGCACTCACAGACCCAGTACATGCCCGAGCGGCCCTCGTGGCGCACGATCTTGGTCGCCACCATCTTCTTGGAGTCCTTGGGGCAGGTCGAGGGCGCGCCCTCGATCGCCACGCTCGCGGTCGGCTTGGTTACCTTGGCCATCTCCCACCTTCCTCTGATCGTTCGAGCCGGGGCTCGTCCTCGCTGAAGCCGTGGCGGAACCTACACGAGGAGGACAGGGGGGTCAACCGGAAGTGCAGCGACCGCTCAGCGGCCGGGAGCGGCCGTCGCCGGGAGCGGCCGCGCGTCCTGGTCGGGTGCGAGGGGCGGGCGGCGGCCAGCGGTGACGGCGAGGACGAGGATCCCGGCACCGTGGTTCATCCCTGCCTGGAAGAACGTGCCGCCGTCGGTCACCCGCACCGCGGTGGAGAGGCGGGGCGGGATGCTCAGCTCGAGCTTGACGTGCGCGGCGTCGAAGCCCTGATAGGCGATCCGCAGCTCCTGGCCGTTGGGCAGGGCGACCGCCTGGACCCGGCTGTCCTGGGTCTGCCAGGTGGAGGTGTTGAGCAGGGAGAAGCCCTGGTAGCCGCCGAAGGCCTTCCCGAGCAACGGGGCCAGGCTGGCGAGGGCCGGGTCGGGAGCCTGGGGCCGCTTGGTGGCGAGCACGGTGCGCACGGTGATCTCGACGGGCGGGCCGCACACGCCCGGTGCCGGGCCCTGGGCCACGGCAGCCGCGGGCAGCAGGGCCGTCAGGAGGAAGAGCAGCCCGGTGAGGAGGATCCCGAAGGAGTGCGAGAGGTTGGCTTGACGATTCATGGCTCCCCGTCCGTGTCCTGCCCGGTGGGCCCTGGCTGGCTCGGCCCGGCAGGCTGCTCCACGGAGGGCTGCTCCGCGGAGGGCTGCGGCCGCATCCCGGCGTCCGCCCCGTCCTGGCGCGGGATGGCGGCCGGCGCGACGGCTCCCGGCTCCTCACCGTCGCCGAGCAGCCAGATCACCGTGGTCATGTCCTCGGGGTGGACGTTGACCAGGACCATGTCGTGCTCCCCCGACTGCAGCGAGTCGACGATCACCTCACCCGCCGCGGCTGCCTCGACGGCCACCGGACTCCCGGAGGCGACGGTCGCGGCGGGGGCCCCGACCGAGCCGTCCTGGCGCAGCAGCGGGTAGGCGACCAGCAGGGTCAGGCAGGCCGCCGCGCCCGCCGCGATCAGCACCCGGCGGTTGGCCCCCCAGAACTCCGCGAACCAGGTGGCGAGCCGCTCGAGCACACCCGGGGTCGGCTCGGTCTCGAGGCGGCTGGCGATCCCCGCCCAGAGCCGATCGAGCTGCCCCGGCGTGAGCCGCTCCACCGCCTGGCGCGTCGGCAACAGGGCGAGCTGCGCGATCTGCTCGAGCTGCTGCTCGTAGGCCCGACAGGAGTCGCAGCTCGCGAGGTGCTGCTCGAGGCGCTGGCGGTCGGCGCGCCCCAGCTCGCCGTCGCGCTGCCGCTCGATCAACATCTCCCAGGAGTCGCATCCGCCGCTCATCGCTCACCTCCCATCCGTCGGTTGGACGGAGACGAGGGGCCGGTATTCACCGCGCGGAGGCGCCGCATCGCCATCAATCGAGCTCCAGCGAGCCGTGGAGGTAGCCCTCCAGGGCCGCCTGCAGGTTCTTCCGGGCGTGGTGCAGCCGGGACATGATCGTCCCCTTCGAGCACTGCATCACCTGGGCCAGCTCCTCGTAGGAGAGCCCCTCCTGCTCCCGGAGGAGCAGCACGGTCCGGTGGACCGGCGAGAGGGTACCGAGGGCCCGGTTCATCTGCTCGACGAGCTCCCGGCGGGCCATCTCCCGGTGGGGGTTCAGGCCGAGGCGGCTCGGCAGCAGGTTGGCCTCCTCGCCGACGAGGTCCTCGTTCTGCCGGACCGCGTCGTCGAAGCTGCTCTCGGCCGCCCGACCGCGACGCCGGAGCTGGTCGATGGCCAGGTTGGCGACGATGCGGTAGAGCCAGGTGTAGAACGCGGACGAGCCCTGGAACCCATCCAGGTGTTTGAAAACCTTGATGAAGGCGTCCTGCACCACGTCCAGCGCGTCGTCCTCGCGGCGGAGGATGCCGAAGGCGACCGCGAAGGCCTTGTGCTGGTAGCGCTGCACCAGGGTCTCGAAGGCGCGCCGGTCCCCACTCTGGGCGCGACGCACTAGCTCCGCATCTGACGTGACCACGCCCACCGTGTACCATCGGACGAGGGGAGATTCAAGCATTCCCCGGCGCGCGCCGGACGGCACCCGGTCGCGCCCGGGTCAGTTCGTGGCGGTCGCGTCCAGCCGGAAGACCAGGGCTCGGGTCCGCACCCGGTCCAGCTCGAGCAGCAGCCGCTTGAGCTCGACGAAGCCCGCGGGGGAGACGCGCGCCAGGCCCACCTGCTGGCGACGGTTCAGGCGAAAGACGCTTCCGGCGTGCTCGACCTGCTGGGTGAGCTGCAGGCCGGCGACCGGCAAGAGGAGCTGCAGGGGGGCGGCGCCGTCCACACCGGTGATGGACCGGGGGAGCCGCAAGGTGAGCCGCAGCTCCTCGTCGAGGGGCGTCACGAGCAGGGGGAGCCGGCGATCGAGCCGCTCGAGGTAGCGGGCCAGCTCGGTGGCACCCACGGCCCACGCGGGCGAGAGCTCGCCGGTGAGCAAGCGGTCGATGCGCAGCGTCCCGTCCTCGCCCCGGACCGCGAGGGAAGAGGAGGAGAGCTCGAGGACCACTTTCAGCGGCTCGTCGGGGTCCTCGAGGCCCTCGGTCGAGAGCCCCTGCACCTCGATCCCGGGCAGCAGGTCCGCGAGCAGCCGCTCGGCGAGCGCGCGCCGCTCCCGCTCGGCGAGCGCGGGCAGGGCCCGGCGGAGGCCCCGGGTGGACGCCCCCTCACCGACGAGGACCAGCCGCCCCCGGGCCACCCCGTCGTCAGCGAGATCCAGGTCGAGGTCGAACCGCCAGCGATCGCGCGGCGCAGCCGGGTCCAGGGAGGGCACGCGCTGCCGGGGGGGCTCCTCCCCGGCGAGCTGGAGGGCCGGCGCCCCGGCCACGCCCTCCGGGAGGTAACCGGCCGGGGCCTTGTCGCTGACGGCATCGAGGAGCAGGGGGGGACCCGCGGGACGCGGCACCTCGATGACAGGATAAAAGTACCAACCGAGCTCGGGGAGGGGCGGATCGGCCTGCTCGACCGCCAGCGGCCGCGCCAGCAGCAGCCGGAAGGGGATCCCGGCCTCCCGCAGCAGGGCCGCGAGGAGCAGCGTGCGGTTGCCCTTGCGCTCGGCGAGGGTCACCCGCGGCGAGGGGGAGAGGCTCCCCTCGTGCCCGGCGCTGCGCACCTCGTCGCGCACCCAGGCATGGATCCGGCGGGCCCGCTCCTCCGGCGCGGCGGGGGGGTCGCGGCCGAGCACGGTGGGCAGCAGGAGGGCGAGCTCGGGGAGGATCGGCGAGGAGCGACGCAGCCGATCCCGGAGCAGCCGCACCAGGGTCGCCGGGAAGTCGGCCGGCTGCCGGTAGCCGTAGCCCACCCAGGGGAGCCACTCCCCGAAGGGGGTCGCGGCCGGCTCGGCCTGCAAGGGCTCGACCCGCTCCCGCGTCCACCGCCAGCAACTGCCGCGGCCGTACGGAGCCGGCTCGAGGAGAGGCTCCCCCGCGCCTCCGGCCCCCGCGCGCCAGGCCAGGGTCTCCGCGGCGGGGACGCAGACCCGCAGCTCGGACAAGAAGATCGGCCGCTCGAGGAACTGGACGAAGTAGCGATCGAAGAAGCCGCCGCCGGGGAGATCGGGCGTCAGGGGGAGGACATAGCGATATTCCACGAGATCACCGGGCTCGACCCCCGAGAAGGAGAGATCGTCCTTGCC
Organism: Myxococcota bacterium; assembly: GCA_034005005.1. Taxonomy (GTDB): domain Bacteria; phylum Myxococcota_A; class JAVEVO01; order JAVEVO01; family JAVEVO01; genus JAVEVO01. The sequence goes on from JAVEVO010000140.1 coordinate 13,668, forward strand.
CTGCCCGAGCTCGGGCTGGAGCACCGTGCCGTCGGCCTTGATCGTCCGGAACTGGAGCAGCAGGGCCTCATCGCTGAGCCGCTTCTCGCCGACCTCGTCCGCGGCCTGCTCGGTCTGGACCAGGGAGACCCGGTGCACGACCCGGTAGCCGCCGCCCTGCCCCCAGAGGCTGTCCTCCCGCTGCTCGAGGAGGACCACGAGATCGTGCTGCTCCCAGCGCTGCAGCCGCGGGTCCTCCCCCTGGGCCGCGCGGTAGCGCGCCAGCAAGGCGACGGCGTCCACGGCCGGGCCGCCGAGGGGGCGTCCAGTCAGCTCGGCCAGCAGCCGCTGGTTCACCAGGTCCTCGGGGTGGCGGGTCAGGGCCTGCTCCAGGCGGGCGATCGCGGCCGCGTCCTCGCCCCCGGCGAGCAGCCGCTGGACCCGGGCCTGGGCCAGGTCGGGGTCGAGGGAGTCGCGCTCCTCCCAGCGACGCAGGAGCTCGTCGGCGACGGTCAGCTCGCCGAGGCCGAGCGCGAGGGGCACGCCCTCCGTGAAGGGGGCGGTGCTCAGGCTCTCCACGCGGCTCCGGGCCTCCCAGAGCTGCCGGGCCCGGGGGAGGTCGCCCTCGTCCTGGGCCCAGCGGGCCACCTCGCTGGACGCGAGGGCGGGGGTGAGCTCGGCCAGCCGCTGCCGGGCGGCCTGGCGTCGGGTCAGGGCCCCGACCTCGTCCCAGTAGGAGGCCTGCTCCCGGGCCACCGCCAGGGAGGGGGAGAGCTGGGCCGCCCGCGCGAGGTCCTGCCGGGCCTCGGCATCCCAGCCCCAGCGCCGGAAGATCTGCGCGCGTCGCAGCAGGGGCCAGGCGTAGCCGGGCGCGAGCCGCAGGCAGGCGTCGAACCCCTGGCGGGCCTGCTCGAGCTCATCGGCCTCGAGGTCGAGCAGGGCGAGCTGGTACGTCGCCAGCAGGTGCCCGGGGTCGGCGCGCAGGGCCTCCTGGTAGAGCTGCCGGGCCCGCGACTGACGGACCCGCGAGGGCAGGCCGGGCGCCTGCCGCAGCGCCTCGGCGACCCGGTAGCGGGCCTCGGCGGAGCCGGGCAGTCGCTCGAGCAGGGCCTGCGCGGCCGGGAGCAGCAGCTCGGGATCGGCGACCGGCGGTTCGCCTTGCAGGAAGGCCTGGAAGAGCAGCGCGTCGGGGTCGCCGGCCTGCGCCCGGGGAGCGAGCCAGCTCAGCGCGGTGGACGCCTCGGTGGCGGAGAGCGGGGACCAGGTCGCGGAGGTGGGCGTGACGGCCGGACGGGGCTCGACGGTGACGGCCAGGGCGCGCCCGGTCGCGTCGGTCAGGGAGACCTGCACGGAGCCCCCGCCGGTCTCGGAGACCAGCTTCAACTGGAGCCGGTGCCAGCCGGCCGCGAGCTGGAGCCCCTGCTGGCGGAGCGCGGGCTCCTGGCGGAGGAAATCGTCACGCCGCAGGAGCTCCCGGCCGTCGAGGCGCAGCACGAAGGAGTCCGACGAGAGCACGCGGAGCTGGACCGGTCCCGCGGCGGCGACCTGGACCCAGGTCTCCAGCAAGCAAGCACCGCCGCCGGGGACCCGCTGCGGGCACCGGAGCTCGCCGTTCCGGGCGCAGAGCGGGCCGCCGCAGACGAGCGCGGCCCGGGACGGCGTGGCCGGCGGGCCACACCCCTCGGGGAGCCGCTCCTCCTCGGCCAGGGGCTCGAGCAGGTCGAGGGCCGGCGCGAGCCCGTAGGGTCCAGCCGCGTACCAGGACCGCAGCAGGCCCGCGGCCTGCTGCTGAGCCTCCCAGCAGCTCTCGTCCTTGGCCCGCAGGCAGCTCGTCGCCAGCAGGCCGGCGATCTGCCAGCGCAGCTCACCGCGGGTCGCCGGGTAGGCAGCCAGCTCCCGGAGCCGGGGGACCACCTGGTCCTCGAAGCCGACGTGGTTCCCCTCGGCGTAGCGGAGCAGGGCCAGGAGGATCTCGCCCCGGGGATCGCCGGCCAGCTCGACGAGCGCCGGGAGGCCCCGGTCGATGAGCGCCGGGTAGTCCCGGGCCGCGAAGGCGGCGAAGGTCAGCAGGAGCCAGGCGTCGGGCCGGACGGCCGGATCCGCGAGGGCCTCCCGCAGCCGCAGCTCGGCCGCGGGCCGATCGTGCAGCTCGAGCAGCAGCAGCCGGCCGGCCTCCAGCGAGGCGGCCCCCCGCTCCGTGGCCGAGGCGAGCCGCGGGGCGAGCTGGGCGAGGCGCGCGGCCGGCGAGAGGGCCTCCCGGCTGCTCGCGCGGCTCCCGCCGCAGCCGGCGCCGGCCAAGGCGAAGACGAGCAGCCCCGGGAGCAGGAGCCAGGTGCCGATCCGGTGCCCGCTCATGGTCGAACCTCCCCGGGGGCGCCTGGTGCCTGGAGGGGGAAGGCGGCCGGAGGCAACGGGAGCGCCGCGGGCTCGCAGCGCAAGGGCAGGCGGCGCGCCTCCAGGGCGTCCACCTCGAGGAGGAACTTGCGGAAGTCCTTGTACTCGGCAGGGAGGATCCGCCGCTGGCGCAAGGCGAGCCGGGACTCGAGCCGGACGCGCTCCGGCCCGGCCGCGTCGATTCGTAGAGCGAAGGTACCAAAGGCGCTCGTCAGCTCGCTCGGGGCCGGGAGCGCGCCCGCGACCCGACACCCCGCAGGGAGCTGGAGCGAGACCCGACCCTCCTCCTCCCAGGGGAACTCGAGGAGCCGCTCGTACTCCCGGCTGCTCTCCTTGGCGAGCTGGGCGGCGAGCTGCCCGGGGAAGAGGGACAGCGGCAGGGAGTGGCCCTCCCCTTCCTGGCGGAGCACCGCGGGCTGGACCAGGGAGAACGCGAGCACGGGCGGGAGGTCGAGCCGCTCGATGTGCTCGACGTCGGCCTCGAGCACCTCCATCCCCGGGAAGCGACTGGCGAGGACCTTCTCCAGGCGGATGCGGCGGGTGCTGGGGTCCTGGTAGTCCCGGCGGACGCGCGACGCGCCCTGGCCGGTGGAGGTCTCGCGCACCCGGGCCTCCAGGGAGAGATCCGCGAGCAGCCGCCCCTCGACCTCCGTCACCCAGCGGTTGGCCGCGGCCGGCAGCACCGGGGTCTCACCGAGCTGACCTCGCCCGGTGAGGGGATCGACGACGAGCACCGTCGCGCCCTGGTCGAGGTGGGGCAGCTCGAGGAGCCCCGCGGTCTCCGCGGTGCCGTCGAGCCAGAGGTCCTGGCTCGGGATGTAGGCGATGGCGTGGTTGAACCCCCACAAGGTGGCGGGCTCGGGCAGCAGCCGCCCGCGGTCGATGGTCCGGATCAGGACCAGCCGGGCCGGGATGCCGACCTCGGCGAGCAGGGTGATCAGCAAGGAGGCCTTGTCCTTGCAGTCGCCGTAGCCGCGCCGGAGCACCTGGGAGGCCCGGTACGGCTTGAAGCCGTGGATGCCGAACTCGATCCCCACGTAGCGGGTGCTCTTGAGCACCCAGCCGTGGATCGCCCGGATCTTCTCCCGCTCGTCGGTGATCCCGGCCACCAGCCGCTGGGCAAGGGCCTGGTCGCCGGCGTCGAGGACGAGCTGGGGCCGGACCAGGTCCGCGTACCAGCGCGCCAGCTCCTCCCAGCTCCCGTAGGTCGAGACGATCAGGTAGGGGCTCGTCTCGGTGTAGCCGGGCATCCCCGGCTCGTAGCGCATGGCCGGGACGGGGGAGACCTCCCAGCGGTACAGCCGGCGGGACCCCTCCTCCGTGAGCTGGGGCGCCGGTAGCCCCCGGCCCCCGGAGTACAAGGGACGATCCTTTGGAAAATCAACAAGATAGACCATCCGCGCGATGGGGATCCGCTCTTGCAGGTAGACCACGTCGCCGAAGTAGTCCCCGAACAGGTTGCGGTGGCTCACCTCCTCGATCTGGTAGCGGAGGTGGATCAGGTCGCCGACCTGGAGGTCGGAGAACTGGACCGTCATCACCGCGTTGTCGACGTAGATCCCGCCCTGCTTGCCCCGCGGCTGGGAGGTCTGGACCCGCGTCGGCCGGTGGACCTCTCCCTGGGGGGTGATC
>JAVEVO010000307.1:0-3713 GCA_034005005.1 Myxococcota bacterium
AGTCCATTCGGATCTGTAATATGAACAGGAACGTCCGCAGCATACCTATAGAGGTTGGAGTCATGACCCCAGAACAGAATCGGATCCTTCGCCATCCACCTCCCGGTCTCCGGGTCGTAGTCCCTCGCACCGAAGCGGACGAGGCCGGTGACGTGGTCGTACAGCCCACCAGCGAACCCGAAGGGCTGGAAGCCCGGATTGCTGTCGTTGAGTACCTTGCCCCACGGGTCGTACTCGAGGCACTGGACGATGGGGTCCTGGAGTTGGGCCGCATCCACGTAGACCACGTACCGCGGGCTCCCCAGGTGATCGGTGAGGATGCGGTAGGTGAACTCTCCCTGCTCGACCATCAGGCTCGGGGCGTGGCTCTCTCCAGCGTAGGCGAAGTGACGGGTGATCTCTCCCTGATCGTTGGTTTCCGCTATGGGGCTGAGGCCGCCGAGGTAGACCAGCCCCCGTTCCATGGTCAAATGTTGCTCGTCGGGACCCCGCTGGACCACGACCCGCTGTCCCAGGCCGTTGATGAGGTAGCGAGTCGTTTCTGTTGCCTGGACGACCTTGGTCAGGCTGCCCAGGGCGTTGTAGGTGTAGCTGGCCGCGGCCGCGCCCGTCTTGCTGAGCAGATCGCCCTTCCTCGTGTACTCGTACACGGCGATCTGGTCCTCGTTCTGATCTCGAATCCCGTCCTCGTCCAGGTCCGGGAAGGTCTCCCGAAGCTGATCCTGCTCATTGTACGTGGTGGCCGTGTAGCTCTGACCATGCCGGACGGCGGTCCGGTTGCCGTTCAGGTCGTAGGAGTACTCCCACCGATCAACCACCACATCGTCGATCATGACCTCGACGGTCTCCAGCCGGCCCAGCGAGTCGTAGGTGTAGGTGAATTCCTTGATGACGGGATCTCCACTCCCGCATGGACGTGCTGTCTCGCTCTTGCCCGTGATGCGGCCCAGCTTGTCCCGGCCGGTGATGGTGTACGAGTAGATGAGGTCATAGCCGAAATGGGCCTCGTAGGTGCTCACCTCCCCGAAGCCATTGTAGGTGACCTCGGTCGTTACCTCGCCCGACACGGTGCGTGTGACGAGCCCGAGGACGTGGTTGCGCTCGATGGTGAGGAGCGGCTGCTGGTCCACGTCCCGCACCGCGGCGACGAGGCCGTCACCGTCCCGCAGGTCGGCCAGCGTGCTGGTGCCGGCGGTGAGGGAGGCCGGGGTGAAGCTCCCGGGCTCGTAGCCGATCTGGATCGACGGCGACTCGGCCGGGCCAACTGCCTGGATGAGCTCGGACAGGACGGATCCATCGTAGACCAGCGGCGTCGCCTCGATGCCCGGGCCCCGCAGGGAGGAGCGGCCCGTGCCGTCGTTCTCGTACCTCGGGTTCACCGTGAGGGTCCCACCTTCGCCGTCGGTGGCGCGCAGGGAGGTCAGCCGACCCTTCTCCTCCAGATCGTCGTTCACCCCGTCGTAGTCCAGGGTCACCGACTCTCCGCCGGGGTAGGAGATCCCGGTGAGGCGCTTGTCCAGGTCGTGATCGTAGTCGTGGGCTCGCCGTGTGCGCCTTCGCCCTCGCCTTCGCCTTCGCCTTCCCCTTCGGTCGCGAGGCCCGGCGGAACGTAGCTGCTGAGGAGGTCCAGCTCATCCCAATTCAATTGAGCCCGTGGACGACCCCCGAACCGCCGGGCGAGTGCACGGCAGAGACCGACTCGAGGTTCCCGTTGGCATCGTAGGTCGTGTCGAGCTCCGCAAGTACCGCCCAGCCCTCGCCCTCTCCCTCGGCCGCCTCCTCCTCGAGCCGCGCGGTCAGGGTGTAGGTCGTGCCTTGGTCCTGGAAGTCGTACGAGGTCCGCTTCCCTTCGGCGTCGATGACCTCGACGACGCGCCCCAGCCCATCGAAGCCGAGGGTGGTCCTGCGCTCCTCGGCGACCGGTCCCTGCTTGGTCTGGGCTTCGTTGGCGGGGGAAGCGAGGGCAGATGGGGAAGGGAGCAGCAGGAACTCGAGAGCCCAGGGAGCAAGCGCTGACCGGATCGGCGACCGACTGACCTCCACCTCGGCTCCTTCCTGGCGATGACGGACGGCCCGAAGCGCATGGTGACAAGGATCGAACTGGTGGTCAATGGAGACCAGGCAGCATAGCAGGCCGACTCGCGCGCTTGGTCAACCTGCGCTGATCCTCGCCCACCAGACCTTTCCCGGGCAACACCGCCGACCCCTCGGTGAGCTGACGATGCTCGCCGAGGCGGCGAAGGCCGAGCCGGGCCAGCCGGACAGCCGCAAGGTCGTGGTCTGCGACTCGGGGATGGGGGGCGAGGCCAACCTCGCCGCGCTCGACGCCTTGCCCGCCCCCCCGGACCGGATCAGCGCGGTGCCGCTGCGCAACAACAAGTTCGGCCGGGAGGAGGTCATCGGCCGGGTCGGCCGCTACCGGCAGCACCCGACCAAGCCGAACCTCAAGCTGCGGACCGTGTACGTCCCCGCGGACCAGTCCCCCTCGGGCCGGGGGTCGCGGTGGATCGCCACCCGCAACCACAAGGACCGGGAGCGGCAGCACCGCAAGATCGAGCGCCACGTCCAGCAGGTCGAGGCGGTCCTGGCCCAGGACGACCGCGCCGAGGGGCACGGTCAGCAGCTCCAGGAGCTGCTGACCCACCGCACCCTGAAGGGCTACCTGAGCTCAGCAAGGACGGGACGCGCCCTCTCCTCAGCCAGGAGCGGGTCCGCCAGGAGAAGCTGCTCGCCGGGATGCATCTACTGCGGACGACCCTCGTCGACCGCGACCCGGTGGAGATCCTCGCCACTCACCAGGCGCTGCTCACGGTCGAGGAGAACTTCCGCATCTTCAAGGGGCCGCTGAAGCTGCGGCCCATGCACCACCGGCTCGGCCGCCGCATCGAGGCCCACGTCAGCTCTGCGTGCTGGCGCTGGTCGTGCTCCGGGAGCTGGAGCTGCGCACCGGGCTCAACCACCTCGAGCTCGTCGAGGCTTCGGCCCGCTCGAGGCGACCCTCAACGCAGGGGCAGACCCGCTTCTGGCAGCGCAACGAGTGGCCCGAGCAGGCCACGTAGGTCCTCGCGGCCCTGCGCATCGACCCGGGACCGGTCACCTGGGGAGCGCCCGACGGCTCATAGCGGGCACCCGCTTGCCTCGCTCGCCGGCTGGCCGCTGCTCTCGCGACGGTCGAGGGGGAAGAGCGCGCCGCGTCAGGCCACAGGAGGGCCGGGGAACGGCGAGTGCGCGCTGGCGGCGGGTGCTGCGGTGACCGTCGCCTGTTAGCCCACCTCACCCGACAGGAGACCACCCCAGCCAGAGCGGCCTCTGGAGCACCGAGCGCGGGACCGCTCTGCGGGCGGACGCGCTCGCAAGTCTATAGCGCGACTGCTGATCCTGGTGGGGGTGGAGGGAAGGAAGCAGGTGATCAACGTCAACTATTTCTGCCGCCTGACGACAACTATTTTTGCCGGTCCGCCTGATGTGGGTGACGGGCTGCGGCGACCGCGCTACCGCCCTGAAATCCTTGGCGCATACAGGTCGCGCGCCCTGGCTCACTGCCATGCCTCCTCCCCGCTGGAGCGGGTGCCCGGGTAGTTGTCGTCGCCCGGGTAGTTGTCGCCGCCCGGGTAGTTGTCGTCGCTCGGGTAGTTGTCGTCGCCTGGGTAGTTGTCGTCGACGAGGTGGGTCACCGTCCTCGCCTCCGCCGCCCACCCGCTGGTCGCTCGGTA
>JAVEVO010000014.1:0-73286 GCA_034005005.1 Myxococcota bacterium
TCCAGGACGAGGACGCCTGCCCCGACCCCGACAACGACGGGGACGGGGTGCTCGATCCTTGGGTCGCGAACCAGGGACTGCTGGCCAGGTACGCCCAGCTCGGGCGCGGCCAGGACGCCTGTCCCGACGTCCCGGAGGACCGGGATGGCTTCAAGGACGAGGACGGCTGCCCCGACCCCGACGACGACGGCGACGGGGTGCTCGATCCCTGGGTGACCGAGCAGGGCCAGCTCGCGCGCTACCGCACCCTCGGCCAGGGGAGCGATCGCTGCCCGCGGGTCCCGGAGGACCGGGACGGCTTCCAGGACGAGGACGGCTGCCCCGACCCCGACAACGACAAGGACGGCATCTGTGACCCCTGGGTGGCTACCCGTCCCGAGGCGGAACGGACTTCCATCACCTGCAAGGGCTCCGACGAGTGCCCGCTCGAGCCGGAGACGGTCAACGGGATCGAGGACGAGGACGGTTGCCCCGACAAGCTGGTGAAGATCGAGGGCAAGAAGATCCTGATCCTGCAGAAGGTGCTGTTCTACTACAACAAGACCCAGATCAAGCCCGAGAGCTTCCCGCTGCTCGACGAGGTGACGCGCACGATCCTCGACAACCCCCAGCTCGCCCGGATCGAGGTCGCCGGACACACCGACACCCGGGGCCACGCGGACCTCAACCGCCGGCTCGCCGACGGCCGGGCCCGCGCGGTCCGGGACTACCTGGTGCAGCACGGGGTCGCGCCCGCCCGCCTGATCTCCCGGGGTTACGGCGAGGACCGCCCCCTGGTGCGGCCCGAGCAGAGCGAGGAGGACTACCAGACCAACCGCCGCGTCGAGTTCACGATCCTCGAGCAGAACTAGTCGGACGAATCAGTAGCCCGATCAGCAACTTCGGTGACGACCGGCCTCCGCGCCGGTCGTGCAGGTGCCGACCTGTCGGCCGGCACCCACCAATTTAAAGGGGTGCAGCCGGTCCGAGTGGGCGGCTTCCTTGCCAATCTCCTCCCGTACCCGGCTCGAGCTGCAAAATCTCTCGCAGAGCCGCAGAGTTCGCAGAGAAAAGTGCTCAGCTGGCTGAGCCCTCTGCGGCTCTGCGGCTCTGCGAGAAAATTCTTTTCGTGCGGGGAGTTGTGCCAAGGCCTCGCTGCTTGCTCACCGGGATGATCTGCACCCAATTTAAAGTGAGCAGGTGCCGACCTGTCGGCCGGCACCCACCAGAACAACTGATCAAAACCCCTGTGACGAGGTACTAGAAGTTGGCCTCCGCGACGTCACCCGGATCGCCGGGCTGGCCGGGGTTGCCGAGGGAGAAGCCACCGAGGCCGGGCGCGCCGCCGTCGCCGCCGCCCGCGAAGGAATTGTCGGTCTTCCAGACGGCCTGGCCGGCCGCGGGCGGCCAGACGAACAGGTCGATGGCCGGACCGCCGCAGCCGCCACCGCCGCCACCGCCGTCGCCGCCGTTGCCGCCGTTGCCGCCCTTGCCCCCCTTGAACGCGGGGTACATGGGGTTGAAGTCCGCATCGTAGGAAGGGATCGGCGGATCGAGGTTGGGCAGCGGGTTGGGGTGCGCGGGACCGCCGCCCACGCCGCCGAGCGCGCCGACCCCGCCCGCACCGCCGACTCCACCGTTGCCCCCCGCGCCGCCGTCGCCGCCGTAGCCACCGTAGAGGGTGTTGTCGAGCACCGTGGGCAGGGTCTCCGGGACCGCGGTGAAGACCAGGAAGATCCCGAAGGCCCCACCGCCGCCGGTCCCCGCGGTCCCCGCGGTGCCACCGCAGGCGCCGGACCCGCCACCGCCCCCCGTGCCGCCGAGGTTGTCGTAGAAGTAGCCCTTGGAATTGCAGGAGGTCTCCGACCAGGAGCCTGCGCCGGAGCCGCCGCCACCGCCGCCGCTGCCATATAGGCCATTGGTCCCATCGCTGGCCGGCAAGGGCACCCAGAGCCCCGCGTTCACGAAGCCGACCGCGTCCCCGCAGCGGCCGCCCGCTTCACCGTTCTGCCCCTCCGGCCCGTCCGCGCCGTCCCGCCCCTCGACCACGCCGTAGCTCGTGTAGCCCTCGCACTGGTAGGACTGGTGGTAGACGTCCCAGCCTGCCTCGCCGCCGGCCGCGCCCCCGGGCGCACCGACCCCGCCCGCCTCGGTCGGCACGGGCGCCACGGTCTTCTTGCCCGCGGCGTCGTAGGCCGGACAGGTCCGCTCACCGCCATCGCCGCCGGAGACGGTCACCCCGAGGCAGACCCCGACCCCGCCGGGGCCCCCGGCCTGGCGGTGGAGCGCGTTGTCGCAGTTGTGCTGATCGACCCCGTAGGTGTAGCGGAGATCCAGCGCGGCCCGCCCCGGGTTACCGGACGCGCCGTCATCGCCGTCGAGCCCGTCATCGCCCCGGCCACCGTCCCCGCCGCTGCCCGCGTGCACCCCGTTGCCGCTGAGCGTCAGGGTCGCGTCGCAGTCCCGGACGTAGATCCCGTAGGAGGTGCCGCCCGGCGCCCGGGAGTGGTAGCCGAACACGGAAAACCCGTCGAAGGTGGTCGCGCCCGGCTCGCCCCCGCCGATCCCGATGGCGTTGACCGCGCCCGGCCGCCCCGCCTGGGGTGCGACCGCGAGGATGGCCACCTCGTACAGCACGGGGTTGCGGACGCGGTAGTCAGAGGAGTAGCCGCCGTAGACCGAGACGCCCGCCTGCAGCAGAATCGCCTCGGAGTAGACGCCGGTGGCGACGTAGACGTCCCGCTTGGGCGGGGTCGCGGCCGCCGCGGCCAGGATCGCGGCGTTGATGGTCAGCTTGGGCCGGTAGATGGTGCCGTCGTTGGCGTCGTCGCCGTTCTTCGCGACGAACATCCCGTTGTCCCGCTCGCCGTCCATGCCGTCGCAGTTGGCGTCGATCCCCAGGGGATCGGGCCGATCGGTGGGCACCGGGTTGCAGCACTCGCAGCCGTCGCTGGGGTTGACGTTGACGTCGAAGCAGTTGCCGCTGCAGCTCACGGAGCAGCGGGGCGGGTTGGCGAGGGTGTTGCAGGCGCCGGCGCCACCGGGGTAGACCAACAGGGTGCAATCGTTGCCGCACTCCCCGCAGTTCTCGTCGTCGGTGAGGCGACCTTCCGCATCGTAGAACCCCTCGTCGGTCTCGCCGTCGCAGTCGTCGTCGAACTTGTTGCAGGTCTCCAGGGGCAGGTCGCAGGCCGACCACCCGGCGGCCGTGCAGCTCGCCACGCCGAAGCAACTGTAGCCGCTGCCGACCTCCGGGTCGTAGTCCACCTGGCAGCCCCGGCTCAGGGTCAGATCGGAGCCATCGCAGAGACAGGCGCTGGTGACCGGGACGCAGAACGTCGCCCCCTCGCCCTGGTCCACGCAGGAGTAGCCCGTGGGGCAGTCGCTCGGCCCCTGGCAGGGGTTGACGCAGAAGGTGCCGTCGACCAGGTCCGCGCACTCGGCCCCGGGGAACAGGCAGTCCCCCGCGGCCAGGCAGGGCTCACAGATCCCGAGGCTCACGGGCAGGCACTGGGTCGGTCCCGCCTGGACGTAGCCCTCGTTGCAGCTCGCGACGACGCACCGTGGCTCGGCCGGGGTCGGGTCGCAGACCGCGGTGGCGTTGGGGATCGCGCCGACGCAGGTCCGACCGCACGCGCCGCAGTGCTCGAGGGTCGCGATCTTCCCGTCGATCCGGAAGGTCTCGTCGGTCTCCCCGTCGCAGTCGTCGTCCAGCCCGTTGCACTCCTCGTCCAGCTTTTCGCCAACGTCCGCGGAGCACCTGGTGGTCAGCTCGTCGTCGGTGCACTCGAGGACGCCGACCCGGCGGCAGATCCCGGTCCCCACGGTGCAGGGCTTGCCCAGGCCGGGGAACTCCACCTCGTCGGGGACGCCGTCGCAGTCGTCGTCGAGCCCGTTGCAGAGCTCCTGGGCGGCCGGCTGGCCCGCCTGGGCCAGGCACTCCGTGCCGCTGCCGTCCGCCAGGCAGCGGGCGACGCCCGCGGCGCGGCACGCGCCCACCCCGTCGAAGCACGGCGCGAGCAGGGCGGGGAAGTCCTCGTCGACCCCGCCGTCGCAGTCGTCGTCGATGCCGTTGCAGCGCTCGTCCTGGGGGGCGGTGGCCTGGGCCAGGCACTCGGTCCCGCTGCCGTCCGCGAGGCAGCGCACGACGCCCGTCGCTCGACAGCCGCCGACGCCGTCGAAGCAGGGTGCGAGCAGCTCGGGGAAGTCCTCGTCGACCAGGCCGTCGCAGTCGTCGTCGATCCCGTTGCAGCTCTCCGCGGCCGGGACCCGGGCCGTGCAGCGCCAGCCGCCCAGCCCCTCGCAGACCTGGATCCCGAGGCAGGTCCCGAGCTCGTTCTGCTGCTGACAGGCGAAGCTCCCGTCGGGGGGCTGGACCGCCTCGTCGGTGACGCCGTTGCAGTCGTTGTCGACCCCGTCGCACTCCTCCGGGGCCGGCTCCGAGGCGGAGCAGTCGGACCAACCGGGGGTCTTCAGCGGATCGCAGGTCTGGGTCCCGACGCAGGTCCCCGCCTCGTTGCTGTCGAAGCAGACCCGCACGTCCCCGGCGTGCACCGAGAGGCACTGACAGGAGAGGGAGACCGGCAGGCAGCGCCCGTTGACGCAGTCGAAGCCGTCCTGGCAGTCGGCCTCGACCGCGCAGGCCCGGGTGCAGAAGCGACCGTCCGCGAACTGCTCGCAGCGCCCCCCCGCGAGGGACTCGCACTGGGTGTCGTCGAGGCAGCGGGAGCAGTCGTACGCACCGCTGCGCGGCAGACAGGCCCGGCGGTTCTCCGCGAGCAGGTAGTCGCCCTGGCACTCGAGGGCGATGCAGACGGCCGAGGCGCCCTGGATCTGGCAGGCGGTCTGGGTGGCGAAGAGGATCGCCCCCTCGCAGGAGATGTTGCAGGAGCCGCAGTGATCGAAGTTGACGTACAGCCCGGTCGCCTCGTCACGGAACGTCTGGTCGGTCTGCCCGTCGCAGTCGTCGTCCTGGTAGTTGCAGACCTCGGCGGCGGGATCGCCGGGCGCGGCGCCGCAGACCGTGCCGCCCCCCTCGTCCGCGCAGCGCACCACGCCCGCCCGGAAGCAGGCGCCGGTGCCGACGGTGCACGGGGTGTTCAGGTCGGGGAAGCCCTCGTCCACCGTACCGTCGCAGTCGTTGTCCCGCCGGTCGCAGAGCTCCGGGGCCGGGGCGGTCGCGCTGCAGCCCTCCCAGCCGCTGAGCGGGTCGCAGGACTCGAAGCCGGTGCAGGTACCGAACTCGTTGGTCTGACTACAGAATCGGGTATTGTCCGCGTGCTCGGCCAGGCAGGAGCAAGACCCACTCTGGGGCACGCACTGGCGGACGCCCTCCCCCAGCTCGGGGAAGTCCTCACAGACGAAGCCGTTGGGGCAGACGCCCGCGGCGGTGCCGTGCAGGTTGTCCGCGGCGCAGTCCTGGCCGCAGACCAGCCCGGTGTCGAGCGCGAGGCAGCGATCGCCGCGCACCGGGCAGTTGCGGTCGGTCAGACAGGGTGCGCAGATGTTGGAGGTCACCGCGGCGCAGACCGTCTCGCTCGCCCGGTAGTAGCCCGCCTCGCAGGTCACCACCTCGCAGACCGGCAAGGCGCCCGCGACGTTGCAGCGCACCTCGTCCGCGAAGGGGATGCGACCCGCGCAGGAGTAGCCGCACATCCCGCAGCTCGCCACCGAGTCGTACTGGCCGGAGAGCGCGTTGACGAAGCCCTCGTCGACGGTCCCGTCGCAGTCGTTGTCCTGGTAGTCGCAGATCTCCGCGGCCGGCGGGAAGACGTTACAGCGCCACCCCTCGGCCCCGAGGCAGACCTGGCTGCCGCGACAGGTCCCCCACTCGTTGTCCAGGGAGCAGTCCGGGCCGTCGGGGGGCACGACGCCTTCGTCGATCTGCAGGTTGCAGTTGTCGTCCTCGCCGTTGCACCGCTCGGCCACCGGCACGGACGCGGTGCAGCCCGTCCAGCCGAGCTCCGGCTCGCAGACCTCGACGCCGAGGCAGGAGCCGTGCTCGTTGACGATCCGGCAGGGGCGCTCCTTGCCAGCCTGCAGGGCCTGGCAGGAGCAGCTCCCGGTGAGCGGCTGGCAACGTCCCGCGATGCAGTCGTAGCCGTCCTGGCAGTCCGTGCCCAGGACGCAGGCGCGGGTGCAGAACTTGCCGTCGGGGAAGGGGTCGCAGCGCCCCTCGGGGATCCCCGCGCAGTGGAGATCGTCGAGGCAGGGAGAGCAGTCGCTGCTGCCACCCGTGGGCAGGCAGATCCGGTTCGAGTCGACCGGGATGAAGTAGCCTTCTTCGCACTCCGTCGCGACGCAGTAGGCCCCCCCGGCTCCGTCGGCCTGGCAGCCGAGGCTCACGGCGAAGGGGATCGACCCGGTGCAGTCCAGACCGCACTGCCCGCAGTCGGTGGGCAGCACGTAGGCCCCCGTGCCGTCCCGGAAGTCCTCGTCGACCAGGTCGTCGCAGTCGTCGTCCGCGTAGTTGCAGGCCTCCGCCGTGGGCGCCCGGGCGCCGCAGAGCCAGCCCGGCTCTCCCCCACACCGCCAGGTGCCGTCGCACCGGCCGACCTCGGGGGTCTCCTTGAAGCACTCCTCGAGGGGCGGGGTGAGATCCTCGTCGACCCGGCCATCGCAGTCGTCGTCGAGACCGTTGCACTCCTCGGCCCGCGGCGGCGAGGCGCTGCAGTCGCTCCAGCCCGTGGCGGGATCGCAGGTCTGCACCCCGGGGCAGGCCCCGCCCTCGGCCGCGGCGAGACAGGAGCGGGTGGTCCCGGCCTCCTCCGCGAGCAGGCAAGAGCAGGAGCCCGTGGTCGGGAGGCACTGCTTCACGCCCTCCCCGAGCTCGGGGAGCTCGGTGCAGGTCCAGCCGAAGGGACAGAAGCCGTCCGCGGTGCCGTACTGGTTGTCCGCCGCGCAGTCCCGGCCGCAGACCGAGCTGCCGTCCACGGTCAGGCAGCGGTTGCCGGGCATGCCGCAGTTGACGTCGTCCGCGCACGGCCGACAGGAGGGGTCGTCGAAGGGCAGGCAGAGCGCGGGCCCCGCCTGGTAGTAGCTGGGATCGCAGGCTTCGACGACGCAGGTCGGATCGGGCCCGGCGGTCTCGCAGCGGGCGGTGGCGTAGGGGATCAGCCCCTGGCAGGAGTGACCGCAGATGCCGCAGTGCTCGAGCGCGACGTAGCGCCCGAGGACGCCGTCACGCTCCTCCCGGAAATCCTCGTCCGTCTGGCCGTCGCAGTCGTCGTCGAGCGCGTTGCACTGCTCGGGGCTGCCGACGTCCTCGGTGGCCGAGCAGCGGATCCCCCCCGTCTGCTCGTCGCAGACCCACGCCCCGGAGCGCATGCAGGCGCCGGTCCCCGAGCCGCAGGCCGCGCCGAGCTGCGGATAGTCCTCGTCGATCTCCCCGTCGCAGTCGTCGTCTTTGAGGTTGCAGACCTCGGCGACGGGGACCGCGGCCGTGCAGACCGGCTGCAGGCTGCCCGCGCTGCAGGTGAGCACGCCCGCGCAGGAGTGCTGCTCCTCGCCGAGGGTCGCCTCGCGGGTGCAGGCCGTCCCGAGGCCGGGGACGTCGTCCGCGAACCCGTTGCAGTCGTCGTCGACCTGGTTGCAGACCTCCGGCACCGGGGTCGCCGCGTCGCAGCCCACCCAGCCCTGCTCCACGATGCACGTCTCGCGGCCGAGGCACTGCCCGTCCTCGTTGGTGACCCGGCAGAGCCGATCCAGGCCCTCGTTCTCGGCGATGCAGCTACAGGTCCCGGTGCTCGGAAGGCAGACCTCCGCGACCGAGCTGTCCGCGAGGGTCAGGGAAGAGCATGCAAAGCCCTCCCGACAGGTGCCGTCCAGGCAGGCCTGGGTGCAGTACTTTCGGCTCTCCCGGACGTCGATGACGACGCAGTGGCCACCGGAGCAGTCGTCGTCGCTGACGCAGGGGGCGCAGAGCTTGTCGTCGGGGGGCAGGCAGATGAAGGAGATGTCGGAGCCGGTGTTGGTCACTCCGCGACAGAACCAGCCGTCCTCGCAGTCGTCGGTACAGGGCCGGGTGCAGACGAAGCCACCGGCGAAGGGGACGCACCAGCCGCTCTCGCAGTCGGCGTTCTGCTCGCAGGCCTCCCGGTAGCCGGCCAGCGCGGCCGCGTCGGGCTCCCCGGGGACGTCCCCCAGATCCGCGGGACCGAGGTCCACAGCCTCCTCGCCCTCGCCTTCCCCGCCGCCATCCGGGAGGCAGACGGAGGGCTGGAGGGGGCGCTCGCGATCCGCGCAGGCGACGAGCCCGGCCGCGCCGACGAGCAGCAGGCCCACGGCCAGAAACGAGGAGGCGGTGCCGCGCAACTGGTTCATCTCGAGCCTCCGGGCGGGAGCCACCCGCCGTCGTCGAGCAGCCGCGCCCTGGGCGGGCGCAGCTTGCCACGATCGTCGATAGTACACCAGAGGGGGGGGGGGGAGTCAGCAGCAGAGAGGCAGCAGGAAAGGGGAGAATGGTCATGGGACGAAGCACCGGACTGGCCCAGAAGGACCAATGAATCCCGGACCGCCCACCCGGCGGCTCCCGCGACGGCCCCCCCGCAGCCGCTCAGGGAGTGCCCCCGAGCACCGAGAGATCGGTGCTCGCGGCGGCGACGTCGCCCGTGGTCAGGCCGCCCACCAGGTAGAAGAAGCCCCCGAAGACGGTGCTGCCCATCAGGTAGCGCGGTGCCATGCTCAGGGACGCGAGGGAGGACCAGTTCTCGAGGAACGGCGGATCGTCCCGCCCCCCGTCGATGGTGGTCAGGCTGCCCTTGTTGTCCGGCTGACTCTGCTGGCCGCCGGCGACGATCATGGCGTTGTTGGCGGCGGCGGCCGCGTACCCCGAGGAGAAGGGGTTGACGTCCTGCCGCATGACGAAGGCCGCGAGGAGCCCGCCCGCGAGCACCTCCGCGGCCTCGACGGCGCGACTCGTCTTGCGGTTCGTGGTGAGGCCGGACAGGGCGTACAGGTAGCTCTTGCCGTTGACGATCGAGGAGGCGTTGAGCACGCTGATCGCCACGGCCTGGAGCTCGGTCCGGGGGATCGCCAGGGCCCCCGCCACCTGCTGCACCGGCCCGGCGAGGCGCTGGTCCCGGGGACCGCGGACGTCCACGGAGACCACCTCGTAGCTGTCGAGGACCGCGGCGCCGGATTCCCCGCCGACGGCGTACAGATGGTACCGGGTCGGATCGGCCGGATCCCTGGCCGCGGCCACCCCGTGGTTGTAGCGTGCAGTCTGGAGCTGCGCAAAGGTGTGCCACTTGCCGAGCGCAGCCACGGGGAGGGGCTGGTCACCGGCCGGAACGGTAGTCCCCTCGTCGGTCCAGGTCCGGGGCCCGTCGGCCGGCAGCTCGGCCAAAAGCCGCTCGTTGCCATAGGCCTTGTCCGGCTCGACGCTGCGGTAGATCTTGTAGGTCGCCGCCCCCGGCTGCGCGGTCCACTCCAGCACCGCGCGCAGCCCGACGGTGAGCCGGGGCGGGATGTAGACCGGCTGGGGGTCCGAGGCCAGCCCCTCGCCGCCGGGGTTGCTGGGGTGATCGGCCGGGAAGGTCGCGGCCACCCGGTAGTAGTAGACCCCGGGGAGCAACCCGACGATCTCCCGGTCGAAGGTGAAGTCGACCGCGGAGATCCGCGGCGTGTCCAGGGGATCGAGGACCAGGGCCCGCAGCACCTGGTTCGTCGCGCCACCGCCCGCGCCACCGAGGTAGCCGCCGGGCAGGTAGACGAAATCGTCGAGGCGCACGGCGCGGGTCAGGGTGAGTCCCCGGGGCAGGTCGTCGGGTAACGGCCGCCAGGCCTCGAGGTGTCCGAACCGGTCGAGGGGTGCGACCTCGCCGCTGGTGAAGGCCGCGACGCCATCCCCGGGATCCCCGCCGAGCGCGTAGAGGAAGCGGGCGGTGCGCGAGGGCACGGCGGCGAAGACCGCCGGGGCCCGCCGGGCCGTCGCGAGGTTCGTGCCGGCGAAGAAATCCACGAACTTGCCCGAGGGATTGGTCACCGTGATCGGCGAGTAGTCGCCGTAGGACGTGTCCCGGTTGGTCACGCGCAGGATGCAGGAAGAGAGCTGGGGGATGGTGGTGGTATCCACCCGGATGTCGAGACGGGTGGCCGTCTGGTCGACCAGGGTGACCGCGGGGGTGACGATCACCCCGCTGCGGTCCTGGCACTCCACCCCCACCTGCTGGGCGTCGAACCCCGTGCCGGTGACGACCACGGGCAGGGCCGCGTCGTTCATCTCCCAGGAGCCCGGACTGACGCCGTCGACCACCGGCGGGGCCTGCGCGGTCACCTGGAACCGGCCGGACAGCAGGCCGACCCCGCCGTCGGGGTTGACGACGATCAGGTCGTAGCTCCCGACGGGCAACCCCTGATCCACCACGGCCTGGAGGGTGGTGGGGTTCTGGAAGACCACCCCCCGCAGCTCCGCGGCCTGGTCCGCGGGCCCGGCGTCGGTGAGGCTGATGTAGACCCGCGGGGTGGGGGCGAACAGCGTCTCGCCCGCAGGCAGGGGGTCCTTGGTGGTCAAGGTGACCGCGGTCGCGGTGGCCTGCCAGCCGAAGGGGGGATCGACCCGCCCGAGCCCGACGGTGAGCCGATCGACGACCCGGAAGAGGTCCTCGGTCGTGCCTGGGCAGCCGACGTCGTCCTCGACGGTCACGTCGTACAGCCCCGGGGTCAGCCCCTCGGGCAAGAAGACCGACACCCGGTTGGGCCGGAGGGGATCGAAGGAATGGGTCACCGGGATGGCCACTCCCCCGGGCGAGGTGAGGATCACCCGGGTGATGCTGCCGCCGTACAGGTTACCCAGAAACACCGTCGCCTGCAGGGAGATGCCGTTGTAGACCGTCGGCGGATCCACGAAGAACACGAAGGGCCCCTCGGTGACCCGGATCTCGTTGGCGTACTCGGTCGCGCACCCGCTCGCGTTGGTCGCGGTCAACCGGAACAGGCCCGGGGGCAGCTCGTGGGACCAGGTGGCGGTCGCGACCGTGCCGGCCGCGTTGATCACCACCGTGTCCGCGAAGTCGAGCCCCAGCCGGACGCTCATGCCCGGCTCGAAGAAGGCGCCGGTGAGCACCAGGGAACCGCCGAGGTGGCAGATCTTGCGCGGCTGCACGTCGTCGAGGCGCGGCGGGTCGTGCTGCTGCAGGACGAAGACCGCGGTCTCGCAGTCCGCCGGCGGCGGGTTCTCGATCCGGATCTCCAGATCGTCGTCCCGCATCGCCAGGGGCACCCGGAACCGGATCGTGTCACAGGTCCAGAGGTTGAACCCGACCCGCGTGCAGTCGTCCTCGTCCGCGATCGCAACCTGCTGCCCGTTGATCCAGACCTCCGGCTCGTCGTCGAAGATCCCTTCCCGGAAGAAGAAGCCGCTGCCGCGCAAGGTCAGCCAGCCGTCGAACTCGCCCCGGCAGATCGGGTCGGGTTCCACCGACTCGATGCTCGGCGCGCCCGCGACCACCACCGTCAGGGAGTTGGCGCTGACGCAGCCCACGGGGAAGGGGTTGACCACCCGCAGGTCGTAGACGTCCGCGGGGAAGCCGGCCGGCACCGTCGCCCGCAGGGTCGTACAGCGCTGGACGTCGAAGGTCTGGTCGTACGGGACACAGCCCGTGAGGCTGTCCGCGGGTAGCTCACGATCACCGAAGAGCAGGGTCGGGAGGGCTCCGCCCACCCGGAAGAGGTTGCTGCCGGTCACCTCCAGCAGGGTCTCCTCGGGGCAGAACAGGCTGGGGCTGACGTCCTGGAGCACCGGTGCGGGCACCTCCTCGACGTCGAGGGTGACGTGGAAGGGGTCGCTGGTGCGGCCCGTGGAGTCGTCGACGTGCAGGTCCACGACGTAGCGGCCACCCGCATCGACGACCAGGCTCGGGTTGCGGCTCGCGGGGCGGAGGATCCCCAGGGAGCCGCCCGCGGGAGTCTCGAGTACGGTCCAGGCGAAGTCGAGGTGCTGGTTCGCCGCGCAGACCTCGTTGTCGGGATCGGCGCTCGGGGCCGCGTCGAGCTGCAAGAACGGCGCGCCGACGCAGGCCAGGGCCCGCGTCGGGATCGTCGACTGCAGCTCGGCCACGGGCGGCGGAGCCAGGCGCTGCACGCGGGCCACGGGGGGGAGCCCGCCGCAGGCGATGGCCTGCACCTCGACGAACGCGGGGTCGCTGACCCGCCCCGTGCCGTCGGCGACCTGGAAGGTGAGTCGATAGCCACCCGCCACGTCCACGAGGAAGGACGAGGCGGCGAGGTGCGGGTCGTTCAGCTCGGCCCGGCTGCCCACGGGGCGCTCGAGGAAGCGCCAGGTCGGCAGGAGAGCCTGATCCAGGGCGCAAGCCGGCAGGTCGTCGTCATCGGCATAGACGGCGTCGAGCTGCACGACGGTCCCCACCGGTACGCCCGCGGCCGGTGTGGCGGTGACCCGGGTGACCACCGGCGTGCCGTCGCCGCAGGGATCGCTCACGGTCAGGGACAGCAGCGCGGGGAGGCTCGCCCGGCCGCTCGCATCGGTGACGACGCCCGCGATCCGGTAGCTGCCCCGCCGATCGGGGACCAAGAACGGGGCAGGCCCGCTCGTGGCCTCCAGGCGGGCCTGGCTGCCCGCGGGTTGGTCGATCAGGGACCAGAGGTAGGTGTAATCGGGAGCCATCAGGCACGGCGGTTGCTCGTCGAGGTCACTGACCACGGCCTGCACCTGGACCGGGACCCCGACCCGCAAGGCCTGCCCGGGGTCCGCCAGGCCGAGGTTCAGCTCGGGGTGGGCGCCACCGCAGGCCGGCACCGCGATCGTCAGCTCCCGCACCGGCGACGGCAGGCCCGTCGAATCCACGAGCTGCAGCCGGACACCGTACTCGCCCGGCCGGTCGGGGATCAGGCTCGGGGACGGCCCCGGGGCCTCCAGCAGGGTCGCCCGGCTGCCCGCGGGGAGCGCCACCAGGGTCCAGCGGTGCGCGAGGGTCTGGGCCAGGCCACACTCCGCGACGTCCCGATCCCTCGTCGTCGCGCCGAGCCGCAGCGGCTGGTCCACCACGGGGACGGCCGGCTCCGTGAACAACGCGCTGATCTCCGGCGCGAAGCCGCCGCAGTCGGCGACCTCGAGCAGGAGCTCCCGGGGCAGGGCGCGGTGGCCCGCCGCGTCGCTCACCTGCAGGCGCACCCGGAAGCGACCGGCGAGGTCGGGGGTCAAGCCGGCAGCCTGCCCCGCCGGGTTGCTCAGCTCGGCCCGGCTGCCGCGCGGGGCCTCGATCAGCGCCCAGTCGTAGTGCCAGGTCTCTGCCCGCCCGCAGCCGGCCGCCTCGTCCGGGTCGCTCACCCGGGCGGTCAGCCGGACCGGCTCCCCGACCCGCGGCAGGAGGGGGCTGGCGAGCAGCTCCTCGATCACCGGCGGCCCGTCGCCGCAGCGGGACACGATGAGCAGGTGCTCCGCGGGTGCGGAGGCCCGCCCCGTCCCGTCGATCACCACCAGCCGGAGCCGGTAATCCCCGGCCACGTCGGGCACCAGGGAGGGCGACGCGGTGTCGGCACCGAGCAAGGAGGCGACGCTGCCCGCAGGACGGGCGATCAGGCCGAAGTGGTAGGTGAGGTCGGTGCCCCGGCCACAGTCCGGCGCCGCGTCGGGGTCCTGGGCCACGGCCGCGAACTGGACGACCTCGCCGACCGCGGGCTGCACCGGGGTCTGCTCGATCCGCGCGACGACGGGTGGCGCCGCACCGCACGGGGCGACGGTGAAGCTCACCTCGGCCGGGAGGCTGCGCTGGCCCGTCCGGTCCACGGCCGTCACCTGGAAGCGGTAGGTCCCGGAGAGCGTCGCCGCGACGGTCGGCCGGAGCAGGTCCAGCCGCAGCCCGGCCGGTGGGTAGCCCGCCGGCACGTCGAGGACGGCCCAGGAGAGGGTGTGGCTCTCGGTCAGCCCGCACGGCTCCTGGGTGTCGGCGTCCACGACCTCCGCCTCCAGGCGGACCAGGTCGCCGGTCGCGGGCATCTCGGGGAGAGCGTGCGCGGTCACGACCGGCACCGCCGCGCCGCACGCGGCGACCACGACCTCGCCCTGCGTCAGACCCTGCCGGCCAGTGCCATCGGTGACCGTCACCGCGAGGCCGTAGCGCCCCGGCCGATCCGGGACGAAGGAGGGGGTCGGCCCCCGGGGGACGAGGAGCTCGGCCTCGCTCCCGGCGGGCAAGGCCGTGAAGCGCCAGTCGTGGGCGAGGGGCGTGGGCGGCGCGCACCCGGCCAGCACGTCGGGATCCTCGGCCGGGACCGCCAGCCGCACGGCCTCGCCCACCGTCGCGGGGCTCGGGACCGCAACCAGCTCGCCGACTCGCGGCGGAGCCGAACCGCACGGCGCGACGAAGAGGGCCAGCTCCCCGGGAGAGCTGGCGTGCCCCCGCGCATCCACGGCCAGCGCCTGCAGCCGGTAGATCCCGGGCAACGTGGCGACGAAGTCCACGCGCTCGCGCATCGGCAGCGCGGGCGGCGCGAAGCCACCAGGGACCTCCCGGAAGGACCAGCGCACGGTCTGCGGCTCGGCCAGGGAGCACGGCGCGAGGTCATCGGGATCGGTCACGCGCGCCGAGACGACGATCCGGCTCCCCGCGCTGGGCGCCGCGGGCTCGGCCGCCAACTGGACCGTGGGCACGCCAGCGCCGCAGGTCGCGGCCTCCAGCGCCAGCTCGGCCGTGGCCCGCAGGCCGCGAATGTCCACCACGTCGAGCGAGATCGTATAGTTTCCTGGCCGATCGACGATCAAGGACGGCTGGGCCGCGGTGGACGGGGTGATCCGGGCCTGGCTGCCCCGGGGAACCGCCCGCAGGGCCCAGGTGTAGGCCAGGGCCTCGGCCAGCGCGCAGGGCGGCTCGCCGTCCGCGTCCACGACGTCCGCGCGCAACGAGACCGCGGTCCCCACCGCGGGTGCGGACGGGTCCGCGACGAGCCCGCGGATCACCGGTGGGGAGACGCCACAGCCGCTCACGGTGAAGGCGAGCTCGGCCGCGCCGACGTTGCCCTGAGGGTCGGTCACCGCCAGCCCGACCCGGTACTCCCCCTCCCGGTCGGGGGTGATCCGGGCCAGCGCGGCGGTGGGCTCCCCCTCGACCCGACTCGCGCTCCCCGCAGGCAGGGACCGCAAGGACCAGGCGTAGGTCAGCGGCTGGGGGAGGTCGCAGCCGGCCCGGGCATCGGGATCCTCGACGACCGCGTCCAGCCGGATCCGCTCACCGGGACGCAGCTCGCCGGCAGGAAAACGGCTGAGCGCAGAGATCACCGGGGGGGCGGCACCGCAGACCGCCAGGTACGAGGCCTCGGCCCGGCCCTCGCCATCCGGCAGCACCTGCACCTGCAGGGTGAGCCGGTACTCGCCGGGGCGATCCGGGGTGAACTGGGGGGTCGGGCTGGTGGGATCGGTGAGCCGGGCCTGGCTGCCGGCCGGCAAGGCGGTGAAGGTCCAGAGGAAGACCGGTTCACCGCTCGTTCCCGCGGGGCAGCCTGCGGGGGGTTCCAGGACCTGGGCCGCGCCGCGGAGCTGGACCGGCACGCCGGCCGGACCTTCGGCCGCGCCCACCACCTCGGCGGTCACCCCGAGGCGCACGGCGCAGGCGACCTCGACCAGAAGCCTCGCCGGCGCGCTCCGGCGCTGGCCGTTGTCGACTTGCAGGAGCAGCTCGTAGCTGCCCGGGACGTCGGGCACGAACCAGGCGGTGGCGGTCTCGGCCTGCGCGAGCTGCGCCTGGCTCCCCGGGGGGAGGCTGGCGAACCGCCAGCGGTAGGTCAGCGGGTGTCCCGCGGGATCCCGACTCGCCGAGCCGTCGAGGGAGACGGGCTCGCCGACCCGGCCGGTGAGCGCCGGGCCGGGGTCCGCGACGGGAGGCTGTTGCCCGTCGCAGCCGACCAGCACGGCGACTCCCAGCCCGAGCGTGAGGACCAGCGGCACGAACCGGGTGCTCTGACGTTCCATACCCGTGGCTCCTTCCCGAGATCTCCCCATCCGGGACCGCGGTGTTCCCGACGTCTCAGGGAGCGACGCGGACCGTGCAGGTCAGCGGCTCGCTCCATTGCTCGCCGTCGCCGACGAAGAGCCGGACCGTGTAGTCGCCGATGGCGTCGGCGTGGAACCAGGGGTTGCGGGCCGCCTCCGAGGAGAGCTCCGCCCAGGATCCCCGAGGCGCAGCCAACAACTGCCAGCGGTAGCTGAGCTCCTGATCCAGCGCGCAGCCGACCAGATTGTCGGCGTCGGTGCTCTCGGCCGCATCAACCTGGATGTTGCCCAGGCTGCCCGCCACGGTCGCACCGTCGTTGCACGGCACGTTGGCCGGCTGCACCCGCACCCGCGCCACGGGCAGGTTGCCGCCGCAGAGGCCGACGGTCACCGTGAAGGGACCGGCCGAGGCGGTGCGGCCCGTGCTGTCCGTGACCGTCACGGCCAGCCCGTAGCTCCCGGGCAGATCGGGCACGAAGGAGGGATGCAGCAGGGTCGGATCGTTGAGCGCGGCCGCGCTGCCCGCGGGCAGGTCGACGAACCGCCAGGCGAACTGCAGCCCCTCGCCGGGCAGGCAGCCGATGTCGGCATCGGTCGCGCCGATGGTCAGCGAGACGGGCTGGCCGATGAGCGGCGTCGCCGGGATGGTGGCGAAGGACGGCGGGTCCAGCACGGGCGCCCGCGAGCCGCACTCGCCCACGGTGATGCTCCGGGTGCGCCGCGCGCGCTGCCCCGTGGAGTCGGTGACGACCAGCTCCACCAGGTAGTCCCCGGGCAAGTCGGCGACGAAGCTGGGAGCCAAGGCGGCCGGGTTGTTGAGCACGGCCTGGCTGCCTGCGGGCTGCCCGGCGAGGGACCAGTGGTAGGCGTGGGTCTGGCCCGCGCTGCAGGGCGCGTCGTCGTCCGCGTCCGTCACGACTGCGCTCAGGGCGATCAGCTCGCCAGTGTTCGGCGCAGCCGGCAGCAAGGTGATGTCCTGGATCACCGGCGCGGCCGCGCCGCAGAGGGACGCCTCCACCGTCAACCGGGCGGGGAGGCTGCTTTGGCCCGTGCCGTCGGACAGCACGAGCTGGACGACGTAGGCGCCGGGCAGATCGGGGGTGAAGCTGGGGTTCTCGGCCGCCGGGGCGTTGAGGGCCGCCCGGGAGCCCGCGGGGAGCTCGAGCAGGGCCCATTGGGGAACGAGCATCTGGCTCAGCAGGCAGGGTGCCTCCAGGTCACGGTCCCGCGCCACGTACTCGAGCTGCACCGTCTGCCCCGTGGGGGGCGTCGGGGAGGGCGTCGCGGCCAGGCTCGTGATCTCGGGCGTGAAGCCCCCGCACTCGCTGGCCGTGATCGTCACGACGAAGGGCAGGCTCGCCCGGCCGGTGGCGTCGCGCGCGACGAGCTGGAAGAGGTAGGGCCCCGCGAGATCGGGCAAGAACGACGGGGTGCGCGCGCCGGGATGAGTCAGGGCGGCCAGGCTCCCTCGGGGCGCATCCAGCAGCGTCCAGGAGTAGCTGAGGTCGCCGGTCAGGTTGCAGGGGTCCACGGCGTCGGCGTCGCCGACGTCGGGGACCAGGCGCGTCCACTCGCCGATCCCGGGCTGGGCGTCCGGCTCGGCCGCGATCCCGGCGATCACCGGCGCCGCGCCGCCACACGGGGAGACCTCGAGCTCCACGGTCCGCTGCGCGCTGCGCCCGGTCGAGTCGCTGACCAGCAGCCGGAGCGCGTACACCCCCGCGACGTCGGCGAGGAAGGACGGGCTGCGCACCGCCGGGTCGTTGAGGACGGCCTGGCTGCCCGCGGGCAGCAGGACGAAGGCCCACTGATGGCTCAGCGGCTGGCCGAGCGCGCAGTCGCCGTTGTCCGCGTCGACCACGGTGGGGGTCAGGAGGACCAGGGACCCGACGCGCGGGAGGACCGGAGTCACTGCGATGCCCTCGATGGCCGGGAAGTTGGCGCCGCACTCGCCGACGGGCACGGTCACCACCAGCGGCTCGCTCTGCTGCCCGGTCTGGTCCCGGACCACCAGGCGCAGCAGGTAGTCCCCGGGCAGATCGGCCACGAAGGAGGGCGTGCGGGCCGTGGGCAGGTTCAGGGCGGCCCGGCTGCCCTCGGGCAGGTCCAGGAGCGTCCAGTCGTACTCGAAGAATTGAGGCAGGTTGCACGGCTCGAGGCCGTCCGCATCTGCAGGCACCGCGACGAGCTGCACCGTACTGCCGGCCGTCGGCTGCGCGGGCGCGAAGGTGACCTCGACCCCGGGCCGGGCCGAGCCGCAGGTGCTGACCTCCACGGTGAAGTGCTGCCAGCCGGAGGCGTTGCCGAAGCGGTCGGTCACCTCGAGGGCCAGCAGGTAGCTCCCGGGGAGGTCGGCCACGAAGGAGGGGTTGGCCACCTCGTCCTGGTTCAAGGCGGCGAGGCTGCCTGCGGGCAGGGCCTCCAGGCGCCAGCGGTAGGTGAAGCTCTCGGCGAGGGCGCAGCCGTCCGGGTCCGCGTCGTGGTCCGTGATCGCCGCCGTGAGCTGCACGATGCCGCCGGTGGCCGGGCTCGCCGGGGTCGCGACGATCTCGGCGACCACGGGCGCATGATGACCACACGCCGAGACGACGACCTCGTGCACGAGCCGCAGGCCGCGGCCGGTGGAGTCGAGGGCCACCAGCAAGAGCTCGTACGTGCCGGGGAGGTCCGCGGTGAAGAAGGGCGTGCGGGTGTCCGCGGCCTCGAGCCGAGCGTTGCTGCCCGCGGGCACCGCGGCGAAGGACCAGGAGTAGGTCAGGGGCTCCTCCCGGTCGCACTCGTCGCCGAGCTCGCCCTCGGCGTCGCAGCGATCGCCGATCCCGTCGTCGTCGCGGTCCCCCTGCTCGGGGTTGGCGAGGTTCGGGCAGTTGTCGTCCGCGTCCGGGACCCCGTCCCCATCCCGATCGCCCAGGCACGCGAGGCCCGGCGCTCCGGCCGCCGCGGCGGCGAACGCGGCGCGCGGCTCCTCCTCGCCCTCGCCCTCGCCCTCGCCCTCGCCCTCGCCCTCACCCTCGCCCTCGCCCTCACCCTCGCCCTCGCCCTCGCCCTCACCCTCGCCCTCACCCTCGCCCTCGCCCTCGCCCTCGCCGGCGGTGGCCTGATCGGCGTTGGGGACGAGGGGGCAGTTGTCCTCCCCGTCGGGGACTCCGTCCCCGTCGGAGTCGAGATCCTGGTAGTCGGGCACGCCGTCGCCGTCGGTGTCCGCCGGCGGGGTCAGCAGGTTGTCGTCCCCGGCCTCGAGCGCATCGTCCAGCCCGTCGCCGTCGCTGTCCGTGGCCAGGGCATCGAGCACCTCGTCCCCGTCGGTGTCCGCGGGCCGGGCCGGGTCGCCGAGCTCGTCCCGGTCCGCGAGGCCGTCCCCGTCGGAGTCGGCCGCGTCCGGGTCCAGGCCCAGGAGCAGCTCGAGGTCGTCCGCGACCCCGTCGCCCGTGTCGAGGTCGACGACCGTCGCCACCAGCCGCACCAGCTCGCCGGTCCGCGGGAGGGCCGGCAGGGAGAGAACGCTGCCCACGGGGGCCCGGGAGCCGCACACCAGGACCTCGATCTCGAAGAGGGTCCAGGCGGACTGCAGGCCGAAGGCGTCGGTCACCTGCAGGCCGAAGCCGTAGACGCCGGGCCGATCCGCGACGAACGAGGGGTTGGCCGCCAGGGGGTTGTTCAGCGCCGCGGCGCTGCCCGCGGGCAGGCTCAGGAGCTGCCAGTGGTACTTTCGTTCGTCTTCGCCGAGGCAGCCGTCGATCGCCGTGTCGGCATCGCTCACGGTCGCGGTGAGCTGGACGGCATCGCCGACGCCCGGGGACGCTGGCGAGGCCGCAATCTGCTCCACCAGGGGCGCGCTGGTGTGGCACTCCGTGGTGGCCACGTCGAGGAACGCGGGCGCGGAGCGCCTACCCGTCGGATCGCTCACCACCAGGCTGACGGTGTAGGTGCCCTCGGCGTCGGCGACGAAGGAGGGGGCCTCGACGGCCGGGGCGTTGAGCGCTGCCTGGCTGCCCGCGGGGAGCGCGACGAGCTGCCAGTCGTAGGCGAGCTCCTGGTTCGCGAGGCAGGGCTCCTCGTTGTCCGCGTCGGCGAGCACCGCGGCGAGGGAGACCAGGGCCCCGACGTCGGGGGAGGCCGGGGTCGCGGTCAGGGAGGTCACCGCGGGCGAGGCCCCGCCGCAGAGACCCGCGGTGAAGGTGAAGCGGACCGGGAGGCTGCGGGCCCCCGTCTCGTCGGTGACGGTCAGCTCGACGACGTACTCTCCCGCCGCGTCGACCACCAGGGACGGGTTGCGCAGGAGGCCGTCGTTGAGCCGCGCCTGGCTCCCCGGCGGCTGGCCGAGGAGCCGCCAGGCGAAGCCCAGGCCACCGACCTCTTCGGGGAGGGCGCCGGCGGACAGGACGGAGCTGAGCAGGCCCTCCCCGCTGCCGCCGCAGGCCGCGGCCCGGTCCGGGTCCTTGACCGTCGCGGAGAGCTGCACCGTGGCGCCCACGCCGGGTTCGGCGGGCGTCGCCTCGAGCACCTCGATCACCGGGGCCTGCGCACCGCAGGGCCCCGCGGTGACCGCCACCGTCGCCAGCTTGCTGTGCACCACGCCGTTGTCGACCACCAGGTTGATCTGGTAGAGGCCGGCCCGGTCCGCGGTGAAGGACGGGTTGACCACGGCGGGATCGTTGAGCCGGGCCGCGCTCCCCGCGGGCAAGGCGCCGAAGGCCCAGTGGAACCCGAGCCGCAGGCCCTCGGGGTCCTTGCTGGCCGAGCCGTCGAGCTGGACCAGCGCACCGACCGCGACCTGCTGCGGCAGCCCCGCATCGGCCAGGGGTGCGGCCACCTCCTCGGAGCAGGCGACGAGCGAGGCCCCCAAGAGCAGAGACAGAGCCGTGATGGCGTGGCGATGGAACATCCCGATTCCCTCCGCTGGATCAGAGTTCGAGGCCAAAGGTCAAGGAGAGCAGGGCGAGGTGCTCGACGAGCCGGCCGTGCTCGAGCGCGAGCCAGCTCCCCTCGTAGCCCACGGTGAGCAGGGTGCGCTCGCCGAAGCGGAAGCCGAGCTCCGCGCCATAGCGGGCCAGCCCGAGCAGCGCGCCCTCGAGGGACTCGGGGGCCGAGAAGAGGTGCTGCCCGAGGTTGTAGGAGTACTCACCGAGGACGCCGAGCTGCAGGCCGCGGGCGAGCAGCAGGCCCCCCTGCGCCCCGACGGTGGTGCCGAAGGCGGTCGCGGGGTAGACGTCGTTGACGTACTGCCGGAGCTGCAGACCGCCGTACGGGGTCAGGTGCAGCTCCCGATCCGCCAGCCCGATCCGGGGCCCGAGGTCGTAGCCTGCGACCACCCGCCCGCCGAAGAGCTGCTCGTCGAGGTCGACACCGGCGGTGAGACCGGCGGGGCCGGGGTTGGGATCCCGGTAGGGGCGCCGGTAGTCGCGGAGGTCGAAGCCGCCGAGCAGCCGGAAGCCGCCCCGCGCGAGACCGAGCTCGAACGCGCCGGCGAACTGCTCCCGGGGGCTCAGCGCTTCCTGATCGGTGGTGAGCCAACCGAACCCGAGGCGCGGCCGGAAGGTCAACAGCAGGGGCACGGGAGCAGGGGCCGGGGCCTCGAGGCGGGCCTCACCGGAGGCCGGAGCCGGCGCCGCCGCCAAAACCGGAGCCGGCGCCGCCGCCGGAGCCGGAGCCGCCGCCGGAGCCGGAGCCGCCGCCGGAGCCGCCGCCGGAGCCGCCGCCGGAGCCGGAGCCGGCGCCGCCGCCGGAGCCGGAGCCGCCGCCGGGGCCGGTCCGGGCGCCGCGTCGGTCTGGGGCGGCGGGGCGGCGCCGAGCTCGCCGGTCAGCAGGATGAGCGCCAGGCCGAGCAGCGCGGCGCTCGACCAGGGGTGCACGGGCCCCCGGGATCGCGGCGAAAAGCGGTGGACGACACCCGCGTGGCCAGGAACGCGCGGCCCGCGACGGAGCTCGAGGGTGGAACGGCTCATGCGGCTCACCTCGCCTGCCGGCCTCCGGCAGCGTCTGGGAGTTGGGTTCCAGCCGGTGTTACGGTCGGGACACGCTCCCGGTTCCAAAAAACGAGAAAAAAAAGTGCGAACGCGCAACCAGGCTGAAAGATCAGCGCGATTTTCCTTGACGGGCCCTTCCGGGCGCGACGCCGAGACCGACCGCATCCTCCCCTCCAGAGCCGCCCTCCCGGCGCCACGACAGGGATCGGCCGGGCCCAGAGGTCCCGACGGCCTGGGCCTTCCGGGATCTCCCGGCTTGACCCCGAGCCAGGAGCCGGCTCAGACTGCGGGACGCGACGTCGAAGGAGCAGCGCGTGGGATTCTGGTCCCTCGGACGACCCGCGCCGGGCCGCCGGGACAGCTTCGAGGAGCAGGTGGAGCCCTTCCTGGGCCGGCTATACGATATCGCCCTGCGTCTCACCCGGGACGCCGCCCGCGCCGAGGACCTGCTCCAGGAGACCCTGACCAAGGCGTTCCGCACCTTCGCTCGCTTCCGCACCGGCGAGCCCTTGCTGCCCTGGCTGGTGACGATCCTCCGCAACACCCTGCGGGACGAGGTGCGCTCGGCTCGCTACCGCCGGGAGACGCCCTGGCGGGAGGAGCTGGACGAGCAGTTGGCGGCGGTCGGTCCGGGTGAGGACGCGTTCTCCCGGCTGTCCCGCCAGGAGCTCGGCCAGCTCCTCGGCGAGCTGCTCGCACGACTCCCCGAACGCTACCTGCTGCCGGTCCTGCTGGTGGACGTCCACGAGCTGAGTTACGAAGAGGCGGCCAGCGCGCTCGGGGTGCCCATCGGCACGATCCGCTCCCGGGTGGCGCGCGGCCGGGCGCAGTTGCGTCTTTTAGTGCTGCAAGAGCCGGAACTCGCCGCCCGCGAACCCCGTACCTCGCGACGGGAGGAGTGAATGGAGCGGGCCTGTCGGGACTATCGATCGTCGCTGCTCCGGGGAGAGCACCCCGCGCCGGAGTCTGCCTGCCCCTGCCCCGACTGCGCCCGGTTCACCCGCCAGCTCGAGCAGGTCCAGCAGGCTTTGGGCGAGCTCCCACCGACGGAGCTCCCCGCGGCGGTGCGGAGCCGGCTGCACGCCCGGCTGGCCGAGACCGGCCACCCGACCAGTCCCCTCGCGCACCCGGGACTTTGGCTCTTCGCAGCAAGCGCCGCAGCCGTCCTGCTGGTCCTTTGGACCCTCTGGCCCAGCGCTCCGGCCTCCCTGCACATCGCCCCCCAGCAGCACCTGCTGGTGGACCTGGAGCTCAGCGCGGACCCGGAGCTGGGCCCCATCGAGCTCTCCCTCCCCCTCCCGGAAGGCCTGCAGCTCGCGAGCAGCGATCCGGCCTTGCTGCGAGCGCGCGAGCTGCGCTGGCGAGAGCCCGCGGGGGGCGGGACCTCCCGCCGGACCTTCGCCCTGCAGGCGGTCGGCGCGGGCCGCTGGCTCTTGCGGCTGGAGGCCCGGGCCGGCGACCGGCGCGCCACCGCGGTCACAGAGGTCCTGGTCGGAACAGACGGCTCACCCGCGGCAGCCCGCCGCGAGGCTTTGGACCACCCCGCGGCTCGCCTGGTCGTCCGGCTGCACGCTCCTGGCCGCGGCGCACCCTGGCGCGGGCAGGCGCCGGAGGAAGGGACATGACCCGGCCCTGTTTGCTCGGGATGTTGCTGGTCCTCGCCACCCCGGCACGTGGCGAGGGGAGCGGCCTCGGCCTCGAGCTGCAGGTCCGCCCGGTCTCCACCCCGGAGGCCCACCTCGCCAACCAGCAGGCCGCCCCCTTCTTGCGGACCGCTGCCCGGGACGCCCAGGAAGCACCGACCGCCCCCCCGGCCGCTCCCCCCCCGGCCGCGGACCCCGCGGCACCCGAGGCCCCCGCGGCATCCGCGGCCCCCGCGGCCGAGATCGCGCCGCCGGCACCAGCGGCCACGCTCCCGGGAGGCCAAGGATCCTCTTCCCCCACGAGCGACCAGGAGCCAGAACCCCGCCCCCCCGCTCCCGGAGGTGATCGACCACCGCCCCTCGAGCCGTCGGCGCCGGCACCGCCAGACCAGGAGCCAGCGACCGGCGAGGCCCCACCACGGCCCGACGAGGCCGCGCGGCCGGGCATGGCCCCGGAGGAGCTGGTGCGCGATCCCCTCCCGAGGATGGGCGAACTCGGGGGGATGGACGCCCAGCGCTGGTGGGGCGAAGCGGCCAGCGCGCCGGGGAGCCAGGGGCTGGAAGCGCCAGCGACGCGCCGTCGCGACCCGGAGCGCGGGTTCGGATGGTCCGCGAGCGACGCGCGCGGCCTGGGAGAGCGGGGGCCCAAGACCAGCAACGTGCCTCCCGGCCAGCTCAAGCCCCGCGACGCCAACCCCGGCCAGGGGCAAGGCCGCGGCCGCGTCAGCCCCCCCGGCCTGGAGAAGGCCCCGCCACTGCAGCCTCCGGCCAGCGCCGGAGCCACGCCGGCAATGCACCCCTGAGCCCGCACACCGACCAGCGAGCCGGAGCACGCCGGCCCTGTTGCGCCGACGGTGGTCGGGCCGCCTGGCTGGCCGGCCTCTGGCTCCTCGCGACCGCACCCGGGGCGGCAGGCGCGCAGGCCGCCCCAGCGTCACTCCCCGGGCCGCCCAGCTCTGCCGACGAGTCCGCCGCGCCGCCCCAGGCGCCGATCCCTCCGGCCGGCCCGCTCCTGGCGACGAGCCCCGCCCCCGACGCCACCCCCGCGAGCGCGGCCGAGCTGTTCCACCGCGCCCGGGCCCTGCAGCAGCAAGGGCGCCCCGCCGAGGCGCGCCCCCTCGCCCGCCAGGCCCTGCAGCGCGATCCCACCTACCAGGACGCGGCCTACCTCCTCGGGCTGCTCGCCTACCTCGCACATGACGACGCCGAGGCGCAGGCGGCCTTCGGCGAGGCCGTCCGGCTGGACCCGGGCTCTCCCCTCGGCCGCTCCGCCAGCGGGTACCTCCGGCGGCTCGCGCAGGAGCAAGAGGCCCGCTCGGCCCTCGCCCAGGGGCTGCAGCGGTTCCGGGACGGCGACCATGCCGCGGCCCTGCCCCTGCTGCACCGTGCCGAGGCCGAGCTGCCGGGGAGCCCCCTGGTCCGCTACTACCTGGGCTACACCTGGCTGCGGCTCGGCGACCCGGCCCGGGCCCGGGAGGCACTGCTGCAGGCCGCCCGGCTCGACCCCGCGGACGGCTGGACCCAGCTCTTGCTGGCCGTGTGCGACCTGCGCACGGGCCGGACCGCGCCAGCCCGGGTCGTGCTCGCCGAGCTGCGCCAGCGCTACGCCGGCCAGGAGCTGGGCGAGCGAGCCGCGGACTACCTCGCCAGGCTGCCGGCGGGGCCGACCAGCCCGCGGCCCTGGTGGCGGCTCGACCTCGGGCTGCTGGGAGACAGCAACCCGCAGCTCCTGACCAACGGCGTCCCCCTCGAGGCCGCGCAGCCGGCCGGCGTGGGCTGGGGTCTCGGACTGGCCGGCGGGATCACGCCGCTGTCCCGCCGCGACTCGACCCCGGGCCACGAGCTGCAGCTCGCCGCGGCGCTCGGCTGGCGGAACTACCCCGGGCTCGAGCCTGGCGTCGATCCCCTCGCGGCCCGGGTCGGGCTGCAGCACGGCTGGCGGGTGACTCCCCGGCTGGAGCTGCACCAGCGGCTCGAGGGGGCCGTCCGCTGGTCCGATTACCGCCTCGAGCACGACCTGGCCCTGCTGCAGCTCGGCGCCGAGCTGGGCCTGGCCGAGTGGAGCCGCACCTCGTTGACCTGCGGCCTGTACCGCCGTGGCGGCCACCAGCCCGCGGCTGGCAGCCCGGATGGCCACGGGCTGGGGCTCGGGCTGCTCCAGACGCTCGGCCCCTGGGGCGGTGACCGCCTGCGGCTCGAGGTCCGGCTCGGCTACCAGCTCCAGGTGGAGACGGCCGAGGCGATCACCACCACGGCGAGCTGGTCCTTGCCCCCGGAGGAGGAGGACGAGCCCCCCCTGACCGGCGCCACCCGGTTCACCCAGGATCCGTCCTTCGCCGGGCACGGGCCCCAGCTCGCCGTGCACCTCCACCTGCCCGGCCAGGTCCAGCTCCAGCTCTGGTCGCACCTCCAGCAGAGCCGCCACGCCCGCCCGTGGACCGTCGTCTGGAGCTGGGCGGAGGGGGAGGAGCGCTGGTCCGCGACGCCGACCCAGCAGCGCCTGCGCTACGGCGGACACCTCCGGCGAGACCTCGGCGAGCGGCTCAGCCTGGTCCTCGGTGCGGAGGGGGAGGAGTCCCGCGCCGACCTCTCCCGGGCGGCGGGCGATCCCTTCGATCTGGACTACTCCCGGCTGGCCGGCTGGCTCCTCCTGCAGGTGCACGCGCCAGGCGGCGGGTGCGGCGGCTGCTGGTCGCTGGCTCTCTGATGTTGGCTGCTTCCCTCCAGCCGAGACGGGGTCAGTAAGGCTGCAGCCGGGGCAGCCCGTGGACCTCGGGGCCGAGGCCATCGGGCGCATCCGTGAGCTCGAGGTCGGCGAAGTAGGCCGGCACCTCGGCGCGCATGATCGCCGCGAGCTGGGCGGCGACGATGCGGATCTCGGCCTCGGCGTGGCGCACGCCGCGCATCTGGCAAATGTGGATCAGGGCCCGCAGGTTGGCCGAGAAGACGATGCTGGTGGCGAGGCCCTGGCCGAGGACGCTGCGCGCGGCGCCACGCAGGAGCTTGCGCCGCTCCGCGGGCTCCAGGCCGGGGTGGGTCTGGGCCAGCAGCTCCTGCCCCAGCCCGAGCAGCCGCGCGTAGCCGGTGCACGCCTCCTGGCGGACCCGGGCCAGCTCGGCGCACGCCTGCCGGCGCAACGCGGCGACCTCCGGGGGATCGCTGGCCTGCTCCCGGAACAGGGGCGGCACGATCCACGGGCTCTCCTGCTCGTCGACGTAGCGCGTCGAGCGCTGGGCGTAGGCGACGCCGACCCGGTGCCGCACCAGCTCGTGGGTCAGCCCCCGGGAGACCCCCGCGAGCAGGAAGCTCCACAAGGCATGCTCGGTCACCGAGCCGTGACCGACCTCCTGGAGGTGACGGTGGTAGTCGGCCGAGCCGCGCCCCTTGCCGTAGGAGTCGTAGCAGACCCGCCCCGCGGCCTCGATCAGCCGCTCCGCGTCGGTCCCCGTGTCCTGGCCTGACCGGGGGAAGCCCAGCTCGGGCGGGACCCCGAGGAACTGGGGGCGGGCGAGCAAGGTCACCACCGGCTCGAACACGAGGTCATCTCCTTGACGGGGTGCGGACATGGGGCTCCTCCTCCTGGCAACGCCCGAGCCTACCATGGCCGCAGCACCGGAGGGGAGGCCTCTCGCGGCAGGGATCCACCCCGGGTCGCGCGGCGGCGTCCCGGGCCGCCGCCGCGCGGCATGGCCGACGGGACCGGGTCCTCTCCCGGCGTTCCGGTCGGCGAGGGCGGCACGGTGGCCGTGTCCCGAGCCGGCGGAACCTGGCATCATGGCCCCGGGGATCGCCGGGCGCTCGACCTGGCCCCGGGACACCAGCAACTGCGGGAGGACCATCGATGCCGGAGGAGAACGTGCTGGCCCTCGAGCGGCTGGTCTCGAGGCGACGGGCCCTGTCGCAGGTCCTCCTGTCCCTGGACGCCTATGAACGCTGGGGGCACGGCAGCGATCCGGCCTTCGAGCGGCAGGCCCAGGGTGCGGGGGCCGAGAAGGAACGAGTCACCCGGGAGCTGGGCGCCCGGGTCGCGTCCCTGCGCCTCGCGGAGCCCGACGCGGTGGCTCGCTGGGCCATGGCCCACGTGCGGATCATCGATGCGTTCTTGGCCGGGGCCACGGAACGGCAGCGTACGGAGGCCTACGTGGCCGAGCAGGAGCGGACCGCCTGGCTGGAGCTCCTCGCGGGCGCCCGGGACTTCGTCGCGCAGAACCCGGCCTTCGACACGGCCGACCCTGCGGCCTACCGGGCGGAGTTCGGCTTCGACCGCCCGTGACCGGGACGCCCCGCGCCCTGGGCCGACGCCGGCCGCGAGGCAAAAGGGCCTCGAGGCATCCTCGGCGCTCCTTGACGAGGTCGGCCTGCCCGCCGAGAATCCCCCCATGCGTTGGCTGGGACTCGATCTGGGCAGCAAGACCATCGGCATCGCCTGCGCCGACCCCCTCGGCTACACGGCGCAGCCCCTGGAGACCTGGCGTCGGACGGGCTCCCGGCAGGCCGATCTGGACCACCTGCGGCACCTCGTGCGGGTCCACGACGTCGGCGGGATCCTGGTGGGGCTGCCCCTCGACGGGGACGGCCGCGTCGGCCGGCAAGCGAAGAAGACGCTCGAGTTCGTCGCGCAGCTCCGCCGGGCCCTCGGGCTCCCCGTGCAGACCTGGGACGAGCGGTTCTCGACGGTGGCCGTGGAGCGGGTGCTGCTCGCGGGCGACGTCTCCCGGCGGCGCCGCAAGCAGGTCGTCGACAAGCTGGCCGCGGCCTATGTGCTGCAGGGCTTCCTCGACGCGGGCTGCCCCGTGACCTTGGAGCCGCCCGAGCCCGAGCCCCCACGGGCTCCCGCCGGCAAAGCGGGATGATCCCGCCGGCGCCCCCGCCGCCCCCGCCCCGCCCCGCCTGGCGCCGACGTCTGGCCAGCGGCCTGCTGCTCGGCGGCGCGGCCCTGCTGCTCGGGGGGAGCCTGCTGCTCGCCGGCTACCGGGAGCTGCGCCGGCCCCTCGCCCACCCCCAGCCGGTCGTCTTCGAGCTCCCCCCGGGCCTCGGCTTCCGGGCCGCGGCCCGGCGGCTGCACGACGCCGGCCTGATCGGCTCGCCGCGGCTGCTGGAGCTGTACGCCCGCCTCGCCGGCCACACCGGCCGGATCAAGTCGGGCGTCTACCGGTTCGCCGCGGACGCGAGCGCCCTGGACGTCCTGGCCCGGCTCTGCGGCGGGGTCGCGGGCGGGGACCGGGCCTTGACCCTGCCCGAGGGGCTGACCCGCTGGGAGGTCGCGGCCCGCCTGGAGCAGGCCGGCATCGTCGAGGCCGCGGCCTTGCTGCCGCTGCTCGACGACGAGCAGGAGGGACGGCTGTTCCCCGACACCTACCGCTTCTTCCCGCAATCCCCGCCGGCCGACGTGCTCGCGACCCTGCGCGGCCGCTTCGACCAGGTCTTCGCCGACCTCCGGCAGCGCCACCCCCAGGCCCTCGCGGCCGCGCAGCGGCAGGGGCTCGGCGAGCGGGAGCTCGTCACCCTCGCCTCGCTCATCGAGAAGGAGGCCCAGGTCGCGGCCGAGCGGCCGGTCATCGCCCGGGTGTTCTACAACCGCCTCGCCCGCCAGATGCGGCTGCAGAGCGATCCGACCTGCGTCTACGGGGCGCAGACCTACCGGGAGGTCCCCTCCCCCCGGCGCTGCCACGACCCGGCCAACCGCTACTCGACCTACGTCCACGCCGGGCTGCCCCCCACGCCCATCGCCAACCCGGGCCGCGGCAGCCTCCAGGCCGCGCTCGCCCCCAGCGACCAGCCGGAGCACGCCGACCTGCTCTTCTTCGTGGCGCGGCGCGACGGCACCGGCCGTCACGACTTCTCCCGCACCGGCGAGGAGCATGCGCGCAAGGTGGAGCTGTATCTGCGCCACCGGCCGGCTGCCGCCGACCGAGAGGCTCCTGGTCGGGATTGAGGCGGTGCCCCCGGCCACGACCGACCGGAGGGGGGCAGGCGAGGGGGCGGCTACTGCCCGGGCATCCCGGGGATCGGCGGCATCATGAGCTCGGGGGGCAGCCCCTGGCCTTGTCCCGGGCCCGCCACCTTCTTGAAGGAGGTGACGTCCTTCAGGAAGCGCTGGACCGTGTACTCGCCGATCCGGTAGATCAGCTCGCCGCTGGCGAGCTTGGCGAAGTAGCGGGCCTCCCCGTTGCCCGGCGCCGGCTCCTTGGCGCCGACCAGCAGGATGTGCCCGGTGCCGTCCTTCATGGTGAGGGTCAGCTTGGCCGTGGCCGGTGCCTCCGCCGCGAGCCCGGCTTCCTGGGGCGAGGTCGCCGGCGCGGCGATCTCGGCCGCCCGGAGCGTGGCGACGGTGGAGACGAGGGAGCCCACCTGGTTCTCGTCGACCTTCCCCACCAGCTCCGCCGGCGCCTTGGCGTTCCAGCCGGCGGCCTCCCGGACGAAGTGCAGCCGGGGGCCGCTCCCCTGGACGACCAGCTCGGCGACCTCGTCGGTCGACAGGCTGAAGATCGTCCGATCCCGGAGCTCCGAGAAGCCCTTGCGCAGGTTGGACACCGAGTAGGCACGCACCACGAAGAGCTGCCCGGCTCCCGGGCGGCGGACGAAGGAGTCCTCGGCGTACTTGCCCTCGAGGCGCTCCTTGCCCACCAAGGCCCCGATCTCCACCCCGACCAGCTCCGGGGCCTCGGTCGTCGCCACCTGGATCACCCAGGGCCGGTCCGTGGCCGCGAAGCCGGCCTGGTCCATGGGGATCTGGTCGGCGAAGGCCGCGGCCTGCAGGCCCGCGAGCGCGTTCAACAAGGAGCTCACCGTGCCGCCGTCCGCGGGGGCCTCCTGGGGACGGACGACCTTCCACTTGTCCCCGTCCTTGGCCAGCTCCACCACCAGGCCGTCGGGCTGGGTCACCACCAGCCGGCTGACCTTGTTCTGGTCCACGTCGAAGATCTTCTTCTCCCGCCAGTCGTCGAGCCCCTTGTCCAGCTTCCAGCGGAGGCTGGCCTTGGCCCGGTAGACGGTGTCCTCGGCGACGGGCTTGATGAAGGTGTCCTTCCCCAGGGCCTTGCCGATGACGAAGGCGGTGACCTCCTTGCCGGTGACGCCGATCTTCAGGGTGATGCCTTTGTCTGCGTCCACCTCGAACTGGGCCAGCTCCTCGGCCTTCACCGGGAGCTTGAGGGACATGCCGATGGGCTTCGCGAAGAGCTCCAGCAGCCCCTCGAGCGCGCTCGCGCTGGCCTCGTAGACCTGGGGCTGGGTGATGGCCCACTTCTCGCCCTTCTTCTCCAGGACCACGGTCTGGCCCTGACGGACGATCTCGATCCGGTCCATGGTGTCGGCGAGCTTGGGGATCGACCAGGCGATCTCCTCCCGCCGCTCCGGCATCAGGGCGACCACCAAGGTGATCAGCAGCAGCATCCCGAACACGCCGAGCGAGACGATGGTCTTGCGGGTCATGATCACGCCTCCTTCCCGCGGCTGCCCTGCTCGTCGGCGGGCGCCGCCCCCGGCTGCCGGCCCTGCTCACCCGCCACCGGCAAGACGTGGCGGACGTTCCGCCGCAACCGCCAGCGGACGATCCCGGCGATCACGAAGAGCAGGGGCACCCCGAGGATGTTCACGTACTTGATCAGCGCGGCCTGGCTCGGCTCGAGGGGCTCCAGCGGGCGCAGGTTGCCCTTGGAGCGGATGGCGATCAGGTCCTCGTCCTGCACCAGCCAGTCGATGAGGTTCTGCAGCAGGACCACCGAGGCCCGCTGGAGCCGGTTGCGGCTGATCAGGAACTCGCCGTTGGCCATGACGAAGATCCGGTTGCGCTCGACCTGGTCGATCACCTGGCGGCCGCTGTCGTCGGGCGGAGGCGCCTGCATTCCCTGCATCCCCTGCATCTGGGCGGGCGCGGCCGGCGGGATGGGCTTGCCGGTGTACTGGCTGCTGAAGGGCCCCAGCACCGAGACCGCGATGGGGAAGGGGCCGGTGCGATCGCCGGGCTGCTCCTTCAGGATGTCGGCGTCGGGGCCCGGCATGATGTCCGTGACGCCGGCCCGCGCCCGGGCGGTCGCCTCCGAGGAGATGAGGACCTCCACCGTGGTCCCCTCCTTCTTGGCCAGCTCCTCCTTGATCTCGATGGGGCTGGAGAAGGGCAGGCTCATCGCGGGCAGGTCCTTCACCATGACGTGCTCCCGGTTGATGTTGCCGGTGACCATCGCCAGGGGGTTGTTGACGATGACGATCCCCTGGGGAGTGGCCATGAGCATCTGGGTGCTGTGCTGCAGGTCGAGGATCACCTCTCGCTTCAGGGAGAGGCCGTAGCCCTCGAGGAGCCCTTCCAGGGTGGTGACCACCGGGTTGGCCCGCCCGATGGGGAAGCGCCGGTCCTGGGCGATGGTCGACAGCAGAAACGCCACCGGCTTGCCCTTCATCAGGAACTGGTCGATCTCGAACTTCGCCCGCTCGCCCACCATCCCCGTGGGGTTGAGCACGATGAGCGCGTCGACCTCGTCGTCGATGACGCCCGAGTCGGCCGGCACCGGCTTGACGGTGTACCGGGCGCCGAAGAGCTCGTTGAAGGCCTGGGTGACCCCCTCCAGGTCGATGAGCTCGCCGTGGCCCGCGAGGAAGCCGATGGTCTTCTTGGCCTCGTCCTTGGTGGTCACGCGCTTGATCGTGTCGGTGAAGAGGTACTCGAGGTTCTCCTGGGGGCCGAGGTCCTGGATCGTCTCCTGGCGATCGGCGTAGACGAAGGCCAGCCCCTTGTAGACCACCCGCAGCTCCACCTTGGTGTCGCCCATGTAGTCGCTGCGCACCGGCTGGATCCCGAAGCCGGAGGCCTCGTCCTCGAGCTCCTTGTTGCCCTCGGGGTTGGCGAACTCCACGCGGATCCGCCCCTCGGCCGCGGCCTCGTACTCGTCGAGGATGTCCCGGACCTGGCGCTCCAGGTCGTGGAAGGGGGGCTGCATCTCGGGCGAGAAGTAGCCCTTGATGAGGAGCTGGCGATCCAGGTTGCGGACCACCCGCACGGTCGCCTCGCTGAGGGTGTAGCGCTTCTCCTCGGTGAGGTCCCAGCGGAGCGGGGCGTAGCTCGCCAGGATGTTCAGGCAGATCAGGCTGCCCGCCACCGCCAGGATGAAGATCCAGGCATTGAGTCCAGTCGTCGAACGCTTCGCTGCAGCCATGGTCGTCGCTCCTCCCCGTCTCAAGCCGTGGCCCACTTCCGGCGCTGCAGCGACTCGGAAGCGACGATGAGGCAGAAGACGATGAGTGACAGATAGTACAGGATGTTCCGGCTATCGAGGACACCCCGCTCGACCCCCTGGAAGTGGAAGTCGAAGGAGAGGTACTCGAGGATACCGACCATTGAATCGGGGAAGAAGGGGAGCACCATGTGGAGCAAGAAGAACACCAGGCAGAGGAAGAACCCCAAGATGAAGGCGGCGATCTGGCTGTTGACCCAGGACGAGGCCATGACGCCGAGGGCCACCGAGGCGCCGATCATCAGCACCAGCCCGACGTAGCCGCCGACGATGGGTCCGAGGTCGGGGGAGCCGATGAGGGAGACGGTGATCGGGTAGGTGACCGTCAACCCGAGGGCGACGAGCACCAGGCCCATGGCCGCGAGGAACTTGCCGACGACCACCTCGAGGTCGGAGACCGGGAGGGTCGACAATAGTTCGATGGTACCACTCCCCTTCTCCTCCGCGATCAGCCGCATGGTGATCGCCGGCGAGAAGATGATCAGGAAGAAGCGGGAGAGACCGGAGAAGAAGGCCCGCAGGGAGGCCTCCTGCATCCCGCCGGGGATCAGTAGCTGGTTGAAGAACAAGAACCCGGAGATCAACAGATAGGCAACCACCACGATGTAGGCGATTGGCGAGTTGAAATAACTCCGAAAGTCCTTTTTGAAGATGACCCAGATGTTCTTCGGATTCATGGCCTCGACCTCTCTCCGATCCTGGTCATTTACCGGTCGTCAACTGGCGGAAGACGTCTTCCAGGTTGTGCTCGGCGCGGCGCAGCTCCAGCAGCACCCAGCCCCGCTCGACCACGGCCCGGAACAGCTCGGGCCGGACGTCCTGCTTGCCGCCGACGCCGAGCCGCAGCAGCAGGGTGCCCTCCTCCTCGCCGCGCTGCTCACCGACGCTGACGACGCCGGGCAGCTTGCCGAGGAGCTCCCGGGCCTCCTCGAGCTTGCAGCCGCTGCGCTTCAGGCCGACCACCAGATCGTTGGAGCCCATCTGGCGGACCAGGTCGTCGGGCGTGCCGTCCGCGATGAGCCGACCCTGGTTGATGATCACGACCCGATCGCAGGTGGCCTGGACCTCGGAGAGGATGTGGGTCGAGAGGATGACGGTCTTCTCGCGGCCGATCCGCTTGATCACCTCCCGGATCTCGACGATCTGGTTCGGATCGAGGCCGGAGGTCGGCTCGTCGAGGATCAGCACGTCGGGCTCGTGGATCATGGCCTGGGCCAGGCCCACCCGCTGCCGGTAGCCCTTGGAGAGGGTGCCGATGATCTGGTCGACCCGGCCCGTGAGCCCGCAGAGCTCGAGGGTGCGGTACAGCCGCTGCTGCAGCCGGTCCGCGGGGAGGTCCCGGGCCTCGGCGACGTACTCGAGGTACTCGTAGACCGTGACGTCGTCGTAGATCGGGCACTGCTCCGGCAGGTAGCCGAGGCGCCGCCGGACCTCGAGGCTGTCGTCGAGCACGTCGTAGCCGGCGACCTTCGCCGTGCCGGCGGTCGGCGAGATGAAGGTCGTGAGGATCTTCATCATCGTCGTCTTGCCGGCACCGTTGGGGCCGAGGAAGCCGAGGATCTGCCCGGCCGGGACCTCGAAGCTGACCCGGTCGAGCGCCTGGAGCGAGCCGTAGCTCTTGCGAATGTCCTGGACGCTGATCATCGCTCTACTCGCCTAACCCCTTGAAATCGGTGAAACATCCACGCCGCACCGAGCGGGCGGCGAATCTAGCAGACCGGTCGTGGGGTGTCAATCGCCACCCCCGCCAGCGGGCCCCTGGCGCGCCG
This sequence comes from Myxococcota bacterium, assembly GCA_034005005.1. GTDB lineage: Bacteria > Myxococcota_A > JAVEVO01 > JAVEVO01 > JAVEVO01 > JAVEVO01. The sequence continues at coordinate 34,534 of JAVEVO010000014.1, forward strand.
GCCCCTGCGGAAGGGCACCAACCGGGCGGGCGGGCGGGTTATTCCCGGATTTTCGCGGGTGGCGCGGGGACCGGAGAGCCCGGGTCGGCCGTCACCGCGGTTGACTCCCCGGCGGTCCCGTGGTAGCCCACGCAGCCAGCTTCCGTGCGGGCCGGCGGACTCCGGCGGCCCCGATCAACCTGGCGAGGTGCTCGATGCGCGAAGCCCAGCACACCCCTCTCCCGTCCCTCCCCGACGCCGCCGACGGCGGCCAGGCCCGCCCCGGTCGGGTGTACCGCGAGCCCCTGATCTTCGAGCGCGGCGCGGCCGGCCGCTCCGGCGCCTCGCTGCCCGACAACGGCCTCCCCCCCCTCGATGCGGCCACCGTGCTGCCCGCCCACCTGCTGCGCCGCGAGCCGCCACGCCTGCCCGAGGTCAGCGAGCCCGAGGTGGTGCGGCACTTCACGCGGCTGTCGGGGCTGAACCACTCCCTCGACGCCGGCTTCTATCCCCTCGGCTCCTGCACCATGAAGTACAACCCCCGGCTCAACGAGGAGCTGGCCCTCCTGCCCGGCTTCGCGAGCTGCCACCCGCTGCAGCCCGTCGCCACCCTGCAGGGCGCGCTCGGCCTGATCCGCGGCCTCGAGGAGCTGCTCGCCGAGGTCTCGGGCTTCTCCCGGGTGACCCTCCAGCCCGCAGCCGGTGCGCACGGCGAGCTCACCGGGATGATGATGATCCGCAAGGCCCTGCAGACCCGGGGCGAGGGGCGCCGGATCGTGCTGGTGCCCGAGAGCGCGCACGGCACCAACCCGGCCTCGGCGGCCCTGCAGGGCTTCACGATCCAGAAGGTGCCCTGCTGCGCGGCGGGGCTGTGCGATCCCGCGGCGATGATCGCCGCGCTGGGCCCGCAGACCGCGGCGGTGATGATCACCAACCCCAGCACCCTCGGGCTCTTCGAGAGCGGGATCGGCGAGATCGTCGCCGCGGCCCACGCCCAGGGGGCCTTCGTCTACTGCGACGGCGCCAACTTCAACGCCATCCTCGGCAAGAGCCGCCCCGGGGACTGGGGCGCCGACGTCATGCAGTTCAACCTGCACAAGACCTTCGCCACGCCCCACGGCGGCGGCGGGCCCGGCTCGGGGCCGGTCGGGGTCGCCCCCTCCCTCGAGCCCTTCCTGCCGACGCCGCTCATCGAGCCGGACGGCCAGGGAGGCTGGCGGCTCGACACGGACCGCCCCCTGAGCATCGGCCGAGTGCGGGGCTTCTTCGGCAACTTCGGCGTGCTGGTGAAGGCCTACACCTACCTGCGCGAGCTGGGCGCGGCCGGCGTGCCGCGGGTCGCCGAGCTGGCGGTGCTCAACGCCCGCTACCTGCTGACCCTGCTCCAGCCCGAGTACCACCGCCCCCACGACCTGCCCTGCCTGCACGAGTTCGTGCTCTCGGACAGCCACCTCGAGGCCACGGGCGTGAAGACCCTGGACATCGCCAAGCGGCTCCTCGACTACGGCTACCATGCGCCGACCGTCTACTTCCCCCTCGTCGTCGCTGGCGCCCTGATGATCGAGCCCACCGAGACGGAGACCAAGGAGGAGCTGGAGCAGTTCGCCCGGGCCCTGCTCGCCATCTCCCGGGAGGCGCAGGAGCAGCCGGAGCTGGTCACCAGCGCGCCCCACCTGACGCCCGTCGGGCGGCTCGACGAGGCGCGTGCCGCTCGCCAGCCGGTGCTCCGCTGGGACGGGAGCCGGTAGCCGCGTCGCCCACCCGGCCGCCGGGTGGCGTGCTCGCTGACCGATCTCACCGTCCGATCCCGACCTTGCGGCCTGACCGTATCGCCTGCTGACCTTTTGGCCTATACTCCCTGCATCCTGGAGTGGTGCGTGGAGGAATCATGGCCAACGACACCCTGACACTGTCCCAGCAGAGCAGCGCCTCGCCGAGCGAATCCAAGGGCGATGCCGGGAAGACCGGCAAGGAGGGGGTGAAGGGCGACCTCGCCTTGCTGGCTGGCGACATCGCGGCGCAGGAGGAGCTGCTCGCCTCGCTCGCCGGGGTGGCGGTCGGCATGCCGGCGTGCGCGGTGATCACGGGCCTGGCGCCGGAGCACCGCCAGGAGGTCGTCCAGGAGGCGACCGAGTACAACCTCGCGGCCCACTCCCTCACGATGCTCATCGCGGCCCGGGAGGAGCTGATCAAGGAGGGGTATCTGAACGTCCCCTCGAAGAAGGGCGCCTACGTCGACGCCACCCGCGAGGAGATCGTGGACAAGCGGTTCATCCAGGCCCTGTTCCGCTTCCAGCGAGACAAGTCCCCTCCCGGCAAGCCGGAGGGCGCGGCCGCGCCGGAGCCGGTCGCGGGGGCAGAGGCGGCGAAGCTGCCGGGCAGCGACGTCCCGGGCACCACCGGCGCCACGACGAAGGCCGCCGACACCTCGGGCACGACGACCAAGGCCAGTCCCCATCCCGATGGCAAGATCGGCTATGGTACCATGGACCTACTCAAGGGGGTCGAAGGGACCAAGTACACTGCCACCAGCGGCACCCACCCCCAGAAGGTCAAGGGAGCAGACGGCAAAGAGGTGGACCGGACGATCGTCCCCAAGGGCGCCAGCGACGAGCAGATCTACGATTACTTCCGCGAGGTCATCCTCGAGAACCAGGGAGTCTTCCACGACAAGCCGGGGTTCGTGAACCTCGTCGGCCTCCGGGGGGCCAAGTTCGTCGAGAAGAAGGCGCCAGCGCCCAAGAAGGGAGAGCCGGCGAAGAACGCGGGGGCGGCGGCCGGGGCGGACGGTAAGGGGCCCGCCGCGGGAGCCCCGGTCAAGGGGGCCTCGCCGGCTGCGACCGAACAGGCCGAGGCCCCGACCCCCGCGCCCGAGGTCGCGCTCGAGCACGTGGAGAACAAGTACAACGAGTGGAACGACACGATGATGGTCCTGATGATCGACACCCAGGGCAACAAGGTCGTGAAGAAGTGGAGCGCCACCGTCGACAACAGTGCGGACGAGAAGAGCAAGGAGCTGTCGACCCTCCCCGAGGGGACGCACGCCTACGAGAAGGGGGATCACAAGGGCTATGATGCCCTCGTCCCGGCCAACCCGGATCGCCTGACACCCTCGATCCGGGATGGACAGGCCTACCATGGAAAGGACCAGCCGGGTGTCCATGGGGGTCAATCGATCAACATCCACAAGACCCATGGGATATTGGCGTGTCACAAGACAGGTGTGCCCAAGCCCAACAAGTACTCTAAAGGCTGCACCGTCATCAACGGCGAGAACAACTTCGACGAGCTCATGGAGCTCGTGGACGGAGCGTGCAAATCCGAGAAAGAGCAGGGGCCGGGTCAGACCGAGATCATGTACACGGTGCTGTCCGCGTCCCGTCTGGCGGGCTTCCAGGTGACGACCCAGGAGAAGAGCACCGCACCCGCGCCGGCTCCGGCTCCCGAGGCGAAGCAGGCTCCCGCTCCCTGAGGTCGGGCTTTTCGCCGCCCCTCCCGCGGTTCAGCCCTCCTCCTCATCCTCCTCCGGCAGCAGCTCCGCCTCGTCGAGCCCCCCCCCCTCGTCCTCCTTCACCTCGGGGACGAAGTCGTAGGGGCCGTGGACCGAGCAGACCGGGGCGCCCGCGACGAACGCGCCCAGCTCGCCGCACCACGGACAGCGCCCTTCCTTGAACCAGCGCCGCCGCTCCTCGGAGAGCCGCTGGTTCTCCTCCTGGCTCAGCTCGCTGACCTCGGTCTTGATCCGCTTCTTCGGGGCGTTGCTACCACCGGTCATGACCTGGCCCTCCCGCGGTCCTCTCCTCTCAACATAGCCATTCTCCACGAAAAGGACACCCGGCAGGCTCAGCCGACCCCCGCACCGGCCGCCGGGCGGCGCTTTCCATGGTGCCTCCGGCCAGGCCCGGGTACACTGCGGGGGTGGAACCGACCGCCGCTCGCCTGCCGTCCCCGACCAGCGCCGCGCTGGCCCCCTTGCCCCCCGGCGTCTCCCTGGAGGAGCCCCCCTGCCCCCTGTGCGGGGAGCCGGGCGGCCGCACCCTGCTGCGGATCCCCGATCTGCTCTTCCGCCGCCCGGGCCTGTTCGGCCTCGTGCGTTGCGGCGGCTGCGGCCTGGTGCGCTCCTCGCCCCGACCGACTCGCGACAGCCTCGGCTTCTACTACGCGGGCGCCTACTCGGGCGAGGCCACCGCGGACATGCGCCAGGCGCAGACCGAGGGTGCGGCCGGTCTGCTGCAGCACGCGCGCTGGGGGCAGCTCAACCTCCACGTCCAGCTCACCCCCGCGGATCGCCTGCTCGACGTCGGCTGCGGCTACGGGGCCTTCCTGCGGCTGCTGGGCGACAAGACCGGCTGCCAGCTCTTCGGGGTCGACCTCGACGCGGGGAGCCTGGCCGGCTCGGTGGTCGCGGACCGGGCGACCCTCTTCGCCGGGACCCTGGAGCAGGCGGCGTTCCCCGATGACCACTTCGCCGCGGTGACCCTCTTCCACAGCCTCGAGCACATGCCCGACCCGGTCGCCACCTTGCGGGAGGTCGGCCGGATCCTGCGCCCCGGCGGCGTGCTGTACGTCGAGCTCCCCAACTTCCAAGGCCTCTTGCGCCGGATCTGTCGCCAATACTGGTTCCCCCTGCTGATGCCCCAGCACCTCTGCCACTTCGCGCCCTCGACGATCCGCCAGGCCCTGGCCGCGGCCGGCTTCGGCTCCCTGCTCAACCTGCGCCCGTGCTGGGCGCCGGCCGAGCTGTCATTGTGCCTCGGCCTCTGGCTGCACGCCCACCGCCAGCTCGCCGCGCCCCCCACGACGCCCGCGGCCCCCACCGCCGGCGAGGGCCGGACGCCGCGACCGCGGCCGCTCCTCGACCGGCTGCTCGCCCCCCTCTTCGTGCTGCTGTTCTTGCTCGTGGACCTGCCCCTGTCGGGCCTGCTGCGCCTGACCCGGCTCTCCGGCCACCTGCTCGCGGTCGCCCGCAAGGACCCGCCCCGAGGAGCCGGGCTGCTTTCGGGGTGAACCATGAGTGACGCCCTCCCCGTCCTGACCCTCGCGGCCGACTTCCGGCAGGCGCTGGCCGCCGGGCCGGTCGTGGTCACCGCGCCCACGGGCTCCGGCAAGTCCACGGTCGTCCCCTGCTGGTGCGCGGAGCAGGCCGACGCGGTGCTCGTGGTCGAGCCCCGCCGGGTCGCGTGCCGCAGCCTCGCCCGGTTCGTGGCCAGCCGCCTCGGCGTCACCCTCGGCGAGGAGGTCGGCTATGCGGTGCGCCACGACGAGCGGCTCTCCGCCCGGACCCGCATCGCCTTCGTCACCCCGGGCGTCGCCCTGCGCCTCGCCGCCGCGGGCGGCCTCGACCAGTACCCCGTGGTGGTCCTCGACGAGTTCCACGAGCGCAGCATCGAGGTCGATCTGCTGCTCGGCCTGCTCGCGGCCCGCCCGTCCCCCCGCCCGGTGGTCATGTCCGCGACCCTGCAGGGCGACCGGCTCGCCGCGTTCCTCGGCGGCCGGCACCTGGCCGCCACGGGGCGGCTCTTCCCGGTGCGGGTGGAGCACGCCGCAGCCCCCCTGCTGCCCTCCCTCCAGGGCCTGGAGGAGCGGGTCGAGGCCGCGGTGCGGGCGTCCCTCGACGATCCGGGGGACCTGCTCGTCTTCTTGCCGGGCAAGGGCGAGATCGCGGCCTGCCAGAGCCGGCTGCGCCTGCTGCGGGACCTCGAGGTGCTGCCCTTGCACGCGGGGCTGCCGCCCGGCGAGCAGGACCGGGTCTTCGAGCCCGGCAGCCGCCGGCGGGTAGTCCTCGCGACCAACGTTGCGGAGACCGCGGTCACCCTGCCCCGCATCGGCGTCGTCATCGACTCCGGGCTGGTGCGCCAGACCCGCTACCGGGGCACCCGGGGCTACCTAACTTTGGTACCAGTCGCCCTCGACGCCGCGGAGCAGCGCCGGGGACGGGCCGGCCGGCTCATGCCCGGGGTCTGCCGGCGGCTGTGGCAGGAGGCCGCCCTGCTCGAGCCGGTCACACCCCCGGAGATCCTGCGGGAGGGGCTGGCGGTCGCCCTCCTGGCCGTGGCCGCCTGCGGGCGCACCCTGCGCCCCGCGGGGGCGGAGGCCCTGCGGCTGCTCGACCCGCCGAAGCCCTACGCGGTGCAGCGCGCCGAGGAGGAGCTGCAGGAGCTCGGCGCGCTCGACGCCCAGGCCCGGCTGACCCCCCGGGGGGAGCGCCTCGCCCGGCTGCCCGTTGACGCACAGCTCGGACGGATCTTGCTCGCCGTGGCGGAAGAGGAGGAGGAGCTGCTGCCCGCGGCCATCGACCTCGTGGCCGCGCTCGCGCCCGGCCGCCCCCTCTTCCTCCCGGGGCCGCGGCCCGAGGACGAGGCCGACGACCTGCGCCTCGGCGGCTGCGACGCGACCGCCCTCGTCGCCGCGGTGGACCACGGCGAGCCGGGCCGGCACCGCCTCGCGGCGGCCGCGCTCGAGGAGGCCCGCCAGCTCGCCGGCTCCCTGCGCCAGGCCTGCGGGCTGCCCCGGACGCGGCCGACCACCGCCCGGCTGCTGACCACGGCGCAGCGGGAGCGGCTGGCCCGCGCCATCCTCCGGGCCCTGCCCCGGGCCGCCTACGTCCCCCGGCGCCGCAAGCGGGAGACCGCGTGGGCCAACGGTCGCGAGGAGCTGGAGCTGGGGAGCGAGAGCGCGCTCCGCGAGGCGGAGGTCGAGGCCGTGGTGGTGCTGGACACCCATGCGGTGACCGTCAAGCACCAGAAGACCGTCCAGCGGATCACCTGCGCCCTGCCCTGCTCCCTCGCCACGCTCCGGGCCGCAGGGCTGGGGGAGGTGCAGGTCGGGGCGGCGCGCCTGGAAGGCGGCCGGCTGGTCGCGGAGGCAGTCCGCACCTACGCCGGCTGCGTGCTGGCGCGCACGGAGGCCCCGCCCGAGGGCGAGCTGGCACGCCAGGCGGTGGTGCGCCTGCTGCTGCAGGGCTCCCTGTTCGCCACGACGATCGCGGCGAGCCGCGAGCGGCTGGCCGCGGCCGAGCTGTACCGCCGGCTGCAGGGCGGACCGCCCGTGCCGGAGCTGGCGACCTGGCTGGGCGAGCAGCTCGCCCGGGTGGGGCTCGAGTCGGGCGACGACCTCGCCTTGCTGCTGCCCGAGGACTTCCTGGTGCCCGACCTGCTCCCGGACCAGCGCGAGTGGCTCGACCGGAGCCATCCCCGGGAGGTGGCGGTGGGGGACGCGCGCTACGGGGTCGAGTACGACCCCGTGGACCGGGTGGTGACCCTCGTGAAGACCGCGGGCCAGCGCACCCTCCTGCCGCCCCTCGAGTACCTGCCCGCGTGGCCGGGGTGGCGGCTCCTGCTCCGGGATCGGGCCGTCGTGCGCGTCCTGCGCGAGCGACGCTGAGCCGCGCCCCTTGACTCCTGGACTTTTGTGCAGGATTCTGAGGGCCCGGGGCGGCGGCCGGCCGGCGCCGGCACGGGGCCGGTCGACGGGCCCTCCGGGCGACGCCGTCGACCCCAGGACCAGCGACCATGACCCAGCTCGACCTCGGACCGTACGCCAACCGGATCATCGCCACCCGCCAGATCCCCCCTCGCCCCGGCCGCTGGGTGGACCTCCCCGCCGAGCTCCACCCCACCCTGCGCCAGGCCCTGCAGGCCCTGGGCATCGACACCCTGTACGCGCACCAGGCCGAGGCCTTCGTCCGCTCCCGCCGGGGCGAGCACGTCGTGCTGACCACCGGCACCGCCTCGGGCAAGAGCCTCGCCTACCTGCTGCCCGTCCTGCAGCAGGTCCTCGAGGAGCCGGCGAGCCGGGCGATCCTGCTCTTCCCGACCAAGGCCCTGGGGCAGGATCAGTTGCGGGGGCTGCTCGAGCTGCTCCGCTACGTCGAACCGGGCGGGGTGACCGCGGGAGTCTACGACGGCGACACCCCTCCCGACGAGCGGACCCGCATCCGGGAAGGGTGCAACCTGATCCTCACCAACCCCGACATGCTCAACTCGGGCTTCTTGCCCAACCACGGGCGCCGGGGCTTCTCCCACATCTTCCGCAACGTGCGACACCTGGTCCTCGACGAGCTGCACACCTACCGCGGCGCGTTCGGCGCCCACTTCGCCAACCTGCTGCGCCGCCTGCGCCGGGTCTGCGACCACTACGGCTCCGCGCCCCGCATCCTCGCCTCCTCCGCGACCATCGCCAACCCGGCCGAGCTGGCCGAGACCCTCTGTGGGGTCCCCTGCTCCCTCATCGAGGAGGACGGCTCCCCGGCCGCGGGCAAGACGGTCCACTTCTGGCTGCCCCCCGAGACCAAGAACGGCCTGCGGCGCGGCGTGGTCCAGGAGATGGCCGGGCTGCTGCCGCGGCTGGTCGCCCAGCGCCAGCGCTTCATCGCCTTCTGCCGCAGCCGCAAGGAGACCGAGATCGTCCTCAAGGAGAGCCGGGACGCGCTCGGGGCGGTCGACGGCGGCCACGACGAGCGCGAGCTCATCGCGGGCTACCGGGGCGGCTACACCCCCGAAGAGCGGCGCACCGTCGCCCGCAAGCTGCACGCGGGCGAGCTGCTCGGCGTCGTCTCGACCAACGCCCTGGAGCTCGGCGTCGACATCGGCGCGCTCGAGGTCGTGGTCCAGGCCGGCTTCCCCGGGACCCGCGCCAGCTTCTGGCAGCAGCTCGGCCGGGCCGGGCGCCGGGAGCGCGAGTCCCAGGCCATCGTGCTGCTGGCCATGGCGCCGCTGGACCAGTTCATCGGCGGCAACCCCGAGTGGCTGCTCGCCCGGCGGGGCGAGAGCGCGGTGCTCGACCCCGACAACCTCCTCATCCAGCTCGCCCACGTGCGGGCCGCGGCCGCGGAGCTGCCCCTCACCCTGGCCGACGTCCGCTGCTTCCCCGACCTCGGCGAGGTGATCCCCGTGCTGCAGGAGGCGGGCGAGCTCCGCGCGGCCGGCGGCTGCTTCCACTGGACCGGTGGGCCCTACCCGGCCGGCGACTTCAGCCTGCGCAACATCGACGGCGATCGCTACAAGATCGTCAACCGCCAGACCGGCTCCACCATCACCGAGATGGACCGCCCCCAGACCTACAAGGAGGCCTTCCCCCGGGCGGTCTACCTCCACGACGGCCAGCAGTACCTCGTGGAGACCCTCGATCACGTCGGTCGGGTCGCCACCGTGGTCCAGGTCGAGCAGAACTACTACACCGAGCCGGACGTTCGTACCAAGATCGACGTCTTGCTAGTCCAAAAGGACCAGGAAATCGGCCGAACTCGGGCCTTCTTCGGCGATGTGCGGGTCGACGGGACCACCGTCGGCTACAAGATGCTGCAGTTCCACAACCACCAGAACCTGGGCTACGAGGTGCTCGAGCCGCCGCTCACCGTGCAGCTCGAGACCGAGGCCCTGTGGCTGCCCCTGCCCGACGACGTCCACCAGCAGCTCGCCGGGCTCGAGCAAGACACGGTCGCGGGCCTGGTCCATGCGCTGGTGAGCTGTGGGCGGCTGGCGACCATGGCCGAACGGACGGACCTGCAGGGCTCGAGCTTCCACTTCATGGATCCGCAGTCGGGCCGGACCTCCACCGCGCTGATCCTCCATGACAGCCACCCCGGCGGCCTGGGCTTCGCGGCCCGGGCCTTCGAGGAGATCGCCACGCTGCTGCCGGACGCCCTGCGCCTCGTCGAGCGCTGCGCCTGCCACGACGGCTGCCCCGCGTGCGTCGGCGCCGCGACCATCGACCGCAGCCTGGTCGCCTGGGGCCTGCGCAGCCTGCTGCAGGAGACTCCCCCGCCCACGGCCGTGCCCGGTCTGCCCCACCTCACGGCGGCCGAGCGCCTCGGGGAGCCGCCCCTGGCGATCCCCTGGGCCGAGGTGCCCGCCCGCTGGGAGGAGGTGCGCCAACGGCTCGCGTCGGACCGGAGCCCCGGGGCCGCGGCCCTGCGCCAGGTCACGGCGGTGCGGACGCTCGCCACCCGCCTGATCCTGCAGATCGACAGCCCGGGGCTGGTCGCCTGGCTGGAGGGCGACAGCAGCAAGCTGCTCCTCGAGCGGACCCTGCGCCGGCACCTGCAGCTCCCGGAGGGCTGCGAGGTCCAGAGCGCGGTCGCCGCGGCGGCCCAGGAGGCCCGGCAGCAGGTCGCGCACAAGCTCCGCCGCCGCCTCGACGACCTGCTCGGGCGGACGTGAGCGACCGCGGCACGCCGCTGCGGCAGCTCGCCGCCGGGCTGCGCCGGCGCCGGGAGCAGGCGCCCCCGCCCGATCCCCACGCGCCCCCACGCGACGACGCCGCGCCCCCGCCCGACCCCGTCGCGCCCCCGCCCCCCCTGCTCACCACGACGGCCCTGGCCGCCTGCCTCGAGCGGGCGCAGCAGCGCTGCCCCGCCCTGGCCGCGGGCCTCGCCGGCCTCGACCCCGAGCAGCAGGCCGTGGTCTGCAGCCCCGCACCCGCCTTGCTCGTGCGGGCCGGCGTCGGCTCGGGCAAGACCACGGTCCTCGCCTGGCGCGCCCTGTACCACCACCTCGTCGAGGGGCTGCCCCTGGACCGGCTCGCGGTGCTGACCTTCACCAACCGCGCCGCGGCCGAGGTGCGTCGCCGGCTCGCGACGCTGTACGGCCCCACGCCCCCCCCCGCCGGCCTCCCGTGGGCGGTGGGCACCTTCCACGCGGTGGCCCGGGGACTGCTCGTCCGCTCCCTGCCCCACGCCGAGCTGCCCTGGCGCCCCGGCTTCCAGGTGATCGACGAGGCCGAGCAAGAGCTCCTCTGGGACGAGCTGATCCACCGCCACCACCTCGTGATCAAGTACCGGCAGCAGCTCGCCCGGCGGCTGGACGACCTCACCCGGGGCGCCGACGGCCGCCACGGCGCGCTGAAGCACCCCGACGACCTGGAGCAGCTCGCCGCGCTGGCCCGCGCGGAGCGCATCCACCGCAACCTCCTGAGCTTCGACGACCTGCTCGAGGCCGCCCAGCGCCTGCTGACGGCCACGCCCCTCACCCCACCCCTCGGCGCCGTGCTCGTCGACGAGCTGCAGGACTGCGACCTCCGCCTCCTGGACCTGGTGCGGCTGCTCGCGCAGGGCGGGGCCCGGGTGTGCGGGGTCGGCGACCCGAACCAGGGGATCTACTCCTGGCGCGGCGGCTTCGCCGACGTCTTCGCCGAGTTCGGCCGGCAGCACGGCTGCCGCGAGGCCTCCCTGGCCACCAACTACCGCTCCCGGACGACGATCCTCGACAGCGCCCGCACCCTCCTCGAGGAGCAGGCGACCCGGGGGCTGCGGAGCCACCGCCCGCCCGGCGCGCCCATCGTCATCCGCCGCCGGCTCGACCCCTTCCTCGACGCCACGTTCCTCGCCGGCCGCCTCCACGAGCTGCACGCGGCCGGCGCCCCGTGGCGCGAGCTGGCCCTGCTCGTCCGCACCCGGCGCCAGGCCGAGCCCTACCGCGACCCCCTGCGCCGGGCCGGCATCCCCCTCGAGGAGTCGCTCGGCGGCCGCGGGCTCGAGCGCCCGCTGGTGGCGTGGTGCCTGCGCCTGCTGCGGGCCGCGCTGGCCCTGGAGCCCCTGCCGCAGCTCGGCAGCCTGGTCACGCACCCCCCCGCGCGGCTGCTCACCCCGGCCCGCTGGACGAAGGTCGCGGCCCTGCTCCCGGCGGCCGGGCCGCTCCCCGCGACGTTCACCGACGCCCAGCGCGACGCGCTCGGCCGGGCCGCGGGCAAGCCCGAGCAGGCCGCCGCCGTGCTGGAGCTGTTGGCGCGGGTCGCCGCGCTGCCGCGCGGCCTGGCCCGTGGCGAGCTCGCCGCCACGCCGGAGTCCTTGCTGGCCGCGCTCGACCTGGCCCGGCGGCTGCGCCCCACCTCCTCCCGCTACGGCGAGGACCTCGCCGAGCTGCACCGCGTGCTCGCCGCGGCCTGCCAGCACGCGGCCACGACCGAGGCCGCCGACCCGGTGGCCCGGCTGCGCCTCGGCCTGGACGCGGCCCTGCTCGGCCCGACCTCCCGGCTGGTGCCGGACACCCCCGCCACGGACGCGGTCCGGTTACTCACCCTCCACGCGTCCAAGGGCCTGGAGTGGGACCACGTCTTCATCCTCGGCGCCAACGAGGGGCTGATCCCCCTGGCCGGGAGCTGGCGCGACCCCCTCCGGGAGGCCGAGGAGCGCCGGCTGCTCTTCGTCGGCCTGACCCGCGCCCGGGAAACCCTGGAGATCTCCTACCACCTCCGCCCCGATGGCCCCCGCGCGCTGCCCGAGCCCTCCTTCTACCTCCGCCGCCTGCCCCGGGAGCTCGTCCGCTGGGAAGAGGAGCTGTCGCCGCCCGACCCGGTCGCGCCACCCGACCCGGTCGCGCCGCCCGACCCGGTCGCGGCCTGCCCCCCCCAGGCGGGGACCGACCCGCTCCCGGCCACCGCCCCGGCCGACGACACCCCCGCTCACCCCGGCGAGGTCGTCGTCCACCCCCGCTACGGCCACGGCGTCGTCCGGTACGCGGATCACGAAAAGATCATTTGTGATTTCGACAAGTTCGGCGAAAAGACCTTCGCCCCCGGCTGCTGCCCCGGATTGGGCGGCCCGCCGACCTCCTGATCCCCCGGGTCCCTACCCGGGACCGCCACCACCTGCTACGCTGGACCGGCCACCGACCCGAGGAGCAGCCATGGACCCGCGACCCTCGCTACTGGACAACCGGCTGGTCTGGGATGGGCGCCCCGGCCACTACGAGGTCTGGTACCTCAAGCTGAACCTACCCGAGCTCGGCCGCGCCTTCTGGCTGCGCTACACCCTTTTGGCTCCCGCCCGGGGGCAGGGCGCGCCGTGCGGGCAGCTCTGGGCGGTCGGCTTCGACGCGCACGACCCGAGCCGCAACGAGGCCTTCCGGGAGACCTTCGCGCTCGGACCGCGGACCTTCGGCCACCAGACTCCGGGGCTGCTGCTGCGCCTGGGCGAGGCCGAGCTGCGTCAGGACGGCTGCTCCGGCTCCCTCGGCGACGGCGGCCGGGAGCACGGCCTGTCCTGGGACCTGCGCTTCACCCCCGACGGGCCCTCCCTGCGGCACTTCCCCCGCCCGCTGTACCGGCTCCCCCTGCCGCGGACCAAGCTCCTCGCCCCCTACCCCAGCATGCGGCTGACGGGCTTCGTGCGCTGGCAGGGGAAGCTGCACCGGCTCACCGCCGTGCCCGGCCACCAGGCGCACCTGTGGGGTAGCGAGCACGCCGAGCGCTGGGCCTGGGCCCACTGCAACCTCTTCTCTACCGGCACGCCGGCTCTCTGCGAGGCCCTCGCGGCACGCGTCCGGCTCGGCTCCGGGGTCTCGCCCGACCTGACCCTGGCCTGGTTGCGGGTGGACGGCCAGACCTACCGCTTCGACCGCCCCGACCGCTGGCTCCGGCAGCGCAGCCGGTACGACCTCGCCGGCTGGGAGCTGGTCGCGCAGCAGGCCGGGTACCGCCTGGAGGCGCGGATCACCAACCGGCTCGCCAACGTCGTCGCGGTGACCTACCGGGACCCCGACGGCTCCACCCGGGTCTGCCACAACTCCAAGCTCGCGGACCTCGCCCTGGAGCTGTCGCAGCGGCACGGCGGAGGCTGGGTGTCCCGCCACCGGCTCGACGGCCAGGGGTGCTGCGCGTTCGAGGTGGTCCAGCGGGACGCGGACCCCCGGGTCCCCCTGCTGCTGCCCTGAGCGCCCGCCCTCAACCCACCGCCACGCCGCGGCTGCGCAGGAGAGCGACGAACTCCTGCTCGTCGAGCACGGGCACACCGAGCTGCCGGGCCCGGTCGAGCTTCGATCCGCTCGCCTCGCCGGCCACCAGGTAGCTGGTCTCTTTGCTGACCGAGTCGGGGGCCTTGCCTCCCAGCGAAAGGACCAGCTCTTTGGCCTCTTTGCGACTCAAGCCCTTCATTTCTCCCGTGAAGACGAACTTTAGACCCATAAGGGGCGCGGCCCCCTCCCCGGCGCCGACGGCCGCCGGCTCCGCCGCGACGAGGGTCACCCGGCCGTCGAGCAACTGGTCGAGCTCGCCGGCCCGCTCCGGGTCCGCGAAGAACAGGGTGATCTCCTCGGCGGTGCGGAGGCCGACGCCCTCGATCTGCTGCAGCTCTTCTGCGGTCGCCCGCCGCAGGAGGTCGAGGCGCGGGAAGGCCGCGGCCAGATCCCGCGCGCCGCTGACCCCCACCTCGGGGATGCCCAGCGCGTAGAGGAAGCGGTGCAAGGGCACCTCGGCCGCCTGGCGGATGGCGGCCACCAGGTTGCTCGCCGACTTGGCGGCGAAGCCTTCCAGGCCCTGCACCTGCTCGACGCGGAGGTCGAAGAGATCGGGGAGGCTGCGGACCAGCCCGGCCTCGGCCAGCTTCGCGGCGACCTTCTCGCCGAGCCCGCCGATGTCGAGGGCATCCCGGGAGCCGAAGTGGACGAGGCGACCGACGAGCTGGGCCGGACAGCCCCGGGTGTTGGGGCAGCGGGAGAAGGGCCCCTCCGCGACGAGCCGCGCCGCGCACACCGGGCAGCTCTCGGGCATGGACCAGGCGGGCTCCCGGACGCGCGCCGGCTCGGGCACCACCTCCACGACCTGGGGGATCACGTCCCCGGCCCGCTGGATGCGGACCAGGTCCCCGACTCGCACGTCCAGGCGGGCCACCTCCTCGCGGTTGTGCAGGCTGGCGTTGCGGACCGTCACCCCCCCGACCGCCACCGGCTCGAGCTTGGCCACCGGGGTCACCAGCCCGGTCCGCCCGACCTGGGGCTCGATCCCCTGGACCCGGGTGCACGCGTCCCGGGGCTTGAACTTGTGGGCATAGGCCCAGCGGGGGAACCGCGTGGTCGCGCCGAGGCGGGCCCGGGACGCGAGGTCGTCGAGCTTGATCACCACGCCGTCGATCTCGAAGGGGAGCTGGTCACGGCCCGCGTCGACCTGCGCGTGGAAGTCCAGGATCTCCTGGACGGTCCGGACCTTGCGGCGCGGCTCCGGGACCCGCAGGCCCAGCTCCTGCAGGGCCTGGTGCAGCTCCTCCTGGGTCGTCACCCCCTCCAGGGCGTCGGGCAGCAGCAGATCGTAGAAGAAGACCTCCAGCGGCCGCTGCGCGGTGATCCGGGGATCGAGCTGCCGCAGAGAGCCGGCGGCCGCGTTGCGGGCGTTGACGAAGGGGGCCTTGCCCTGCGCGGTCAGGGTGCGGTTGAGCTCCTGGAAGGCGGCGTGCCGCAGGATCACCTCGCCCCGCACCGCCAGCAAGGGGGGGGCGCGGCGGGTCGTCTCCCGCAGCCGCAGGGGCACGCTGGGGATGGTCTTGACCTGGGCCAGCACGCCCTCGCCGACCGTGCCGTCGCCCCGGGTCGCGGCCTGCACGAGCTCGCCGCCCGCGTAGACCAGCTCCAGGGAGAGCCCGTCCAGCTTCGGCTCGCAGAAGTACGCGACCCGCGCGCCCGGCCCCAGACCGCTGCGCACCCGCTCGTCGAAGCGGTGGACCGCCTCGTCCTCCCGGTCCGAGTCCAGGCTCATGAGCGGGGCAGTATGGCGCACCTCGGGGAAGCCCCGGGCGCGCTCCCCGCCGACCCGCCGGGTCGGCGAGTCGGCCTGCTGCAAGGCCGGGAAGCGCTCCTCGAGGGCCCGCAGCTCCTGGAAGAGCCGATCGTACTCGTGGTCGCCGATCACGGGCCGATCGAGCACGTAGTACAGGTGGTCGTGGTGACGCAGGGTGGTCACCAGCTCCGCGATCCGGGCGGCGGCCGTCGTCGGGTCCATGGGGCTCCTCATGGTGACGGGGGCGACGCGGCGCCGCCCCCGGGCTGACACACTGTAAGCCAAGGGCCCCGCCGGGTGCCAGGGGGCAGGGCCCACGTCGCCGTGACGAGGCCCGCCGCAGGCGGGAAATCCGGCGGCGGGGCTTGCCCCAGGCCATCCCGAGCCTTATATTGCCGCGCAGCACGATCCGGTGTCCTGATCCCGTTGGGTACGTCTCGCGTCTGCGTGGGGTGCCTGGCCTCGAGGGGGCCGGAAGGAGGACGACCCATGCCGACGCCCTGGAATACTGCGGCCGACTACGACCGTCAGACCTTCCTCGCGGAGGCCCGCGAGCTGCTCGCCGGGCTGCCGGGAGTCACCGACCGGGAGGCGGCCCGGGAGCTGCTGTTCCACCGCATCGACGCCATCGCCTACCGGGTCGTCGGCCAGGATCCGGCGTTCTCCCTGTTCCGCCGGTCCCTCTCCCGGGATGCGGCCCGCACCCTGCAGACCCTCGTGCTGGCCCGGTCCGCGGAGCTCGCGGGCTTCGACCTCGTGGGGGTCCTGCAGGACCTCGTCGCGGACGTTCCCCGCCCCGAGCTCCAGCCCGGCTTCTGGGCCGAGCTGATCCACCTGCTGCGCGCCCTGCACGGCCGGCCCGACCTGGACCTCAGCGAGGAGGAGGACACCTTCGACGCGCTGAGCGGACGGGAGGCCGCGCAAGAGCGCTCCCGCCAGCTCGACGTGCTCTGGACCCAGATCGAGGAGCGCCTCGCGCACTTCCCGGACGGGTTGAGCGACGAGGCCCGCCAGCGGCGGCGAGCCCGGCGGGAGGCGGTCTGGACCGCCCTGGGGGGCGATCGGGCCCGGTGGGACGACTGGCACTGGCAGCGCGACCACGTCATCACCAGCGCCGAAGCCCTCACCCGGACCGTGCGGCTCGATCCGGCCCAGGTCGAGCTGGTGGCCCGGGCCCGCCGGGGCCGGCTGCCCTTCGGGATCACTCCCTACTACGCCTCCCTGCTCGACGACGACTGGGAGACGGGCCGCGACCGGGCCCTGCGCGCCCAGGTGCTCCCCCCGGCCGAGTACGTCGATGCCCTGCTGAACGCGCAGGGGACGCGGGCCCACTCCCTCGATTTCATGAAAGAAGCCGACACCTCGCCCGTCGACCTGATCACCCGGCGCTACCCGGCCATCGTCATCCTCAAGCCCTACAACACCTGCCCGCAGATCTGCGTCTACTGCCAGCGCAACTGGGAGATCGAGGAGGCCCTGGCGAGCGACGCCCTGGCGACGCCCGAGCAGCTCGACCAGGCCATCGCCTGGCTCGCCGCGCACCCCAGCATCAAGGAGGTGCTGGTCACCGGGGGCGACCCCCTGACCCTCGAGGACGACCAGCTCGAGGAGGTCCTCGGGCGGGTCGCGGCCCTGCCCCACATCGACATGATCCGCATCGGCACCCGCACGCCGGTGACCATGCCGATGCGGATCACCGCCCCCCTCGCCGACCTGCTGGCCTCGTTCCGGGAGCCCGGCCGCCGGGAGGTGGTCGTGGTGACCCACTTCGAGCAGGTCTACGAGGTCACCATCGACACCGTGCGCGCGATCGAGCGGCTGCGCAGCCGCGGCATCGCGGTCTACAACCAGCACGTGCTGCAGTTCCACGTCTCCCGGCGCTTCGAGACCGTGGCCCTGCGACTGCTGCTGCGGCGGATCGGCGTCGACCCCTACTACACCTTCGTGCCCAAGGGTAAATCCGAGCTGTTGGGCTACCGGGTGCCCATCGCCCGGGTGCTCCAGGAGCGCAACGAGGAGGCCCGGCTGCTGCCCGGCATCCGCCGCACCGACGAGACGGTCTTCAACGTGCCGCGCCTGGGCAAGAACCACGTGCGG
This sequence comes from Myxococcota bacterium, assembly GCA_034005005.1. Classification (GTDB taxonomy): domain Bacteria; phylum Myxococcota_A; class JAVEVO01; order JAVEVO01; family JAVEVO01; genus JAVEVO01. Next base: position 52,093 of record JAVEVO010000014.1, read on the forward strand.
GCGATGCAGAACCGGGACCTGCTGGCGGTGCTCCCCGACGGCTCCCGCGTGTACGATTTCCACCCCTGGGAGAAGCACGTCCTGGAGCGGGAGGCGTTCACCAGCGTCGATCCGCCGATCCTCGACTACCTGAGCCGACTGCAGGCCATCGGCGAGGATCCGGCAGCATACCATTCGATCTGGTACTATTACTGAATGGGCCAGGAGATCGAGCGCAAGTTCCTGCTCACGGGTGACGGCTGGCGCACCCAGGGACGCAGCGAGCCGTACCGCCAGGGCTACCTGAGCACGGCCCCGGGCCGCACCGTCCGGGTGCGCACCGTCGGCGAGCGGGGCTACCTGACGATCAAGGGGCCTGCGACCGGCGCCCGCCGGGCCGAGTACGAGTACCCCATCCCCCTCGCCGACGCGCAGGAGCTGCTGGCCACCCTCTGCGAGCAGCCCCTGATCGAGAAGCGGCGGACCCGGGTGGAGTACGCCGGGCTGATCTGGGAGATCGACGAATTCTTCGGTGAAAACGAGGGGTTGATCGTCGCCGAGGTCGAGCTGACCACGGAGGACCAGCCCATCGTGCGGCCGCCCTGGATCGGCGCGGAGGTCACCGGCGACCACCGCTACGGCAACTCCCACCTCGGACGCCACCCCTACTCGCGCTGGTGAGCGCCACCTCGCCACGGAGCGGATTCTGGCCCCCACGAGCCGGCTCTGCTAGGCTGGTGCCTCACGACGAGGGGGGCCCGGACGCCCCGCACCCCAGGAGGCGACTGCGATGAGCGATGACACGACCCTCGATGGCGGCCTGATCCCGACTCCCGCCGCCCAGCCCCAGGAGCCCGACTCCCAGGACGTGGGGGACGACGCCGCGGCCGGAATGGATGGCGAGCTGGCGGGCCCCGATCTCCTCGAGGCCACCAAGACCAAGCCCATCGCCGGCACCATCGGCGGCACCGGCCCCAAGCCCGGTCCCGGCTGAGCGCCCCCGGCACGCCCCTCCCCGCCGCGGCCTGACGCCGCGGCCCCTCACTCTCCCGGATCGCCCTCGCCGCGTGCGTCGCGCGCGGGGAGCTGCTCGCCGACGACCTGGCGGGCCGCCTGCAGGGCCGGGAGGAGCCGATCGCCGCGGGAGTAGTTGCGCACGATGGTCGCGTAGACCCGGCGCGCCTCGGCCCCCCGCTGGAGCTGCTCCAGCGCCCGGGCCTGGCCCAGCAGCGCCTCGGGGACCAGCTCCGCGTAGAGGTACCGGGTCCAGACGATCTCCTTGATGGCGCGCCGGTACAGCTCCAGCGCCTCGACGGCTCGGCCCTGTCCGGCCAGCAACTGGGCCTGGCGGAGCCGGCAGCCGCCGAGCATCTCGCTCGTCGCGGGGGCCGTGGCGAGGAGCGCGGCGCACTCCTCCCGCGTCCCGACGTGGGCGAGGACCAGGGCCTCGTGGGAGGCCCGCTCGGCGGCGCCCACCTCGCCGAGCTGATCGACGAGCGCCGCACCCCGCTCCTGGAGCTGCTGCGCCAGGGCCCGGGCGTCCAGCTCGCCCCGGCGCCGCTGCAAGGCGAGCCGCAGCAGGGCCGCGCCGTAGTGGCCCAGGGGGTCGTCGGCCGGCCGCGCGAAGAGCCGCTCCAGCCGGGTCACCAGCTCCTCGGCCTCGACGAGCTGCCCCTCCTCCAGCCGCAGGAAGAACGCGCTGAGCGCGAGCTGGTAGTAGCCGGCGGAGTGCCGAGTGGCGAGCTGCGCCATGCCCTCCGCGGCCACCGCCAGGGCCTCGCGGGTGCGCCCCTCGAGGCCGAGCGCGAAGCTGCGCAGGAGGTAGGCGTCGGGGTCGGGGTGGGCCGGCTCGGCCAGGGTCTGCATACGCCCGAGCCAGAGCCGGGCCGCGGCCAGGTCGAGATCGACCAGGGCCACCAGGGCCCCGTTGAACGCGACGCGGTAGTCCGCCTCCCGGCTGCGACCGAGCAGGGAACGCGCGACCCGCATCCGCTCCCGGGCGGGCTCCGGCTGCTCGCAGAGCGCGTACCAGTTGGCCAGGGTGGACCAGCCGACCGCGTGCTCGGGGAGCAGCCGCTGCATCCACTCCCGGGTCGGGAGCTGATCGCCGCACGTCCGGGTCTGGGCGAGGAGGTAGGAGAGGAGGGTCCGGCTCCGGGGGCGCAGGGAGAGGCGCTCGAAGGCCTGCCGGGCCGCAGCCGTGGCGTCGCTCAGCTTGCCCCGCCGCTCCAGGCAGAGGGCCCGGGCGAGGGGGCCGAGGACCTGGGGGTAGCGCTCCCCGAGCTGCTCCAGATCGAGCCCGGCGCACGCGTCGGTGCGCACCGTGGCGTCGCCGATCTCCCGGAGGAAGCGCTGCAGCTCCGGATCGCCGAGCGCGCCCTGCTCCTGCACCCGGCGCGCGAGCTGGGAGAGGCAACTGGTGTCGGGCAGGGCGTCCAGGCACTCCTCCCAGACCAGCCCGAGCTCCCGCGCCGGCGCGGTGCTTCCGCTGCCCGGGGCCGGCCCGACCGGGTCGCGCGCGGCCGGGACGGCGAGCAGCGCCGGCAGGCTCTCCGGGTCCTCGAGCCAGAGGCCCCGCAGCCGCGCCGGCAGCTCCCCGGGCCGCGGGCGAGGCGGCGGCAAGGCTCCACCCAGGGCGCTGGCCAGGTTGGCCGTGGCCTCGACCAGGCTCATCCCGGTGACCGTCAGCTCCTGGCGGGGCTCTCCCCCGAGGGTCCGCAGCACCCCCCGCAGCACGAGCAGCCCCTCGGCCCGGCTCAGCTCCCCGAAGAACAGCACGTCGGCCTGCAGGGCCCGCGCCACCTCCAGCGCCTCCGCCTCGTCGAGGGACGGCCCCAGGTCCCGCCGGCTCTGCTCCTCCTCCACCAGGAGGGGGTCGACCCGCGTGAGCTGCCCGAGCAGCCGCTCCTCCCGCTCCAGGGCGTTGATCACCAGCCGATCGGCCAGGGGCCAGAGCACGCGGTCGGTCGGCCGGCTGGGTGTGCTCTGCAAGGGGGCGACGAGCAGGCGGGGGGTGGCGGGCCAGCTCGGCACCAGCGCGGGCGTGATGGAGGGCAGCAGCCGATCTGCGAAGACGAGCAGCAGCCCGAGAAGCACCCCGCCGAGCAGCAGCAGCCCCCCGCCGAAGAGCAGCCAGCGGCGGCGGGCCCCCTGCGACCGCGGCCGCGGCTCGTCGAGGGACGGGCCCCCGAGGTCCGGGCGAGCCGCCGGTCGGCGGGCCGCGGCCGGGGGGGAGGGTGACGGCGGAGGCGCCGGCTCGGCCACCGGGCCCCCCCCCGGGGGAGTCTCCCCGCCGATCGCGTCCAGCCGCGGGGGTGAGCCGCCACGGGGCGGGGTCCCGCCCCGGAGCGCGTCCAGCCGCGGGGGTGAGCCGCCACGGGGCGGGGTCCCGCCCCGGACCGCGTCCAGCCGCGGCGGCGAACCCCACTCGGGCCAGGCCTCCCGTGCCGCGGGCAGGGGGACGGCCGGCAGGGAGACCGGGCTGGGCACCGACTGCGGCAGGGTGAGCCCGCCGGCCTCGGCGAGGGCCGCGAGGAGCTGGTTGGCCGACGGGTAGCGGTCCTCGGGCGCGAAGGCGAGGGCCCGCTCCAGCACCTCCCCCACCTGCGCCGGCAGCTCCGGCAGCCAGCGGCCGAGGGGCACCGGGCGGCTCTCCCGGCCACGCAGGATCAGATCGCCGAGGGAGTTGGTCGGGAACGGCGCCTCGCCCGACAAGACCCCGTAGAGGATCGCCGCCAGGGCGAAGAGGTCGGTCTGGGGGAGCGGCGGCTCGCCGCGGATCTGCTCCGGGGCCATGAAGCGGGGTGTCCCGAGCAGCTTGCCCGTCTCGGTCACCCGGTCGAACTCCGCGGCCGAGTGGCAGATCCCGAAGTCGAGGATCTTCAGGCGGCCGCTCTGGCAGAGGAAGAGGTTGGCCGGCTTGAGGTCCCGGTGGATCACGCCCAGCGCGTGAGCCCGATCCAGCGCGTCCGCGACCCCCGCGAAGCGGGAGACGACCCAGGGCAAGGGGAAGGTCTCGCCCCGATCGAGGGGCTGCCCGAGGTCCTCCCCCTCGAGCAGCTCCATGACCAGGAAGGGGTGGCCTTCCGGGGTCCGGTCGAAGTCGATGATGCGGACGATGTTGGGGTGCTCGAGGTCCGACGCGACCCGGGCCTCCCGACGAAAGCGGATCAGCCGCTCCCGGTCGAGGGTGCGCGCGGTGAGGACCTTGACCGCGAGCAGCCGCTGCAGCTCACGGTGACGGACCCGCAACACCGTGCCCACCGCGCCCTCGCCGAGCACGCCGAGCACCTCGAACTTCGGCCCGAGGAAGTCGATCGGCGGGGGCAGCACCCCACCCCCGTCCACCGTGCTGGCCCCCGCGATGACGTGGACGTCGGTCGACTCCTCCGAAGATCGCGGCTCGTCCGCCATCCCGCCCCCGCCCTCCGGTGGCTACAGCCCGCCGAGCAGGGCCTGGACGGCCGTCTCGACCAGGCCGCTGACGGCCACGGGCGTGCAGGACTCGAGGGGTCGGAAGAAGCTGGCCGTGACCAGCCGGGTGTGGAGATCGGTCAGCTCGACCTTCACCGTGCAGGCCGCGCCCGCGGTGGCGAGCTGCCCGCTGAGCATCAGCTCCGCCCCCTTCCCCTTGCCGATGGCCACCCAGGCCTCGGTGGAGGTGCTCTCCCGGTTGACCTGCTGGATCGCCTCGTCCACGGAGGCGCCCTGCGCCCCGGTGGCCAGCACGACGACGCGGTTGGAGCTCAGCAGGCGGGCGACCACCTCGCCCTGGAGCTGGCCGGCCAGACCGGCGTCGGCGCCCGCGAAGGGATGGACGTACAGCCGCCGCGCCTGCTGCCGCAGGGCGCCCGCCTGGGCGGCCTGGGCGCGCGCCGCGGACTGCTGCCGCACCTCGCCGAGGGTCGCGACGACCTCGGGCTGGGCGAGCTGGGCGTTCAGCGAGGTGGCGAGCTGCTCGAGCGCCTCGTTGGCGATCCCGGTCAGGGGGCCGATGCCCTCGCCGCCGACCACGATCCCGCTGGCCTGGCCGATGAAGGTCCGGGTCCAGACGGGGGAGCCGTCCCGCCGCAGCAGGGCCAGCTCGAGCACCGCCTGGCCGTCGGTGGCCCCCGAGGCGTCCCGCTGGTGCACCGTGAAGTCCTTCCAGCTCGGCACCAGCACGACCTGGGCCTCCGGCGCCTCGTGCGCCTCGAGGGGCGGCACGTGGCCGACCTCGATCACCCGCGTGAAGCGGGCCTGGACGACCTCCTGGATCAGGGGCGCGCCCCCCCGTCCCAGGTCGAAGAGGTAGGTCCCCGGCCCCTCCTGGACCGGATGCACTCTGGTACGAAAGTCAGGGGAGTAGTGGGCCGCGACCACCTCGGCCGCGGGTGGGCTGCTGCGGACCTGTGGCGGCGTGGTCGGACGTACGGCGACCGACATCTGACAGCCCGCGAGCAGCAGGCTGCCCAGCAATCCCAGCAGCATGAACCGGCCGATCCTCATCGCACGACTCCTCGGCGGTCAGAAGGAACCGCCCTTCTTCCGGCGGGTTGCCTTCTACTCGCCCCCGGCTCAGACGTCCATCAGGATCAGCTCCCGCTGCTCCTCGCCGGCCACCACCACCTGCCCGTCGAGGGTGATGAAGCAGTCGATCTCGGAGCGCGCGGCCATCTCTTCCTCGAGGTAGATCCCCGGCTCCACGGAGAAGCAGATCCCGGGGATCAGCCGCCGGGTCTCCCGGGTCTCGAGGTTGTCGATGTTGCAGCCGTTCCCGTGGACCTGCTCGCCGATGGAGTGGCCGGTGCGGTGGATGAAGTAGGGGCCGTAGCCGCGCTCCCGGACCACGCGCCGACAGCGATCGTCCACCTCCCAGCCGCAGACGGGCTCCTGCGCGGCGAACCGCTCCCGCACGAAGTCGACCGCGGCCTGGCGGGCGTCACGCACCGCGTGGAAGATCTCGACGTACTTCGCGGGGGGTTGCCGCCCGACGAAGCCGCACCAGGTGATGTCGTAGAAGATCGCGCCGGGGCGCTGCAGCTTGGCCCACAGGTCGATGAGCAGCATGTCCCCGCGCTGGATGACCCGGGCGTTGTCGGGCGTCGGCTGGAAGTGGGGGTTGGCCGGGTGGTCGTTGACGCCCACGATGGGCAGCTCGCCCAGGCAGTCGAGCCCCTCCTCCGCGTACCGCTGGACGATGAACTGCTGGGCGTCGTACTCGGTGCTGCCGCGGCCCGCCCGGACGCCCTCCGCGATCCAGTGGAAGGCCTCGTCCTTGATGCGCTGGATCTTCTCGGCGGCCTCGAGGTGCGAGCGGTAGCCGGCCTCGTCGATGACCGACTCGAAGCGCTGCACCAGGTCCGCGGAGGAGACGACCTCGTAGCCGAGACGACCGATCAGCTCGACGGTCCCGCCGTCCACGGTGGAGACGTAGGGGATATCGGCCTGCGGGGAATACTGCATGGCGATCTTCCGCCGCGCCCCGAGGATCTCCCGCAGGCTGGCGTGGAGCTCCTCCCAGGAGAGATAGAAGCGCTTGCTCCCCGGCAGGCTGTCGAGCTTCACCGGCTCGACCCGGCTGACCAGGCGGACCGGCTCCCCCTCGGCGGGGATGAAGTAGAACCAGCGGCGGCTGGTGAACTGGCCGAAGTCGAGCCCCAGCACCCGGTAGGCGATCGCGTCCCGGTTGTGGAAATCGTACAGCAGCCAGCCGTCCATCCCCTCTTCTCTCAGGGCTTGCTGGATCCCGGCGAGGTTCATCGGCTTCCTCCTGGATGCGACGGATGGTTTCCCTCCACCGGGTGTGCATACCCCATCCCCCCCGAAACGCGCAATCTTCCCGGGGGACCGGTCGCGGATCTCCGCTCTCGCCTGGCGGAGCCAGATGTGGCAGAGTGGGCGAGTCACCTGGTGGAGGGCTGCCGTCATGGGTCCAAGGAACGGGTCATCTCGCCTGACCGTCGCTCCCCGGCTGGTCGCGTGCGCCGTGCTGCTGTTCGGCGCGGGCTGCGCGGAGGAGCTCGGGGACATCGACCGGACCCAGGCGAACTACCTCGCCAAGCGCGATCTCGCGGGCGCCTGGTACTACCTGCAGACCGTCGTCGGCGTGCCGCCCACCTCGGCCTTCACCTTCATGGGCGAGACCAGCGTCACCGAGAAGATCCGCTGGCGGATCCAGGAGAAGTACCTCGTCGGCTATCGGGCCTACCCCAAGGTCCCCGGCGCGGAGCGGCCCTCGACGCTCCCCGCGGACTTCTACGGGGAGGAGTACACCGAGAACCCCATCGTCGCCTACCGCATCGAGAGCCACTTCGACCGGATGCGGGAGTACAACGCCACGACCGGCGAAGAGACGAACGTCCTGGTCGAGAACGACACGGATCGACCCTGGTTCGAGCGGGAGTACGTCCGGGTGGACTGGTCCGAGAACCTGGTGACCAACTTCGACTTCATCACCGTGGACTACCTCGATCTCGAGGAGGGGAGCGCCCTGGTGAAGAACCTCGAGTACTTCGTGCCCGAGGAGCAGGGCGGCGAGGACGCCCTGCACACCGAGCGGGACGACGCCGGGCAGCTCACCTACCTCGACTACGTCGGCAAGATGTTCGTCCAGCCCGACGAGTGGGGCTGCTACTTCACCTGGATGGGGTGGTCGGCCGAGGACTGCACCGCCGGCGAGATCAAGGTGCGCCACAGCTTCGCCCGGGCGCCGGAAGAGCCGGACTACGAGCCCTTCCAGTACGACGACAACCTCATGTCCAAGTTCGGCTACTTCCGCAGCGAGCGGGTGACCTACGACGAGCAGCGCGGGCAGACCGACAGCGGTCGCCGCTACATGATCAACCGCCACAACATCTGGCGGGCGACCTACCGCCGCGACGCCGCCACCGGGGAGTACCTGCGCGACCCGCAGGGACGCCGCATCCCCATCCCCCTGCAGGAGCGGCAGACCCGGACGGTCCCCTACTACCTGTCGCAGGATTTCCCCGGCGATCCCCTGCTCGTGCGGGACGCCTTCGAGACCATGGCGCAGTGGGACCTCGCCGCGCGCCAGGGCGTCGCCGCGGTGCAGGGCAAGCACGTCGCCGAGGTCGGCACGATCTTCACCCTCTGCCACAACCCCGTGGCCGCAGCCGACGACGCGGCCTGTGGTCAGCCCGGCAAGGTCGTCCGCTTCGGTGACCTGCGCTACAGCGTGCTGCACTGGGTCGACGCGGACCAGCTCGAGGGCCCCCTCGGCTACGGCCCCGCGGCCACCGACCCGGTGACGGGCGAGATCCTCTCCGGCAAGGCTCACCTCTACGGCGCCGCCCTCAACACCTACAGCTCCTACGTCGTCGACGTCATCCGCTTCCTCAACGACGACCTCCCCACGGACGACCTCATCGAGGGCACCCACTTCCGGCAGGAGCTGCTGGACCGCCTCACGGGCACCATCGACCCGGAGCAGCTCCACCCGGCCCTGGCCCGCGCGCGGCTCGCCGCGCCCGGCCAGGCGGCCACCGCGCGTCCCGCGGACCGGCCCCGGGCCGGCCAGGGCAAGGTCACCCGCCGGCCGTCCCCCGCCAAGCCCCCGGCCGGCGACCTGCGTCGCCAGCGGCTGGCCCGCAAGGCCGAGCGCCAGGCCCGCGGCTTCACCCCGTACTCCCGGCAGGCTGACGAGCAGCGCTACCAGCAACTGCTCGAGGCCGGGCTCGGGGACCGGCTGCTCAACGAGGAGGTCCGCGCCCTGCTCGCGGGCGAGGTCGGCAGCAGCCCCGATCGCCTCACCAGCGACCAGCTCGCCCGCCAGGACCCGGCGAGCCGGCTCAATCCCTTCTGGATCAAGCGGCAGCGGGAGCTGTTCAAGAAGGCCGTCGCCCGCAACGTCGAGTTCCCCGATTTCCTCGAGACCTCGGCCCTCGGCATCGCCCGCCAGTACGAAGGCCGCACCGACTACGACACGATCTGGCGGGAGATCCGCGCCCTGCAGTTCAAGGCCGCGGCGATCCACGAGGTGGGCCACACCCTCGGCCTGCGCCACAACTTCCAGGCCAGCTACGACTCCCTGAACTACTTCGACGACTACTGGCAGCTCCGGCAGGAGAACCTGCCGACGACCCAGCCCTCGTGCTGCCCCGCCTGCGCGATCGCGAGCTGCGGGGAGGACGAGTACTGCGACTGCCAGACGGGCGCCTGCCACCGGACGGGCGGCGCCCGGTGCCGCGACGTGACCTGCGAGCCCGGCTGGATCTGCGATGCGGACCAGGGCGCCTGCGTCGAGTATCCGCAGGGAGCGCTGACCTACCAGGACCTCTACGGCATGTCCTACCTCACCGAGAACCAGCGCGCGGGGAGGATGCGGGACTTTCAATACTCCTCGATCATGGATTACGGCTATTCGTTCCACTCCGACCTGCAAGGTCTAGGCAAATATGACTACGCCGCCATCGCCTTCGGCTACGGCGCGGGCTACGACGAGGTGCCGGCCAGCGATCGCCGCTGCCAGGCCGCCGACGTGTTCCCCGGCCCCGCGGGCCTCAGTTGCCTGGTGCAGCGCCCCGGCCCCATCGAGGTCTTCGCCCGCCCCCGGGGCGAGCTGGGGCGCGCCGGCGAGCTGCTCTCCGGCACCGAGACCCACTTCGGTCACACGGTACGCTACGACGACAGCAACATCCCCAACGTCAACCTGCTCGAGCGGTGCCACTACACCTCCGTCGCCCGCTCCTTCCCCGAGCTGGCCGACCTGAGCACCCGCCGCTGGATGCGCTACGACGACTACCTCGCGGCGACGGCCGCCGGGACGGGGCGCTCCGCGGCGGAGCGAGCCGCGGAGCCGGTGCGCGTGCCCTACGCCTTCTGCAGCGACGAGTGGACCGAGCAGATGCTCTCCTGCCAGTACTTCGATCAAGGGGCCGATCCCTTCGAGATGACCATGACCCAGGTCAATCACTGGCGAGCCTACTACTACTTCGACAACTTCCGCCGTGATCGCTTCGGCTGGGACCCCTGGATGGTCCTCGAGCGGACTTACTGGAACAACTTTCTTCCCCTGTCCGACTACCACCAGTTCTGGTGGTTCGCCGAGGACGAGTACGACCCACTGTTCGACCTTTACTACGAGCTTTCGGCCTACACCGCGTTCAACCTCCTCGCCGAGGTGATCGCCACCCCCTCCTACGGCACCTACTGCCAGGGCAAGGACGGGTCCCTCTTCCCCCGCTCCGACGATCCCTCACGGCGCGACCAGGCCGAGTACGTGCTGCACGCCTACTGCGTGCCGGACGAGCCGGACGTCGAGGTGGTCCAGGGCGACGGGCGGCGGCGCTTCTCCCGCTTCGCGTTCGACTCCGGCTACTACGCCTACGACCGTCCCCTGGAGGCGGGCCACTGGTGGACCACCACCGCGGCGATCTGGGCCCTCACCGACCCCGACGCCTCGGTCATCGGCGTCGACGCGGACTCGGGGACCTACGCGATCACCTTCTACGACCTCTTCCCCGAGGAGTTCGGCAACCTCGCCGCGGGCGTCGTCGCGGAACAGTACCCGCTCTTCGGCCCCAGCTACCTGCTCGGCGGCGACAAGGACGCCAACGGGCTGACCGACGGCCAACTGCTGTACCGGCCGGCCGCGCCCCTGCCCGTCTGGGACGAGGCGCAGGGCGGCTGGGTCGAGGTGAACCCGGAGACGGGACAGGAGGTGCCGCCCCGGGCCGGCGCCGCGCCCAGCCGCGCCCTGTGCGAGACGTGCAGCGACAGCGAGCAGTGCCTGGGCCACACGGGGGCCATGGGGGGCACCTTCTGCCAGCCCCTCCAGGAGGAGGACACGACCTTCTACTGCCTGCAGGACTGCAGCGAGTACCTGGAGAGCTGCGACGAAGACGGCCAGTGCGACGAGGATCTCAACCCCTGCCGCGCCGACGAGTACTGCGACGACTACGCCAACTGCGTGCCCGACGACCTCACCTGTGTCCCGTCGCCGTGCTCCCTCCAGACGCCCCTCGGGACCTGCGCCACGGGCAGCTCCTGCCAGGGGGGCCGCTGCGAGCCCTTGCCGCTGATGCTGCGGACCGACCCGACCCTGATGCTCGTCGACGACATCTTCTTCTGGGGCCTGTACATGCTCACCTCGGGCTACGAGCTGCGCTTCAACGACAGCTTCAAGGTCTTCCGGCTCGGCACCGACGAGGAGGAGACCCCCGACGGGGTGGACTTCACGCGGATCACCTTCACCGATCCCATCGGCGGGCAGCAGTACGGCGCCCTGCAGCCGCGCTGCGCCGACGAGGACGCGGCCTCCGCGGGCGGGCCCGCGGGCCTCTGCTCCCCGTGCGCGAGCAGCGAGGAGTGTGCCGGCTACACGGGCGAGTACGGCGGGACGTACTGCCAGCCCCTGCAGGAGGACGACGAGGCGGCCTACTGCCTGCAGGACTGCACCGAGTACCTCGAGAGCTGCGACGCCCAGGGCAACGGGTGCGATGAGTCCCTCAACCCCTGCGCCAAGCGGGAGCACTGCGACGACTACGGCAACTGCGTCCCGGACGACTTCACCTGCGAGCCGGTCCCCTGCTCGCCGAGCGATCCCCTGGGGTACTGCCTCGCCGGCCACACCTGCGTCGACGGGGAGTGCCGGGAGGTCTTCGTGCCCAATGCCCGCTGCCGGAACCTCGCCCTGGCCGACTCGCCGGCGGTGGTGATGGTCAAGAAGGGCCAGGAGCTGTCGGCCGCGTACCTCGAGGCCCTGGACACCTACTACCAGTACGACGGCCGCGATCCCGCGCTCGACGAGGAGCTGTTCTGGGACTACCTGGGCAAGAAGTGGCGCTTCGATGGCTTCATGGTCAACCTGAACATCCTGCGCTCCTACTTCACCTACTTCGGCGGCCTGTTCTAGCCATGGCCCCCTCCTGGCGGCTGGTCGGCCTGCTGGCGTCGCTCCTGCTGCCCGGCGTGGGCCGGGCCGAGCTCCCGGAGGCCGCGGTCCACCCCTACCAGGCCGCGGACCTCGCGGGCCGGGGCCTCCCCGGCGGCACGCGGGCCGACCTCGTGGACTACTGGCTCGGCCCCGTCTTCCTCTCCCAGGACCTCCTCGCCCGGGACCTGCTCCTGCTGACCCCCGGCGAGCTGGTCTTCACCCGCGTCCGCGCCGCCTCGGTCCCGGAGCTGAACACGCAGACCGTCCTCCTGCTGACCGGCGCCGTGACCCCCGCTCCCCTGCCCCGACGCCCGACCCCGTTGCCCGTCGTCCTGCCGCCCGAGCTGGCCGAGTGGCGCGGGCTCGTCCGCCTGCTGGGCTGGGGCGTCCCCGCCGGCATCGCCGAGCTGACCCTGGCCCCACCACGAACGAGCCGTCATTTCAGGCACTTACAGGCCAGCTACACCCTCGCCGGCCGGCCCGGGGAGGCCACGGCCGCGGGGCACGAGCTGGAGGAGCTGCTGATCCAGCTCTTCGCGTCGCTGTACCCCGGCGCGTGAACGCGCCCCCGGCCGCAGCCAGCGATGCGGGTGAATCAGAAGACGTGGATCAGGGCCTCGAGGAAGTTCCGGAAATGGCCGAGGCGGTCGCGCCCCTGCTCGCTGAGGTCGGAGCGCCAGAGGTCCTCCGCGGCCTCCAGGGCATCGTGGATCGCGGAGATCGGCTGCCCCTGCTCGTGCCACGTGCAGAGCTGGTCCGCGACGTCGAGGACCCGCCAGGAGTCGGGGCGGGTCTCCGCGAGACTGGCCCAGAGCCGCTGCAACCCCTCGAGCCGCCGCCGGATCTCCTCCAGGCACCAGCCCTCGGCGATCAGCAGCCGGGCCAGCCGGGCGACCTCCGGGGTCGCGGTGAAGGGCACCGGGTCCCTGCTCCCCCGGACCCGGGAGAGGGGCTCCGTGAGCCCGGCGAAGAGCTGCTCCCGCAACAGCCCCGACACGGTCACCGAGAGGGCCCGGTAGAGCTGCTGGCGACGTCTGACGAGCCGCGGGTCGGCCTGCCGGCTGCCGAGCGGCGGCAGCAGGTGACGGGGCGGCGGGCGCTGCAGCAGCCGCTCCACCAGGGTCTGGTCGTCCATGAGCTCGGGGGACACGGGACCTCCTCTGCGGCCTTGCTCTATCATCGATCCCGGCCGCAGGCAACGCGAGGGCGAGGGGCCGGCGCCCGAGGCCGCGCGGACGCGGCGGGAGAGGGACGAGGACGCCCGGCGACGGCCCGAGGGTTGACCAGGGCCGGGGCTTGAATTATCGTGCGTTGCCTGCGTCGGAACCACGGGCCGAGGTCGGGATGAGCATGGCGGCACGATGTGACCAGAGATCGAGGCTCCTCGGGGTGGCGGTGTGCTTGCTGGCCCTGCCGGGCCTCGGCGGCTGCTCCATCCGGCAGCAGGTGCTGCGGGAGACGGGGGAGGTCCTCGAGGAGGGGATGGTCGCGCTCAACGCGGAGCAGGACTACCTCTTCGTGCGCGAGGCCATGCCCGGCAACCTCAAGACCCTCGAGATCCTCCTCGCGGCCGACCCGGAGAACCCCTCCCTCCTGCTGCTCGGCGCCCAGGGCTTCGCCGCGTACAGCTACCTGGTGCTCGAGGACGAGCTCGACCTGGCCGATGCGGCCGCCGACGGCGCCCGGGTCGCCGAGCTGAAGCTGCGGGCCGCGGGCTTCTACACCCGGGCCGCGGGCTACGCCCTCCGCCGGCTGGGCTCCCCGGCCCTGCAGCAGGCGCTCGACGGCGCGGACCTGGACGCGCTCCGCCAGGCGGTGGCCAAGGTGCCCGCCGAGCAGGCACCGGCCCTGTTCTGGCTGGTCTTCGCCTACGCCAGCCGGATCAACCTCGACCAGTCCAACCCCGCCCGGATCGCCGAGCTGCCCAAGGCCGAGATCCTCCTCGAGCGGACCCTCGCCCTGGACGGCAAGTACTGGCACGGCCTCCCCCTGCTCATGGCCGGAGTCTTCCATGCGGGGCGGCCGCCGATGTTCGGCGGGGACGCGGCCCGGGGCCGGGGCTTCTTCGAGCAGGGGATCGCCGTCTCCCAGGGCAAGTTCCTGCTCGGCCCGTTCTTGCTGGCCCGCTTCTACGCGATCCAGGCCCAGGACCGGGACCTGTTCTGCCAGCAGCTCAACGCGCTCGCCGACGCGGACCTCGACCTGCTGCCGGAGCAAGGCCTGATGAATTCGGTCTCCCGTCGATGGGCCCTGCGCTGGCGGGACCGGGTCGGCGGGCTGTTCGAGGGTGGTGAGGGGAGCTGTGTCCCCGCTGCCCCGCCAGCCAGCACCACGGAGGAAGACGATGGCATCCTGCTCCAGTAAACACTGCACCCCGATCCGCGTCGCGGGTCTCCTCCTGTCCCTGCTGCTCCTGCTGACCGCCAGCGCCGCGGCCGAGCCGGTGATCTTCAAGGTCGCCAGCGTCGCGCCGAAGGACTCCCCCTGGATGGATTCCCTGCGGGCGATGAACGCCGAGATCGAGACCGCGACGGAGAAGCAGGTCTCCTTCCAGTTCTTCCCGGGCATGGTCTCGGGCGACGAGAAGGACATGGTCCGCAAGATGCGGGCCTCGCAGCTCCAGGGCGCGGTGGTCACCTCGGTCGGGCTGCAGATGATCGACTCCAACACCCTCGTCGTCCAGTTGCCCCTGCTCTTCCAGAACTACGAGGAGATGGACGCGGTGCGCGACAAGATGCACCCCAAGCTGCAGGACCTCGTGAGCAAGAAGGGCTTCGTCATCCTCGGCTACGCGGACCTCGGGTACACCTACATCTTCACCCAGAAGCCGGTCGCCTCCCTGGCCGACTTCCAGAACGTGAAGATGTGGGGCTGGGAGGACGAGCCGATCAGCAAGCGCTTCTTCGAGATGGCCGGCATCTCCCAGATCAGCCTGGCGCTCACCGACGTGCTCCCCGGGCTGCAGCGGGGGATGATCAACGGCGTCTACAACTCCCCCCTCGGCCTGATCTCGGTGCAGTGGGACAAGTACGTCAGCCACATCACCGGGCTGGCCGTCGTCATCGGCGCGGGCGGCACAGTGGTCACCAAGGCCCAGTGGGACAAGGTCTCCCCCGAGCACCAGGCGAAGATCATGGAGATCTCGGCGCGCCACCACGCCAAGCTGCGCGGCGTCATCCGCCAGAAGAACAAGGACGCGATCACCCAGCTCAAGGCGCAGGGGATGAAGGTCGTCCCCGTGCCGCCCGCGGAGCTGGAGCGCTTCAAGGGGATCGCGGCCAAGGTGCGCGAGGACATCTCAGCCAAGATGTTCCAGCCGGGGCTCTTGCAGGAAGCGGAAGGGTATCTTCGGGATCATCGGGCCGGCAAGAAGTAGTCCTTCTCGGCCATCGACTGGCGGATTCGCCCGCACTCGTTGGTTCTTTCGGACCGCTCGTCCACCCGGCAGCGGCTGCATTCCCAGAGGGGTGAGCGCGTGAAGCACCTCCTGAACTTCGACCGCATCCTCGGGAGGGTGGAGGGGGTGATCCTCTCCATCTCCCTGCTGACCATGCTGACCTTCGCCCTGTACTCGGTGGCGTACCGCAACCTGGTCTCCCCGCTGGTGCTGCGGCTGCAGGGCGAGAGCTTCGGCCTCGGGGAGGCGGCGCCCGTGGCCCCCACGGCCCCCACGAGCGCCGCGGCCCTCCCGGGGAGCCTCCCGGCGGCCACGGGTGAGGCCGCGCCCGACCAGCCGGCCGCGCTCCCGGCGGTCGGCAGCGGCGCTGCGCCCACGGACGCCTACCTCGGCGACCTCGGCGACGAGGCCCCCGCGGCTGCCCCGGCACCGGCCCCGGCACCGGCCCCCGCGGCCACCGGCGCCTACCTCGGCGACCTCGGCGACGAGGCCCCCGCGGCTGCCCCGGCACCGGCCCCGGCACCGGCCCCCGCAGCCACCGGCGCCTACCTCGGCGACCTCGGCGACGAGGCCCCCGCGGCCGCCCCGGCACCGGCCCCGGCACCGGCCCCCGCAGCCACCGGCGCCTACCTCGGCGACCTCGGCGACGAGGCCCCCGCGGCTGCCCCGGCCCCGGCCCCGGCCCCCGCGGCCACCGGCGCCTACCTCGGCGACCTCGGCGACGAGGCCCCCGCGGCCGCCCCGGCACCGGCCCCGGCACCCGCCGCCCCGACGAGTGAGCCGACCCTCGCGACCGCCGCCCTCCCCCCGCCGGCCGCCTCCGTGCTCCCCGAGGACGGCCCCCTGCTCGCCCTGCTCAAGTGGTTCAACTTCGGCTGGATCGACGTCGTCACCCGCCACCTGTTGCTCTGGGTGGCCTTCTTCGGTGCGGCCTACGCCACCAACAAGCGGCGCTACATCAAGATCGAGGTCCTCAACCGGCTCTTCGCCCCACGCGGGCGAGAGCGGCTGACCATCGGCCTCGATTTGATCGCCGCCGCGGCCTGCATCTTCCTCGTGCAGGCCTCCTGGCGCTTCCTCGTGGCCGAGACCGCCAGCGGCGGCACGCTCCACGGGGCGATCCCCGCGTGGGTCGGCATCGGCATCATCCCCCTCGGCTTCGGCCTGCTGGCCTACCACTTCCTCTTCGAGGCCGTCCTCGGAATCGCCATCCTCTTCGGCTACGACTCGCCGGAGCTCACCGCCCGCCGGGAAGCCCTGCGCGGTCTCGCGGAGGGTGCGCCATGAACATGGGCATCGTCGGGGTCGCCCTGATCCTCCTCGCGCTGCTCGGCGCCCCCCTGTTCGTGGTCATCGGCCTGCTGGCGCTCATCGCCTTCTACGTCGCGGGCGTCGACACCCAGTCGGTGATCATCGAGCTGTACCGGCTGGCCGCCAACCCCTTCATGATCACGATCCCCCTGTTCACCTTCGTCGGCTACCTGATGGCCGAGGCCGGCACCGCCAAGCGGCTGACCCGCTTCGCCCGGGCCGCGATGGGCTGGCTACCGGGCGGCCTGGTGCTGACCGTGGTGATCATCTGCTCGTTCTTCACCACCTTCAGCGGCGCCTCCGGGGTGACGATCATCGCGCTGGGCACCCTGCTGTTGCCGGCCCTGCTCACGGAGCAGTACCCCGCGAAGTTCTCCCTGGGCCTGTGCACCGCGGCGGGGTCCATGGGGCTCCTCTTCCCGCCCTCCCTGCCCTTGCTGGTCTACGGGATGATGGCCAACGTCGAGATCAACCAGCTCTTCCTCGCGGGCCTGCTCCCGGGCGTCGTCACGGTGCTGGCGCTGGCCGGCTACGGTCTGTACGTCGCCAGGAAGGCCGGCGTGAAGCGCGCGCCGGTGAACCCCCGGGAGTTCTTCTCCTCGCTCAACGAGGTCAAGTGGGAGCTGGCCGTCCCGGTGATCATCCTCGGCGGCATCCTCGGCGGCTTCGTCACCGTCGGCGAGGCCGCGGCCATCACCGCGGCCTACGTGCTGATCATCGAGGTCTTCGTCTACAAGGACCTGCACCTCTTCCGGGACGTGCCCCGGGTCATGCAGAAGAGCATGATGCTCGTCGGGGCGATCCTCACCATCCTCGGCTGCGCGCTCGGGCTCACCAACTACCTGGTCGACGCCGAGGTGCCGATGAAGATCTTCGCGGTCGCCCAGCAGGTCTTCACCAGCAAGTGGTCCTTCCTGCTGGCGCTGAACATCTTCCTGATCCTCATCGGCGGCTTCCTCGACATCTTCAGCGCGATCATCGTCGTCGTGCCGCTGATCACCCCCGTGGCCGCCGAGGTCGGCATCGACCCGATCCACCTGGCGATGATCTTCATCGCCAGCTTGCAGGTGGGCTACCTGATGCCCCCCGCCGGCATGGACCTCTGCGTCGCCAGCCTCGCGTTCAACAAGCCCATGACCACGATGTACCGGCTGGCGATCCCCTTCCTGATCATCCTCTTCGTCGCCTTGCTCGTCATCACCTACGTCCCCGAGCTCTCGCTGTTCTTGGTGCGCTGAGCACGCTCGGGCGGCCGTCCGGGCAGGAGGCCCGGCAGGAGCTGCAATGCGGAACAAGAAAGACAGCGGGCGAGGCTGGATCGTGGCCGCCGTCCTGGGCGCGCTGCTCGTGGCCGGGCTGCTGCTCGCCCGCCAGCAGTCGGCGCCGCCGACCCCCACGGCCTCTCCGGCCTCGGCCCGGGGGGCCGCGGCCACCCCGGGGAAGCCGGACCTCCCGGACGATCCCCGGCTCACCATCGAGACGCTCCCGCCGCGCCGCTTCAAGGTCATCAACGATCACGAACACATCCTCGACGAGGCCCAGGCCCTACGGGTCCTGGCCGCGATGGATCAGCTCGGCATCGAGAAGATGGCCCTGATGGGCACCTCGAAGTACACCTTCACCCTCAACAACAAGTACGGCTTCGAGGAGTTCCGGGAGAACAACGAGGAGATCCTGCGGATCGCCAAGAAATACCCGACCCGCTTCTTGGCCTTCCCGACGATCCGGCCGCTGGACGAGGGCAACCTCGAGCTGATGAAGGACTACATCGCCCGCGGGGCCGCGGGGCTGAAACTGTACCTCGGCCACGGCGCCTCCACCGGGAAGGAGCCCTTCCACCTGATGCCCCTGGACGATCCGCGGCTGAGGCCGATCTACCAGTACCTGCAGGACAACCAGATCCCCATCTCCTACCATGTGAACCTGACCAAGTATTACGACGAGTTCGTGCGGATGATGGAGCAGTTCCCCTACCTGCGGGTCTGCCTGCTGCACTTCGGGCTGTACAAGAACACGCCGGCCCGGCTGAAGGCCCTCGGCGCGCTCCTCGAGCGGTACCCCAACGTCTACAGCGACATCAGCTTCGGCTGGCGCGACTTCCAGATCGAGGGCTTCACCAAGTTCAACAAGCACCCGAAACGCTACCGGGATTTCCTGACCCGCTACCAGGATCGCTTCATGTACGCCTCCGACATGGTCGTCGAGCCGATGAAGGACGAGGCCTACATCATCAACACCCTGCGCTCCTACATGCAGGTGCTGGAGATGGACCGCTACCGCTTCTTCCTCGAGCCCAAAAAACCATGGCGTGGATTGAAGTTACCCGACACGGTGCTGCGGGCGATCTACGAGGAGACGCCGCGGCGCTTCCATCT
Organism: Myxococcota bacterium; assembly: GCA_034005005.1. GTDB lineage: Bacteria > Myxococcota_A > JAVEVO01 > JAVEVO01 > JAVEVO01 > JAVEVO01. The sequence continues at coordinate 71,030 of JAVEVO010000014.1, forward strand.
GCTCGACGCCCAGGGGAGGCCCCCCGATCGCAGCAAGGGCTGGCCCTGGCCCGGCTGGGAGGCCCACACCAGCATGCCGGGCTTGCCGCCCACGGTCGCCGTGGTCCAGCCCCTGCCGCCGGGCACCAAGGTCGTGGGGCGGCCCCCCGCGTCCACCAGCGGGCCCGTGGCCACACCGCCGGGGGCGGGACCGGGGAACTGAGGGCCGGCGAAGCGCGACCTGCTCCAGGTGCCGACCTGTCGGCCGGCACCCACCCGGCAGCAGGCAACCAGTGGAAATCCTTGTGTCGAGGGACTAGTGCGTGACCACCCGCGGGAGGGTCTTCGCCTGGGTGATCCAGTCGGTGAGCTGCTTCTCCGTCGGGAGGGCCCGGACGAGCTTCCTCGCGTCGTTGACCTCGGTCAGCTTGGCGACCAGGTTCGCTGCGTTGCGCTGCGCCAGCTCCGGGACGGTGTCGACGCCCGAGGCCTCGAGCAGGTCGGCGTACTCGCTGCCGACGCCCTTGACGCGCAGCAGATCGACCTTGTTCACCCAGCCGAGGATCAGCTTCTCGGAGAGGCCCGCGGCCTCGGCGAGGGCTTTGCGCCCGGCCGGGCTGGCGCCCTTGGCGAGCAGGTCGGCCGTGGACTCGACGCCCGCGTTCGCCAGCTTCTCGGCGTACACTTCACCGACACCTTCGATCTCGATCAGCTTGGCCATGTTCTCCTCCTAGATGGTCCGTGGACCTGGGTCGAGGCCCTGGCAGACGACCGGCGCCCGCCAGTGCAGCGCGGTGGGGCACTCCCCCGCCGTGATTGGGATGTGGAACCCCCGCCGGTCGCGGCGGCGGACGCGCGCCGGCCGCGGGGCCTCCCGGGCGTCCTCAGCGGTTCGCGGCGCCGGGGGTGCCCTTGTTGTTGCCCGCGTAGCTCTCCGTGGACCGGCTCCAGTTGGCCGGGTCACGGTTGTCCAGGCCCGGGCCGTCCAACATCAAGGAGGCGCCGCTGACGTCCGCGGGCCAGGGGTCGCGGCCGTCGTAGCGGACCTGATCCACGAGGTGCTGCGCGGCGTCGTACAGCAGGATCGAGCCCTGGGGGTTGGGCAGGAAGAACTTGGCGTTATCGAAGGCCAGCAGCACGTTGACGCCGCCGTTCTGGGAGCGATCGGTGGAGGCGCCGATCACCTTGTAGCTGCGGGCCGGCACGTTGATCGCCGCACCCGACGCGGGGACCTCGTAGCGGTTGTTGTCGCAGGAGACGATGGTCCAGCCCCGCAGATCGACGGGCTCGGCGCCGGGGTTGTAGACCTCGAACCACTCCGTGAGGTTGTCGACCCCGAGGGGGTCGTACTGGATCTCGGTGATCACCAGGCTCCCCGTCTCCGGCGCGTCCTCCTCGGCGATGCACTCGACGGTGGTGCACTTGTCGGGGCGGTTGCCGCAGGGGATGACGACGAGGTCCTCCAGGGTGCGCGGCTCGAGCTTGCTGTTGCCGAAACCGTAGTTGAGGACGCCGGTCACCGAGACGATGACGTCGCCGGGCGCCGGCTCGTAGGGGATGTCCGCGAGGTCGTCGATGCGGAAGCGACCCGTGATCAGGAACTCACCGAAATCCTGAGGACAATCGGGCACGGTCACCGCGACGCGGGCGTCGCGGATCTGCAGCAACTGCCCCTCGAGGGGCTCGGCCAGGGGCGCGTCCGTGGCGATGTCGGCCGGGTCCTCGACCACCAGGGGCACGGGCGGCGCGCCCGGGCCGAGCACCTCCACCGCCTCGAGGTTGATCTCCGAGAGGGTATAGAACTCCAGGTAGTTGCCCGTGATCGTCACCCGGGAGCCCACGGTGAGCGCCGAGACGTCCACCCGGCGGCCGTTGTTGTAGACCCAGATCCCGCTGTAGGTCCCGCCGGCCGGATCCGCGATGGTGAGGTACTCCTCGAACAGGCCGGTGACGACGACGTCGCGCAGCACCACCGGGACCCCGGGCGGCTGGGTCGGCGCGGGGTGGGGGTGATCGGGGCAGGACGGGTCCCGCAGGTCGTAGATGGTGAGCGGACCACCGGCCGGGCTGCAGTTGTGGGTGACCGAGATCCGGTTGGGCCCCCGGTCCCGCGGCTCGACCAGGCAGGCCGCCTGGGGGCCGAGGTCGGTCTCGCCACCGTCGACCCCCCCGTCGGGCTCCTCGCCCTCGCCCTCCCCTTCGCTGCCCTCCCCTTCCCCCTCCTCGCCCTCGCCCTCGCCCTCGCCCTCGCCCTCACCTTCGCCACCCTCGCCCTCGC